>NZ_DBLZMS010000002.1:0-367106 GCF_057037865.1 Ruminococcoides sp.
AAAACAGCTCCTTCATTTGCTATTTTCTTGCCATTTATTTTATCATAAAACTGTATACTATGTCTTTGCACTGTTGTATACTATGTTACTACACTGCACAATTAGACCAGCCCTTGATTTCATTATAATGGATAAAAAGATATTGAATATATGCACGGTAAAATGACTATTCTCAATAACGATGTTGAAAAAAGTAACTTTAGTGCTGTTGAAAAAATCACCATAGTTCTAATGAATCTTCTGCATCAACCCATATCTGCATTGTTCCATCAAGATATAATTTTGCATATTCCAGCGGTTTATCAATAGCAAGTGCATTTAATGCACAATCTGATCCGGGTGTTGTTTTTAAATTCTTTTCTGTTTCCCACAGTCAATGCGGAGCATATAGCCAGCACTGGTATATACATCAATGCTGTTTCTGTGTGGATTGTATTCTGCAAATATCGTTCTCATCGTATCAAATCTCCTTATCGTTCTGTCAATCATTTGCAATAAAATTAGAAGCATTTTAATCAGTTCACCATGTCACTTTTATTTTGTGTTATACTGTTTTATAGATTTTTCTTGCCCTTGTATTTGCCCTTACCAGAGTTCGTAAACACTGGTGGGACGATATAACACAAGGGAAACAATAAGGGAAAACTCACCTGTGACAAATCCAGTGTTTTCAAGGGTTTGCGGAGAATTTAATAACAAAATATAACAGTTATTAAATCTCTTAAAACAGGTGAAATCTCAATTTGAATTTTTCACAAGCAACTAAACAGAAAAGTAAAACGATTTTGCTAAAATTTTTTTGCCTTTTATGGAAGAAATTTTCCATAAAAGTATTGATAAAACCCGATTAAAGCTAAGGTGTTTAATTTTAGTGTTCAAACAGTCTTTACGGGGAGCCGAACTGCACTCAAAAAAGCTGAGAAAGTAAAAATCGTCCTCAACTTTTAGTTATTATCAGGGGTACTTTTTTGTGATTTTTAGGTGACTTTTAAATATTATGCATTGGCAGTTTTCTACTAAAGTTCATTTAAAAAGTGCGGATATCTAAAAAAGCCAACCTATGAAAGGTCGGCTTTTTGTAAATAATTTAGCATCACAAATATAATCATTCATCTTCCGCAAGTTCTCGGCGGATTTCGCTTCCTAAGAAGCCGTAGTCGGGGGCGCATCCATCTGTATATGATTGTCGGCAATCTTCACCTTCATAGCCTTGTGCGTCAATATCAGACACATTAATTACGAAGCCGTTTTCATCGAATGTGATCCACAGGCTGTAGTTAATTATTTCTTCATCGTAATCCTGAAATTCAAAATAATGACTTCCGGAATTTTCGCCTGAATATCTCTTGCACTGAACATCGCTTAGACATTTTGCGAATCTCGTTGCCTCGCCGGGATCATCAAAAGTGAAATCCTCGTATAAATCATCCTCTATATGCCATTTGCATGCCTCTCTGAATTCCTGAAGATGTTCTTCGTATTCTTCTTCGGTGGCATCAGGATCATCCTCAAAAAAGTACTTGCGATCCTCTTCAAGTGCCTTTTCATATGCCTCATCGCTGTCATAATCACCACGCCACGGCATACATCACAAGCAAATTGTGTCACATAGTTCTCATAATGCTTTTGTGCAAGCTTTTCAAGCTCCTCACCGACTTCACCGCTATGGACAGGAATACCGTTTTCTATGTTTTCCTGAATTTTCTCGTAAAGTTCATCGGTAATCTCCAAATCAGCTGAAACATAATCGACTAATTCATACCTCTGAACCTGATAATACACACACCATTTTTTCATAAATTTTCCTCATGACATTTTGATATTTTGATAAAATTTTATTTTTGCCCGATGTTCCCATCTGTCAACTATATTATACCAAAAACCACTGTCCCATTATCTACCCTGTGGTTGATGAATTTTGTTTTTTGTAGCTAAATTAAAATAACAGGACGGTTTCATTGAACATTTCCGCCTTTTTGGGCTATAATTTTCAATGAAAGTATTGATGACAAACAGCGTTATATAAATTATTCTGTATTTCAAAATCGTTTGTTTTTGCATCTAAAACCGTGATTTCCGTTTTTATCCTTGAATAATTGCATTTATAGTGGTATAATACACTTATAAAAACATATATTGCGTAATTAGTAGGAGTAATTCACATGAAAATTTTAAAAATAGCAGCCAAAGATCTTCCTTTATTTAACGGAATATGCGAAATTGATTTTTTACCTCAACAAAGAGTTAATAGTGAAAATGCAGAAAACATGAGCGAACTATTTTCTACACCATCTAACACTTTTTATAAAAATAATGTTATTTCATTTACCGGAATCAATGCTTCCGGTAAAACTTCTGTGCTAAAATTAATAACTTTTGTTTTTGGTATGTTAAACAATACCCCGATAAACAGTATTACATGTTCAGAAGTTTTAGATGGTATAGCCGATAATAATACAGTTTCTTTCGAAACTTTCTTTTTCTCTGAAACTCAAAACAACAAATCGATAAATCTTCTAAATACTGTTATTGCCAAGGAAGATAATAAGTTAAAAATTGTTTCCGAAACACTGAAATCAAAGGATGTATCCAAAATTAGGACAAAAAAAGCCTTATATGATTTCTCAGATATAGAAACTAATTTTACTCGCGATGTTAATTCTGAATTTCTTTTAGATGATGTTAGTATTATGGTTGCCTTCAATAAAAGAAACAAAGAATCTATTAATTATACAGATATGCTCCGTTATACTAACATTAATGAATTAGATATATCTGAAGACTGTCCTGTTGAATTAATTTCTTTTTTTGATCCGAGCATAGAATATTTAAAAATAAATAAAGAAAAAAATAAATCAAATATTCATTTAAAGTTTAAGTCAAAAAACGAGATGATTTTGAATCAATTTTCTGAATTAAATCGTTATCTCTCTTCCGGTACGATAAAGGGCATCAATACATTTTTATACGCTATTCGCATATTTAATAACGGAGGATATCTAATAATAGATGAATTAGAAAACCACTTTAACAGAGAAATCGTATCAACTTTAATTCGTTTTTATATGGATAAAAAGGTTAACAAAAAAGGCGCTACCCTTATTTTTTCAACCCACTATTCTGAATTGCTTGACGAATTTGAGCGCAACGACAATATATATATTGTCAGAAATCGTCAAGGAATAACTATAGAAAACTTATCGAAAATTTTAAAAAGAAATGATATAAAAAAGAGTGAAGCATATCAAAGCGGTCTTTTGGGAGGTACACTTCCCATGTACGATGCATATATGGATTTGAAAAATGCTATTATCAGCGATAGCATTTAGGAGGAAACGATGGATTTTTCTAAATATATAGCATGTATATGTGAAGGCACTGCAGAACAAGTTATTATCAACATTTTGCTGGATAACAATAAACTTATTTTTGACAGAAAAGATTTACTCGAAGAAGATGTACTTAGAAGTCGTAGTGGTCAAAAATTTGAACAGCAATATCTGAGAAAAGGTTTTGATGACAAAATAACGGTATTAAGAATCCTGGATTCACGAAACGAAAACTTCAAAATCAGCAGAGCCTACCAACATAAGATTGATGTAATAAATATAATTACTGCGCCTGAAATTGAAATGTTAATTATCTGTAACGAAAACAAATATGAGGATTACAAAAAATCTAAAAAGAAACCAAGTAGCTATTGTAAAGAAGATTTATCTTATAAAAATGTGAAAAGTAAAACTTTTATAACGGAATATTTTGAAGATGTTGACTCTTTAATTAATGCAATTAAAGAATATAAACGAGTATCAAATATTCCTAATCATGAATCCTCCCTTTTTGATTTATTAAAAAAAGAATAAACAGAAAAAATAAAGCTGAGGATATGAAAATTGTCCTCAGCTTTTGGTTGTTTTAGGGGTTATTTTTCGATGATTTTTGGGGTTGATTTTGAATATTATGCATTGGCAGTTTTTTGACTGATGAAATCTTGTAAGGGTTTTCTAAAAATTTTTCTAAAAAACTTTCTGAATTTTAGAAAATAAAGAACAATATATTAAATATTGTTTAATGCTGCAAAATCCTGAGATTGCTGGTAGTTACTGCATTTTTTGGACTTTGTGGCATTATGTGATACAAGATAATACCACTTCTGAGCCGCTCCAAAACCGCGTGCCGAGGGTTCAAGTCCTTCTGCCCCTGCCAAGGTATGATGTCTCAAAAATGGCTTAGATAAGCCGTTTTTGAGACTTTTTCTTTTTGCAGAAATTTTCTCTGTCGGCAACTTTTTTCGGATTTTCTAAAAATTGTGATTTTCGACTTGAAAATTAACGGCACAAGATATCAGTAATCATCAGGATTTTCGCACCTTTTTTACCGCAAAATCCGTTCTAAAAATACAGTAAATTTTCCGAAAAATGAAAATTTATTCACGGAATTACAAATCAATTTTCAGCTTTGTATCAAGAGTGCGTGAAATGTTCAGTTTGCTTGTTTTATCAACATGAGCATAAAAGTTCAAGCACTGTTTGCCTGAGTGTGTCAATCTCTTTTATCCTAAAGGCATATTTTGGATGGAGCTTGATAATTTCGCAGGTATCGAGTCCGTTCTCGATTTCTTCAATCAGAGCAGACATATCGGGAGAATTTTCATCAACAGGCTTTGGAACATTACCAATCTCTTCAAAAGTATCAATAAGGTTTGTCTGTTCCTTATCAGAACCCTGCCACTTGCCCTCCTTGCGGAGATAGTCACGATTTTCCATTACACTGCCGTTAGCTTTATCAATATGTGCAACAGGGAATCTGTTCTTCAATGTTGAAAAGCGAATCGGCGATTTTGAGTAAATGAAAATGTGCATATGCTTTGTGCCTGTGGTTGCAATTTCATCCACAAAAAACTGTTTTAACTTGCTATTGCAATTTGCAAATTTATAATTCTTTCAACCTGTTATCAACATTATACCAAAAGCCACTGTACCATTATCTACCCTTTGCTTGCAAAAACAGCCCTGCAAATGGGTACAGGGCTGTAAATTTAAAGATTTATTCATTGCTTATCAGATTTAATCGTCTGTAGCTTTGAAATTTATTTTATTTTCGGTCGCAAAGGTGTGTGCATAGGAATCTGTCGGGGCGTGGATTGTTAGGTCTTTTGAGTCTTTGAAGGCAGATTTTCCTATGTAGGACACATTTTTGGTCAGGTAGATATCCTCAAGGGAGTAGGATTCTTTGAACGCATTATCTGCTATGAATTTTACTGTGTCGGGAACGACTGTTTCCTTTGCACCGCCGTAATTTATTGCGTCATCTGCAATTGAAATCACATCCAAGCCGTCAATATGTGCAGGAATTTCAAGCTTTTCCTCTGATGACATTGTGTTATAGTTAGTTATTACGCACACGGGCTTGCCGTCATCATAGATAACATCATAATTATAATATTCGCCGTAATACGCACCGTTTCTGATTTTTGAATAATCGGTATTTTTAGCCTCCGGATTTTCAGGCTCGGTCGTATAGTTTTTATAATTGATTTTATTTTCAACCGCAAATTTTTCAGCATAAGAACCCTTTTCGGCATATATCGTAAGGTTGTCAATGCCGTCAAAAGCGGTTTTTGCAATCTTATTTACGGAGGGCGCAATATAAATTTCCGTTATATTTTTTGAATCCTTAAATGCGTCATCCTTGATTTCACAAATGCCGTTGGGGATAACAACTTTTTTCAGACAATCAAATTCGCTGAAAGCTTCCTTTTCAATAGCGGTTATTTTTGTATTTTCATCATATGAAGTAGGAATATACGCATCGTCCAAGCCGTAATATCCGCCCTGAAACAAGCCGACAGTGGCATAAAAATTTCCGTTTTCATCGTCTTGAAACTGAATTACAAACTGACCGTCAGCTGAAGCCTTTAGGCGATATTTTTCATCAACAGCCATTTGTTCAAATCTGTTATTTACAATTGTCGCCCTGGCAAGGAAAGACAATCCGAGCAAAGCGGCAACCGAGATGCAAAGAACAATGAAAAATTTATGAATAAACAGTTTACTTTTCATGCAGCTCACCTTCTGTCATTTCCAAAACAACATCACAAACTTCTTCCAAATCCTCTTTGTGATGAGTTGTGATAACTACGAGCGCACCTCTTTCTTTTTCTTCTTTAAGAAGCTTGTAAATCAGCTGTACACCGTCATTATCAAGTGCATTTGTCGGTTCATCAAGCAGGATGATTTTCTGCTTTTCAAACACAGCCTGAGCAATATTCAGCCTCTGTTTCATACCAAGCGAAAACTTTTTCACCTTTAAATCGGACTTTAATCCAACACGCTCAAGCGCTGTTTTAATATCCTCATCGGTGGCGGTTTTCTTGATTTTGCCGAGGATTTTCAGATTGTCAAAAGCATTGTACTGGGGCAACAGGTTCATATTTTCAATCACGATGCCTATGCTCGGAGGGAACGACATATCCTTGTGCAAAACCTTTCCGTCAATCACAACAGAGCCGCTGTCGGGAACAAGCAAGCCTGCAATTGCTCTCAAAAGCATAGTTTTGCCCGAACCGTTGTGTCCGTAAAGTCCGTAGATTTTGCCGTACTCAAAATTGTAACTTACATTATTTAAAATTGGTCTTGATTTGATACTTTTACAATAATTTTTTATTTCTACCATAATATCACCTCAAAAAATATCGGTTTTCTTAAATCTCAAATTCAGAATGAAAATGCACAAAGCATTTAACGCAACTATGAATAACAGGTATCCGTAGTAAATGCTCTCGCCCGACACAGCACCGTTCTGCATTCCGAACATCAAACTCGGGAAGAGAATCATTTTCCAAATCGGTGCGTCAACAAAATTCTGAACCAAATAGTACGCAATAAAGCAATAGATGAAAATTCCTATGTTCACAACGTGTGCAGGAATACTGATTTCAAGCAAAGACTGAATAACTATCAGCGAAAAAATTGTCAGAAAGTACATAATCAAAGATTTAAGAGTTCCGCTTTCAACGGGAGTCATACTTTCTCTTGCAACAAAAAAGATTATGAACTGGAACAAAACAATGCAAATCAATGCTATAAAATTGTTAAGACAACGCTTTAAAATCAGCACTGTTTTTGAATAATTGCGTACAATCAACATCTTGCCGTAGCCTTGTTTAAGGTTCTCAATTGAGCCGCTTGTAAAGAAGAGAATAAAACATAGGGGCAACAAAAGCAGCATAAATTTTGTAATTTCAAAGCCGTAATTGTTTGGGGCTAAACCAATCATAAAGGCATTTTGAAAGTTCCCCTGAAATACACAACTGAACAATTGAGCAAGGCACGCAACAATTAGTATTATCGACAAAACAAGCTTACTTTTTAACATTACTCAAAACATCCTTTTTCTGATACAAAAAGTAGGAAGAGAAGATAAGCAAAAACATCATAAGCAATGCTCTTAATATAATGCCCCACATATCCGACAGAACCATTTCACCGTTCATAAGTCTTGACACCACTATGGCATCTCTGAACGGAAGCCACACCCTGCTTATCATAAAAGCTACATCTGCAAAAAACTCTGTAAAAATCAGAGATATGGTGATAATTGGAGCAACTTTCGGAGAAATGATTATTCCGAATGAGAGCATAACGAGTCCTGCTCTGAAATAAAACAAAAACAAAGTCAAAAGTTCAAGTGCCGAATATTGCAAAAAATTCGATTCTAAAATCAGGTTAATGTCAAAGCAGATGAGTGCCGCAACTACGCTGACTGCTTCTATAAAAAACGAAAACAGAAAAGCAAATACCGCACAATCAGCAATTCTTCCTGTCACAAAAGAGGCTCTCGATTTCAGTCTTACAATGTAGCTTACATTCTCATCGGTAAATATGTAAAACAAAAGCAGAACAAACACTACTATGAAAATGCAAACAACATTACCTGATGCAGTAAAATCTCCGTTACCTGCAACTCTGTAAAAAACACCTTTTGGGCTTAACTTCTCAGCATAATCCGAATTAAAATAATTATAAAATCGTAAATATGTGTATGTGCATAGCAGAGTAAAAAACACTGCACAAAGCGGAAGTATGATTGCATACTTTTTTAATTTACACCTGATCATACTTAGTCACCTTAAAGAACGAAAACAGAACAGCAATCACATTTATGGCTAACACTAAAATAACTCCGGGGAAATATTTTGACAGGGGATATTCGGTAAATGGTTGAAAAGCACCTCTGACCGACGATTCCATAATACACGGTATATACCACAATATGAAATCTAACGGATAAAGGATAAATCTGTTAGGAAACGCCATTGCAAGTGCCGTTGCACCGCTTCCCAAAAAAGCACCAACAAATGAAAATAGGAAAATACAAAGCAGATTATAAAACATCGGGTGACTGAACTGCTCAGCCATACTTGGTATTACCTTTATAGATTCCGGATCCATAAATAAATATGTACCTCCTGCAAAAACGATATGCACCATAAGAAGATTAAGCAAAAGAGGGATTACAAGTATCAAAAATGAAACAGTAAAACTTTTAAGCATATTTAATGCAAAATACTTATTCTTGCCTCTTTTGGTGACAAGAATATTTTTGTATCCTATTCTGTAATCTTCAATGCAATCGTCCGCAACAATAATTGCCAAGAACAACGGTAAATACCCTTTCAACACGCCTTGAAGTCCTGTCGTCATAAAAGACCCCAAGAAAGCAGCCAATGCCGGAAAAGGAACAGCCGCTCCTTTGCTCACATCTATAAGAGCCTTCAATACATCTAAAATCGGAGCTACAAAAATAAAAAGTATAACTCCTAATTTAAGTTTGTTATTAAATATTCGGGTAATGTAATATGACATATTTTTCACCTCAATTTTTACTAAACACATTTTTTGATTTGAACAATTACAATGAATATGCCGATTTTTTAATTTATTTGCTATTTGTTTTAATCAACCGATTCCTTTTATATTCAAATTATACAAATGCAAAGTGACTGTAAAATGACTATAGCCCTTTTACAAAATAAAACAGGAAAACAAAGTGACAAATACGCATTTTGTTTTCCTGTTTAAATTATTTGATATTTTATTGTATTGTTAAAAGTTTCCGCACATCAGAGCATTTTCCAATTTTCCGCATCAAACACACCTTTGGTGGTTATTCTCAAGCTTGGGATAACGGGCAGACTTAGAAACGAGAGAGTCATAAACGGATCAATGCTTTTATCCGCACCGAGTTCATATGCAGATGACTTTGCATTTTCAAGCTTTTCGTTTACGGTTGTCAGCGGTTCATCGGACATCAAGCCTGCAATCGGGAGTTCAAGCAGAGCCTTAATTTTGCCGTTTTCAACAACTGCGATACCGCCCTTGCTGTCCTTGATTGCGTTCACGGCAACGGCAATATCATCATCATTACAGCCGACTGTGATAATGTTGTGCGAATCGTGGGCAACCGAGGTTGCGACTGCACCCGATTTCAGCGAATAGCCTTTAACATAGCCGACACCGATATGATTTGTGCCTTTGTGACGCTCAATGCAAGCAATTTTCAAAATATCGTTTTCCACATCAATTTTATCTGCTGTGCCGAGATTGCGTGTGAGCAATTCACCGCCGACAAGACCGATAAGCCCGAGTTTTCCGTCAACCTTGAAACTGCTCGGCGTTACGCTGTCAAGGTGGAAAGTGTCAAAGCATTTTTCGGCAAGCTTTTCATCTACTGTGGGAGCAGAAAAGTCCTTAACTTCGCCGTCAAAAACAAGCTTGCCACACTTGAAAACAGTTTCAACATTGAAATCTTCAAGATTATCGACAACAACAATATCGGCAAGATAACCCGAAGCAATCGCACCTTTGTTATTGAGCAAAAAGTATCTTGCGGCATGGTGGGTTGCTGTTTTGAGAGCAACAATCGGATCTGCACCGTTTTTCAGCGCCTGTTTTACGATGTAGTCAATATGACCGCCGTAGAGCAAATCGTTTGGATGCTTATCATCTGTTGCAAACATACACCTTGAGTAATACTGCTGAGTCAAAAGCGGCATAAGCGCCTTGAGATTATGAGCGGCAGTACCCTCTCGTATCATAATAAACTGACCTTTTCTCAGCTTTTCAAGGGCATTTTCAAAGGTGGAACACTCATGGTCGGAATAGACTCCTGCGGCAATGTATGCGTTGAGGTCATTGCCCGAAAGCTCAGGAGCGTGACCGTCAATTTTCTTGTGATGAGCCTGCGAGGTAACAATTTTTGAAAGCACATTTTTATCGCCGTTGATAACACCGACATAGTTCATCATCTCTGCAAGTCCGAGTACCTTTTTATTATCCAAGTACAAGTCAATATCCTTGCAGTCAAGCTCCGCACCGCTCTCGTCAATTTCTGTGGCAGGCACACATGACGGCATCATAAAATGAACATCAATCGGCAAATTTTGTGATGCCTGAATCATATATTCAACTCCGTCAATGCCCATTACATTTGTGATTTCGTGAGGGTCGGTTATGACTGTGGTTGTACCGTGGGCAACAACTGCCTTTGCAAATTCAGCAGGAGTCACCATTGAACTTTCAAGGTGAATATGTGCGTCGATAAAGCCCGGGAGAACGAGTTTTCCGCTGACATCAATCTCTGTTTTACCGTCATATTTTCCGACACCGGCAATCAGTCCGTTTGCAACGGCTATGTCACCGCACAAAAATTCATTAGAAAACACGTTAAGATACTTTGCGTTTTTCAAAACGAGGTCTGCCTTTTCTCTGCCTGCCGCAACTGCAATTATTCTCTGCTTTGCTGCAAGCTGTCTGTCTGTTTTCTGTCCGTATATTTCCTGCATAAAAGCACCGCCCTTCTTATATATATTTACAAGATTATAGCACTTTGCAAAAGCCATTTCCATAAGTATTTTTCACGAATATTCTTCGCAATTTTTTGCTAAATTGCATAAGATGTGTGCATATTTTCATCTGTCAGGCAATAATAATTTTAACAATTTATTGTGATAATGTATTGAAATGCACAGACTGCGGTGATATAATTTATTTATAAGTATTATTTTCGGAGGGATAAATTATGTCACACACATACAGCGAATTTTTACCGAGTTACAGCGTGGGAGTTGATTGCTACAAGGCAATTCCCGAAATTGTGAAGCCGTACGGCAAAAAGGCGGTTGCAGTCGGCGGTAAAACAGCTATGGAAAAATCAAAAAAGGCTTTGCTTGAAGGCATCAAAGCCTCTGACATTGAAATCATTGATTTTGTATGGTACGGCGGTGACTCCAGCTATGAAAATGTTGAAAAAATAAAGAACAATCCGTCTGTGCAAAAGGCTGATATGGTGTTCGGTATCGGAGGCGGACGAGCTGTTGACACGGCAAAAACCTATTGTGCTTTATATAACAAACCGTTGTTCACATTCCCGACAATTGCATCAAACTGTGCGTCATGCACCTCGCTTTCGGTAATGTACAATCCCGACGGTACTTTCAAGGAATATTCGTACCACAAAGCCCCTGCAATTCACACATTCATCAACACAAAAATTATTGCCGAATCACCCGAAAAGCTCATGTGGGCAGGAATCGGTGACGCACTTTCAAAGGAATATGAAGTAATTTTTGCGTGTCGTGAAAAGAATATGATTCACACACCGTTGCTTGGCAAGGCAATTGCCTCCGCAAGTACCGAACCGCTCATAAGCTTTGGCAAAAAAGCTCTTGAGGACTGCAAAAACAATGTGCCGACAGAGGCAATTGAGCAGGTTGCGCTTGACATTATTATCACGGCGGGACTTGTTTCAAATTTTACCGTACACGAAAACAATCCTAATCCCGAGGAGGATTATTACTACAATTCATCGCTCGCACATTGTGTTTATTACGGTGCGTCACTCTTTCCGCAATGTGAACGGCAGCATCTGCACGGCGAAATTGTTTCATTCGGTGTGCTGTGTCTGCTGACATATGACGGACAATTTGAGGAGCGAAACAGAATTTTTGAATTTAACCACAGTATCGGACTACCTTGCACTCTCGGCGAAATTGCACTTACTCCGGATGATGTGCCTGCAATTGCGCACAAAGCCGCAAGCGTTGTTGAGTGGAAGTATGTCCCGGGTAATCCGACCGAGGACGCATTCATCAATGCAATTCTTGCAACCGATAAAGCCGGCAAGGAATTTTTAGCTGATAAATAATGAAGTTTAATTGTAACTGACTGCTACATCATTTAGGTAAATGTATCCCATTTATACAGTTTATTTTCATCATAAATTTTCTGCAATTACTTAGCGGGCGGATGATATCCGCCCATACGGAATTGTGCGAACGGTTGCAATGTTAGGCTCGGGCATAATATGTCATTTTTTATACCATACTATCTTCACGAACTGGGAACGGTGGTTCACCGTAAAACTAAGCCGCCCTCGGCAGTGCATGCGCTGTCGAGGGCGGTTTGGTTTTACAAGGGGTTTCCGGAAGTTATCTTACTGAAATCAGTTGTTTTTAGGGGTTTTGCTGTTATAGATTTCTTTGTTAAGGCAATGTTCTTTTGCACAAACTATAACATTGGTAGCGGCGTCACCGATAACATTAAGTGTGATAACAGCCATACCAGGGAGGTAGTTCATGGCAAGGATGAGTGAGTAGCCAATCATACAAAGATCTGAGTTCAAGCCAAGTCCCATCATTACAACATAAACCATTGTTGTGCCTGCAACAGGGATTGCCGGAGTACCGACTGCCGTGCAGATTGAGAGGAATGCTGTAAGACAAAGGGTTGCAGGAGTAATGTTGACGCCTGCGGCTGTGGCGATGAATGTAATGGCGATCATATGCATTGCGGTTGTACCGTTCATATTGATTGTCATACCTGTTGGAAGAACAAAGCTGCTGATTTCTTCGGAACAGCCGAGTTCGTTAATACAGGTTTCCTTATTAAGCGGAAGCGTTGCGGCAGACGAGTTTGTTGCTGCTGCAAACATACCGATTTTTGCCGCCTTTTTAAGGAAGATAAACGGATTAAGTCCTGTTGTAATGAAAATGCCGATTGGGTAAATTGTGCAAACAAGAACGAGGCTTACAACAATTGTTACAACAATCCACATCATTGTCGGTGAAATGTACTCAATTCCGTAAACGGCGAGTGCTCTTACGATCATACAGAAAATTGCGATAGGAGCAATCTTGTTGATAAGGAAGTTGAGGAACATCTGAACGATATCGTTGATGTTTTCAAAAACTTTCTTGAGCGGATCTGCTTTTTCGCCCATCTTTGTCATACAAAGACCAAAGATAATTGCGATAACAACAACGCAAAGAATTGTGTTGTTAGATGACATTGCGTTAATCATATTGCTCGGAACAGCGTTTACAATTGTAACGAGCGGGTTGTAACCCTCCATTGTAACGATGTCCTGAGCCTGTTGTGCCGGAAGATTGACTGTGAACCAACCAAGACTCTTTGCAAGATAAGCTGCTGCGCCTGCAAGAGCTGCTGCTACGATATAGAAGCAAAGGTAGGACACAAATGTTTTACCTGCGATTCGACCGAGCTTTTTTGGGTTTGCAAGGCTGCAAAGTGCAAGTGTCAGCGAACAAAGGACGAGAGGAACAATCATCATCTGAAGTCCCTTCATAAACAGCTGACCTACGATGTAGAACAAGCCGAGTCCTTCGATATCTTTTGTTGCGGTGATATCCTGGAATAAAATTGCCTCAACAACTTTCCAGGCTCCTTCGCCGTCTGTTCCCATTACCGCACTTTTAATCAGCAGACATATAAAGCCGACTACAAAACCTGCGACAACGGCAATCATCATTTTCTTGACAATTGAAGCTTTCTTCTTCTCCTTTTGTTTTGTCATTTTTACATCTCCTTATCTGTGAATTTGGGTAACCCCTTTATTGCGGAACTGCCGAATAAACTGTATCAAGGAATATTTGCACATCCTATCCTCATATTTAATCGGTGTGTCCTTAATGTGACGGGAACCGTCTCCGATTGGTCTCCCGTCTGCAAAAATAACCGTAATTAATAGAATTTCCATAGTGATATATAAAATAATTACTATGTTTAAAATTCAACTCAGATTTAACAACACTATCCAATAATAACAAAAATATTTTCGATGCGTTCTCAAAACTGTTAAATCTGCTAAAGTTTTGACAGCGCAAAAGCTCCTGCTGTTTTTGATTAAAAAGAACAGGAGCTTTAATGGGTAAAATTATAAAAAGCACTGACTCAAACTATGTACCGGACAAGGTAAATCAGTACATGAGTTTTATTTTCATCTGCTCACAAAACTCAAGCCATTCCTGTGACGGCTTTTCGTCGGTAATCAGATAATCGATCCTATCCCAATCCAAAAAATTGACAAACGCAGTATGGTTGAATTTTGAATGGTCTGCAAGTAATACCACACATTCGGCACGGCTTGCCATCTCAGACTTCAAATCAGCCTCACCTTCGGAAGAATCAGTTATGCCTCTTTCCATATCAAGCCCTTTGCATCCGAGGAGAACAAGGTCAACATTGTACTTTTTCATAGCCTCTTTTGCAGGTTTTCCGTAGAAAGAACGGGTTTTTTCATCATAAAGTCCGCCGGTTGAAACCAGCTTCATTTTACAAGTGTCGAGTTCCTGAAAAATCTGTGCAGAAAATGTAATTGCGGTAAGATTTTCATTGTCCTTAAAAAGCTTAACAGCCTCAAGAACAGTTGTGCTGTTATCAATCATCATCGTGTTCACACCGATAAATTTATCAACAAGCAGCTTAGCAATTTTCTTTTTGCCCTCAAGGTTAATTCCCTTGCGTTTAAAGAAATGCACTCTGTCATTCTGAGAAGTTGTATTAAGAACAGCTCCGCCGAAAGTTCTGGTAATGATACCGTCATTCTTCAGCTTTTCAAGATCACGCCTGATAGTTTCTTCGGTTACATTATATATTCTGCTTAAATCCGAGACGAAAACCTCGCCTTCGGTTTCAACCTTTTGTCTGATTTCGTCAATTCTCTTTGCCATAAACATTTCCCTCAACTTTTATTACATACTAACATAATTATCAACAAAAGTAAAGGGAATTCGACTGTTTTTACAATAATTTTAACAATCGGGAGCGGATTTCTTCACCCTATACACAAAGGTGTATTAAGCAACCCTTAATTATTTGTCGATAGCCTCAACCATATCACGCATCATTGCAACATCAGCGGAATCAAGTTCAAGTTCGGCTGACTTAACATTCTCGGCAATCTGATCTACAGTAGTAGAACCGCTGAGAAGGTTGATAAAGTCACCCTGAGCAAGAATCCATGCAAGAGCAAGGTTAGCAATTGTACAGTTATATTTTTTACAAAGAGGCTTCCACTGATCCATAACATCCATAGCCTTCTGCATATTTTCGGGCTGGAACCATTTCTTTGGAATCTGTGCGCCTACAGGCTTGTAATCTCTTGGGAATGTACCCGAGAGAAGTCCCATTTCGAGCGGTGAGTAAGCCTGAATTGTAACACCGTTTTCACGACAGCAAGGAATGATTTCATCCTCAATGCCACGGTCAAGAATTGAATACTTAGCCTGAACGATATCAAGCTCGCCCCACTTGAGGTACTCCTGAATCTGCTTGATATCTACATTTGCAGCACCGATAGCCTTGATTTTGCCCTGAGCCTTGAGATCGTTGAGAACCTCCATAGTCTTCTGAATCGGAACATAATACTCGCTACCCTCAATTGACTGCCAGTGTGTCATATATACATCAACATAGTCTGTGCCCATTCTCTTGAGTGATTCTTCAATTTCTCTCTTGATTGAAGCACTGTTGAGGTTCTTATAAAGCTGAATGCCGTTTACCTTGTTGAAAAGGTCGCCCTTCATCTCCTGATCCCATGTAACACCGCACTTTGTAATGATTACAACATCTTCACGGTTCATGCTCTCAAGAGCCTTGCCGAGGATTTTCTCGCTGTTGCCAAAGTTGTAACCGGGAGCTGTGTCGATAAGGTTTACACCGAGCTTTGGAGCTTCACGGATTGTATCTACAACAACCTGAAGGTCGTGGTCGCCGCCCCATGCCGAGCCGCCGCCGATTGACCAGGTGCCGAGTCCCATTCTTGAAATATCAATGCCTGTTTTGCCAAGCTTCATCGTCTTCATTTTGCATCTGCCCTTTCTTTAATAATATATTGGTGGGGGGTTGCCCTGCATTCTTACGAACACAGGGCGTAATGTCACAGATTTATTACTATTACAGGATATAATCTTTTTTATACTTTTCAAGCATTTCTTCAACCATTTCTTTGTTCCGAACGCCTGTTGTTGCACCGACATACTGAACCGAAATAGCCGCTGTGCAGTTAGCATAGATACCGCAGTCACGGATATCCTTGCCCTGAAGAAGTGCCGAAATAAAGCCTGATGCAAAGTTGTCGCCTGCACCGATTGTGTCGATTGCGGTTACACCCTTGCAGGCAGGAACAATCATTGCTCCTGCGGCATTGCGGATGTAACATCCACGCTTGCCTATCTTCATGATTACATTCTTAACGCCGCATTCAAAGAGCTTGTCCGCAACCTTTGATTCTTCGGTTTCGCCTGTCATAAGGCAAGCCTCGTCAAAGTTCGGGAAGAAGTAATCCACATAGCTTAATGCTTCTCTGATATCGTCAAGCGTTTCACCGAGTCTTGGCTTTATCATATCGGCGGTAATTGTCATACCTGCCGCCTTTGCCTCTTTAAAAATCTTTACAAGCGTCTTGCCGTCAAGAAGAGGACAGTTAAAGATACTTGCGAGGGAAAGGATTTTTGCCTGCTTCATTTTTTCAAAGTCAACATGCTCAATGTTTTCTTTCCACAAGCTGCCATTGCGGTTTGTAACAAAGGTTCTTTCACCGTCATCGGTTACAAGACCAATGTTCATTGAGGTGTCGATTGTCGGATCAATCTTGATGCCTTCAACATCTATGTTGTCCTTCTCGCAGGAGCGAAGGATAAACTGACCTGCAGCGTCATCACCGATACAAGCGATAATGCCTGTTTTAAAGCCTAAACGGCTGATGATTGTTGCCTCGTTCATTGCGTCACCGCCGACAGACATTGCAATTCTGTCAACCGGATATGACTCGATATCAAAAATATCTCTTGATACCGGACGAAGTGGAATGTCAACTACCGCTGCGCCAAGACAGATAACATCAAGTTTTTTCTCTGTATTACTCATATTACTCATCTGCTCTGCCGTCATCGCCAAAGAGTTTAATCTTGTACATTGCACGCTCTTTAACAGCCTTTCTTACTTCACGCTCAACAGCAAGGAATGGCTCGTCCTTGTGAGCATTAATAGCTTCCATAGCAGCCTGGCAAAGCTCTGTGTGAATGTTGATTTTAGCGATACCGAGTGAGATGGCCTTTTTAATGTCCTCGTCACCGATACCCGATGCACCGTGGAGTACGAGCGGAACATCTACTTCTTTGGCAACTTCCTCGAGTACATCGAAAGCAAGCTTTGGCTCTGAAGAATATACGCCGTGAACATTACCGATTGCAACTGCAAGTGAGTCACAGCCTGTTCTCTCAACAAATTCCTTAGCCTTTGAAGGATCTGTGTACTGGTATTCTGAAAGTGCCTCTTCATATACTGTTTCGTTACCTACATGACCAAGCTCAGCCTCAACAGGAATGTTGTAAGCGTGGAAGTAGTCAACGCATCTCTTGATTTCAGCAACATTTTCTTCATAAGGAAGAGCTGATGCGTCACGCATTACCGAATTCATGCAGTGATTAACAGCGTTCTGAAGAATTGTCATGTTTCTGCCGTGATCCCAATGCTCAATTACAGGAACAGTAGCCTTCTTTGCCATTGAATCCATCATGTAGCAGAAGTCTTCAAAAGAAGTGTTGCCTGTGAAACCTGTACCGAATGAAATAATGATTGGAGCACGGAGCTCTTCGGCTGCGTCAATAACACCCATGAGCATTTCTGCATTCCATACATTGAAGTGAGGAATAGCGTAGTGTCCCTCTGTTGCCTTCTTTTCCCAATATCTGATATCTGATAACATTTTAATCACCTTTCCTTATGAAAATTTTTAATAAATCTGTGTATATCAGTCGGCTACCTTGATAACGCCCTTAACCATATTGGCTTTCTTTTCGGGGTCGATAGCGTCCATAAATGCCTGCTGAACATCTTTGTAATCATAGATGTTTGTAACCATATCCTTAACATTGAACTTACCGCTTGCGATTGCCTCGATTGTCTGCGGGAAGTTGTTGCAGTAACGGAATGATGTCTGAATCATAACCTCACGGTTAATCTTGAGGAAGTCAATCGGAACAGGCTTTGACTGTGTGCCGACCATCATAATCTTACCGCCTCTTGCAACGATCTGAACAGCCTGCTGAGCTGTGAATACAGAACCCGCTGCCTCGAATACGAGTTCACAACCGTGATCGCCGAAATATTCGGGTGAACGGAGAAGTGCAACCGTATCCTGCTCCTTGCCGTTGATAACTCTGCTTGCACCAAGCTTTAATGCAAGGTCAAGACGATTCTGCATAATATCAACAACGGTGATGTCTGTTGCACCGAGGCTCTTACAAGCCTGAAGTACCATAAGACCGATTGTACCGCCGCCGAGGATAACAATGCTCTTACCAAGCTGTGCGCCGCCGAGGATTGCTGCGTGCATACCGACTGCTGCCGGCTCAACGAGAGCTGCTTCCATTGTTGTCATACCCTCGGGAATGTGGTATGTCCACTCCTCCGGATGTGTCATATACTGTGTGAGTGCGCCCTTGTAGTTAGGCTGTGTAGCCATAAAGTCAACATCAGGGCAGATGTTGTATCTGCCTGTACGGCAGTATTCGCATTTGTCATCCGGAACACCGGGTTCGATGAGAACCTTGTCGCCTGCTTTGAATCTTGTAACCTTTGAGCCAACCTTTACAACCTCGCCTGCAACCTCATGACCAAGACCGATTTTCTGGTTAGGATCCTTAGGTGGGATGAAAGGACCGAATTCAAAGCCGTGGATATCGGAACCGCACATTCCGACATATTCAACCTTCATAAGAATCTCGTGATCCTTTGGCTCGGGAACGGGACATTCCTGAATTTCAAACTGCTTTGGAGTAACTAAGATAGCTTCTGAATTTTTCATAATAATCTCCTGCACTTTCCTTATAATAATTATTTAAGCATTTGCACCCGATGTGCTTTCTGCGTATATTCAAATTTATTTGCCTGTGATTAAAAAATTGATGGTTTAGCTGTTAAAAATTTAAAGATAAGTTTTGAATGTTTTAAAATTGCTGTATTTCGTTTTCCATTACTAATGATTTTAGTTTGCGGTGCCAGATGCACTCAGGCACCGCATCTAAAATTTTTGGTTGTATGTATTAGAGGGTTTTGCAGAATTACTCTACATCACCGATGTTCTCAACGGATTCGCCTCTGGTTTCAACACCGAGGAAGATAACTGCAACAGCGATGATTGCTGCAACAATTGCGATAAGAATGAATACACCGCCTGAGCCCATGCTGCTTGCAGCAACATTTGTAACGAGGAATGGGAAGAAGATGTTACTTACACGACCCATTGCGTTACTGAAGCCCGAACCTGAAAGTTTTGCCGATGTAGGCCACATCTCAGGAACATAAACTGCTGATGCGTAGCAAACATACATATAGATGATTGTGTTAAGAAGGAATGTCATAACAATGAGTCCTGTCATTCCGAGTGTCGGAGCAAGAAGACCTGTTGCAACACCAAGACCTGCCATGCCTGCAAGGAGGATAACGCCCATTACACGGCGAGGAATCTTATCCATAATAAGAGATGCGATAAAGATACCAAACGGAGCACCGAAGAGTCCGAACATTGTCATAAACTGTGACTTTGATGTATCATAGCCAAGACCTGAAAGCATTGACGGCATCCAGTTCATAAGTGTGTACTGGATTGTGTTCATACCGATGAGTACGAGAGAACCAACGATAGTTCTTCTGAGGAGTTTGCCTTTGAAGAGAGCTGTGAATGGGAGCTTCTTAACAGGCTTTGGATTTGTAACTTCAACGGGTGGGAGTGGTTTGCCTGTTGATTTTTCAATTTCTTTCTCAATGCTTGTCATAATTTTATCAGCTTCATCAAGTCTGCCCTGTGATTCGAGCCATCTCGGTGATTCAGGGAACTTAACATAGATGAAGATACAAGCGATGATTGAAAGGATTGAAGGAATCATAAACTGGATTCTCCAGTTCATATTCATGCTTACGCCTGTTGAAACGATAAGAAGAGCAATACCGTTGCAGATTGGGTGAGCCCAGTTGCCGATGAATGATGTACGGCTTGACCATGTACCACGGTTCTTACCGGGAACATACTCTGTGAAGCCTGCGAAAAGAACTACAAGGAGAGCGCCGAGTGCAAGACCCTGGAGGAGTCTGAACACATAAAGAACTGCGATGTTCGGTGAAAGAGCGCCGCCGATCATAGCGATGATATGGATAATTTCGTAAAGAAGGATACTCTTTTTACGGCCGATTTTATCGCCGATAGGACCGCCGATGAGTGCGCCGAAGAGCTGTCCTGCTGTGTAAGTTGTACCCCACATTGCGAGAAGTGTTGAACCGGGTTCGAGCCAATGAAGTTCGTTCAAAAGAATGTTCTGAACGGAACCGCCGATACCGTTTGACCAGCATACCAAGAGTGCAAAAGCTGTAACCAGCCAGATCTTAACATGCCATTTTGATTGAGGCAAGCGGTCAAGTCTTGCGCCAATGTTGACAGAAGTTTTGTTAGCCATTTTTCTTCTCCTTTTAATTTCCTCTTTGACTTTTTATTTAAATCAGATTTTTCTCTCAGCACCGTCAAGCTCTCGCTCAAGCTCACTTTCCATTATGTCCCAAGCCTTATTGAAATCCGTGTCCTTGTTCCATAATGCCGGAGGTCCCAGAATTACGAGATCTGCACCTGCCTCGTAAAGCGGACGGTAAAGACTGCTGTTCATTGAACCGTCGGCTTCAATTAAGAAGTTAAGACCTCTTTCCTTTCTGATCTTAGCGAGTTGGTTGATTTTTACGAACATTTGCGGATCAACCGGCTGACCTGCGATGCCCGGATCAACAATCATGATTGTAACCTTATCAAGCAACGGGAGGTAATATTCAATAGTAGAAAGCGGAACCGAGGGACTTAATGCAACGCCTGCCTTACATCCAAGCTCTTTGATCTTGTGAATCGTTACAAATGCGTCACCTTCGATGCAGTCTGTGTGAGGTGTTATGTAAGCAGCTCCTGCCTTTGCAAAGGTTTCAAGATACTGCTGAGGATGTTTTACCATAAGGTGAGCATCCATTGGTTTGAGATTCTCAACATGCTTGTTAAGGTAGTCGAGATAATCAGGACCGATTCCGTAACTCGGAACATAAACACCGTCTTTAATGTCCATGTGGAGGTAATCTGATTTTTCGTTAATCAGCTTAACCTGTTCTTCAACATGGAACAAATCACAGCAACCCACTGACGGGGCAATCATAAGCTTTCTCATTAGAAAATCCTCCCTGATGCATATTTTCTTTAATTAATCTTCGTAATCGTAGTGGAAGATAACCTTGATAGCCTCTTTCTTAGCCATCTTGTCGAAACCTTCCTGCCACTGTGAAAGACCGAGGCGATGAGTAATCATCGGCTGAACCTTAATCTGACCTGACTGGAGAAGTCTGATGCAATTTCTCCATGATGTTGAGTCATAAGCCATGTGACCGATAATGCTCTTGTTCCAAGCTGTAATGTCGTTGATTGAGAATTCAAGAGGTTTGAAGCCCATACCTACACGAACGATTTCAGCGTTTGGTCTTGTCATTTCGATTGCCTGCTTGAGAGCTATGTTAGCACCTGAACATTCAATTACGAGTCCGAGGTTATCTCTGCCGCAGATTTCTGTACATCTTGCAACTACATCTTCCTTAGAACCGTTTACACAGTGTGTAGCGCCAAGCTCTTTTGCAACGCCGAATCTTACTTTTACATCATCGTCAAGACCAACCATTACGATGTTTACGGCACCCATAAGCTTTGCAACCTGTACCGAGAAGAGTCCGAGAGGACCTGTACCGAATACTACAACATCCTGTCCGGGGATAAGATGTGACTGCTGAGCAACTGCCTTGTATGCGTTACAGATAGGATCGAGTACACAAGCTTCTTCGTACTTGATGCCCTCAGGAATTTCCCAGATTGCGTGTTTGTGAATTGCGAGGATTTCGCCCGGTACTTTACAATACTTTGAGAAGCCGCCGCCCCATGTGTTGTTGTCAAGTCCAAGGTTTACTTTATGTTCGCAACAGAGGAAGTCGCCCTGCTCACAAGCCGGACATACGCCGCAAACATGTGCGCTGTTGTCTGAAACAACTCTCTGACCGATATGCCAGTCTTTTACATTTTCGCCGACCTTAACGATTTCGCCTGCGAACTCGTGACCACGAACCGACTGCTGCTGATCGGGAGTGATGTTTGTGTCATCGTAACCGTTGTCAACACCCCAGTGTTTCATGTCGGCACCGCAGATAGCGGCTGCCTTGATTTCAAGAATAATGTCGTCCGGACCGCATTCGGGAACGGGGTAGTTTTCCATCATTTTATATCCGCCGAAAGCTGTACCAAATCTTTTTAAAGCATGCATAATATTTTCTCCTTTTCTTTATTAAATAAGATTTAATGTTTCCGATTCGTTTGTTTGATTTCCGTTTTCCGAATCGGTTATTTCCTTTGACACCTATATAATACAACACAAAAATGTGGATTTCAAGCATTATTTTCTGTTTTTCGCAGATTTGTAGCAATGCCTAAAAAACAACACCGTTCTTTGTGCAATTAGCACATATACATATTTTTATTTCACATATCTGTTATTTTTATCAAGATTGAACAGTTGAATAGCAATAATCAGCCCATATTCCGACCTATAACCGCTAAACGGGCGTGCTTCTGTACAAATTTTGCTACATATCGTACGAAACGGATAATTTGGATTTCGGAAGAAATGTTCTTTATTTCACAGATTTTACTTTTAAAGCGGACAATTCTGCGTTTTGACTTTTCCTGACCGTTTCGGATGTTATTTTTGTTCATGGAGCAAACCATAGTTACGGATATTTTGTAGCGGCGAACCGTGTTCGCCATTTGTTTTGGTTGTAAAACCAAAACAATTGGGAAACAATGCGTTGCATTTTGCAAACTGTCTTCCCGACTATAATTTTCCATTTTCAATTTTCAACTTTCAATTTAAAAAGCTTACTCTCTCCCTATTAATACTATCTGCACAAACATAAAAAGGCTGAAAGAACAACTATGCTCTTTCAGCCTTTGATTATAATTTTATTCTGTTTTATCGGATTGCCGAATTATTTGAGTGCGGCAATTGCGGCTTCGATAAGAGCAATCTGCTCTCTTTCCTTTGCGGCCTGTCCCTTAACCTTTTCAATTACAGCCTCGGGAGCTTTTGCAACAAAGCCCTGATTGTTAAGCTTGCCCTCGCTCTGTGCAAGACGCTTTTTAACCTGTTCAAGCTCTTTGTTGAGTCTTGCAAGCTCCTTTTCCCTGTCAACAAGCTCGTCCATAGGAATGTAAATCTTTGCATCTGCCGTTACAATGTTTACAGCACCCTCAATTTCAAAGCTTTCTGCAACTTCAACCTCGCTTGCTGATGCAAGCTTCTGAATGAACTGTGTGCCGTCTCTGAATGTGTCGGCAAACTTTGTTGCAACATAAACCTTTGCTTTTCTTGACGGCGGAACATTCATCTCTGCACGGCGGTTACGGATTGCACGGATTGCAGCCATAATTTTTTTCATTTCATCCGATGCCTCGGGATAATCAAGCTCTGCGTTGTATTCAGGGTACTTTGCGAGCATTACTGTTTCGCCCTCGTGAGGAATTGTCTGCCAGATTTCTTCTGTGATGTACGGCATAAACGGATGGAGAAGTCTAAGAATCTGATCAAGCACATAAAGAAGTACCTGTCTTGCATTCTGAGCGTCCTCACCGTCACTTGAAAGTCTTGTTTTAACAAGCTCAATGTACCAGTCGCAGTAGCAGTCCCAGATAAATTCATAAATCTTCTGAACTGCAATGCCGAGTTCAAACTTCTCAAGATTTTCGTTTACTTCTTTTGCAACTGTGTTGAGAGTTGAAACAATCCACTTGTCCTCTGTTGTGAGAGTTTTCGGAAGTTCATTCTTAACATCGTGGTCGTCAATGTTCATGTGAACATAACGGGATGCGTTCCAGAGCTTGTTTGCAAAGTTAGCGCAAGCCTCAACACGCTTGTCGGAATAACGCATATCGTTACCGGGTGTGTTGCCTGTTGCAAGGAAGAAACGGAGTGCGTCTGCACCGTATTTGTCAATAACTTCAAGCGGATCAATACCGTTACCGAGAGATTTTGACATCTTGATACCGTTTTCATCTCTTACAATACCGTGCATAAATACGGTCTTGAACGGAGCAGAACCCATATTTTCACAAGCTGAGAAAATCATTCTTGCAACCCAGAAGAAGATGATATCATAACCTGTTACAAGAGTGCTTGTGGGATAGAAATACTCAAGTTCGGGAGTTTTGTCGGGCCAGCCGAGTGTTGAGAACGGCCAAAGTGCCGAACTGAACCATGTGTCGAGAGTGTCCTCGTCCTGATGAATGTGTGTACTGCCGCACTTACAACACTTTTCGGGTGCGTCTTTGGCAACCATAACTTCGCCGCAGTCATCGCAGTACCACGCCGGGATTCTGTGTCCCCACCAAAGCTGACGAGAAATACACCAATCCTTGATATTCTCCATCCAATGGAAGTAAACCTTTTCAAATCTTTCGGGGATGAACTTTGTGTCGCCCTTGCGGACAACATCAATTGCAGGCTTTGCAAGCGGAGCCATTTTTACAAACCACTGCTTTGAAACCATAGGCTCAATTGTTGTGTGACAACGGTAGCAAGTGCCGACATCGTGAGTAAGCTCTTCAACCTCTTTGAGAGCGCCGATTTCTTTAAGGTCGGCAACAATAGCCTCTCTTGCCTCCATTGTTGTCATGCCTGCGTATTTTCCGCAGTCGAGAACCTCGGGTTCGTTTTCGGCAAGCTGTCCCTTTGCCTTTAATTCGTTGTATTCTTCAACATCCTTTGCACCTGTAAGGTGACCGTCATATGTAAAGCAACGGACAATCGGAAGATTGCAACGCTGACCGACTTCAAAGTCGTTAGGATCGTGTGCAGGAGTGATTTTAACAACACCCGTTCCCTTTTCCATATCTGCGTGTTCATCACAAACAATCGGGATTTCCTTGTTAAGAAGCGGAAGGATTACATGACAGCCGTGGAGGTGCTTGTAACGCTCATCGTCCTTGTTGACGGCAACAGCAGTATCACCGAGCATTGTTTCGGGACGGGTTGTTGCGATTTCAAGGTACTCGCCTGTCTCCTTAACCTGATAGAGCAAGTGCCAGAAATGACCGTTCTGCTCCTTGTATTCAACCTCGGCATCCGAAATTGATGTACAGCAATGAGGGCACCAGTTTACCATACGGTTGCCACGGTAGATTTTTCCGTCATTATAAAGGCGAACAAAAACTTCTTTAACAGCCTTTGAACAGCCCTCGTCCATTGTGAAGCGCTCACGCTCCCAGTCACAGCTTGAACCGAGCTTTTTAAGCTGACTTGTGATTCTTCCGCCGTACACCTTTTTCCATTCCCATGCACGCTTTAAGAATTCTTCTCTGCCGATATCCTCTTTAGTGATACCCTCTTTACGCATTGCCTCAACGATTTTAGCCTCTGTAGCAATTGACGCATGGTCTGTACCGGGGAGCCAAAGTGCGCTGTAGCCCTGCATTCTTCTCCAACGGATAAGAATGTCCTGAAGTGTTTCGTCAAGTGCGTGTCCCATATGCAGCTGACCTGTGATGTTTGGCGGCGGCATTACGATTGTATAAGGTTTTTTATCTTTGTCAACCTCTGCATGAAAGTAGTTACCTTTCAGCCAGAAGTCGTAAATTCTGTCCTCAAACTCTGACGGGTTGTAGGATTTAGCAAGTTCCTTTGCCATAGTCATTACTCCTCTTGATTTATTGTTCGGATAAACCGAGTTCATATACCTTTTTATTATCTCATTTATGTGTCGATTTGTCAATTATCAGCAAATAAAATGTGGCATATAATTTCAATTTTATAACATTTAAAGTTTGACGAATAAAGCGTAAAATGGTAAAATATACTGCGTAAGAGGAACAAACAAATTCAAGGGTGTGTATTATATGAAAGTCAGGGTTATGTGCCTTGTGCTGTGCGTGTTTGTTTTCGCATCAATTTTCTGCGGATGCGGAAGCAACGGAAATACCGAAATAATCGGCAAATGGGTACCGACAACAGCAAAGACAGACGGCGAAACAATTTCATACAGCGAGCTTGGAATTGACGAGGATCAGTTTGGTCTTGATTTCAAGGACAGTAGTAACTGCACGGTTACCCTTGCAGGAATTTCGTGTGATTCAGCCTACACATTCAACGGAACCTCCGTTGACCTGACAGTAAACGGTACGGCATACAAGCTGAGCTATGACAGCGGTGTGCTGACAATGGTGCTTAATTACGACAACAACAGAATTGAGTTTTCATTCACAAAACAAAGATAGTTTTACAAATTAAAAATTGAAAATGTAAAATAAAAAATTTCGGTCGGGCAGTTGCTTTGCAAAACGCATAGTTATGTTGCCCGACCGTTTTTTATATATGAAATTTTCGGTTCGTTTGCAACATTACTTATTTGCCAAAGCATAAACCTTAATCGGCACATTTTTTCTTTTGCAATTCTCTATAACAAACCGTGTTCCGTGTGACATACCGTCCCAAAATGCAATAACTTCATCGGCATAATCAATTATTTGCAAATTTCTTTTCAAAGGTGCTGACCGCCCGTATCGTTCGTATTCGGGTAAAAATTCTTTTAGTTTTATATTATGTGTCTTAGCGTAATTTCTCGCACTTCTGTCAACTCCAATAGCACCACCGCTTACTATTTCAGTTGTATTCTCAGGTAAATAATCGCCTAAATTATTCACTGTAATACTTCTTGAGCCTACTATCGCAATTTTCATTTTTTCACACTCCTAAAATTATGACACCATTATGACATCATAATAGCACCATTTTCGTTTTGACGCAATAATTACATTAAAATAGTGTCATAATAACATTTAGGAGTACCGATTATGGATGATAATATTTTACGATACACTCTGAGAGTTAACCGCACGCTTTTTCAGAAATTCAGATATGTTGCCGACTATGAAGGTCGTTCCGCAAATCGTGAAATTGAGCAGTATATAAAGCAAAGGGTTAAGTCCTTTGAAGAAGAACACGGCGAAATTGAAGTAAAAAAAGATTAAACATACGCATAGATTAACCCCCTTTCGGAGTATTTCCGAAAGGGGGTTTTTAATCAAACAAAACAATTTTCAACTTTCAATTTTCCATTTTCAATTTACACAAGAAACTTTCCTATCACCGCAACTGCATCGGCATGACACAACAGGTTTGCGTTTTCACGCACTCTTGCCGCTGCGTTGCGGGATTTTTGCCTTTCACCGTATTCCGACAACACCCGTATCATATGCTTCGGCAATGAAAAATAATCAAACACAAGGTAATAATTTCCCGACATTTCGTATGCGGAGCTTTTTCTGCAACATATGTTACTGCGGTACAAAGCCTCTACTGCATTCAGAAAATCCGACGCATTCGCCATTTTCCAGCACAGACCGCTGTCGGACTTTTTCAGCCTGTATTTTCGTTTTTTCGGATTTGCCGTAACAAGGATACAACATTCATCGCCGAGCAGAAAAGCCTCTATTCTCACATTTTTACCGTTCGTGTCAAGTCCCGCCCTGCAACAGGCAAGTCGCATAAGTCCGATAATCACCTTTTGATTATCCTCGTTTTTAAAGCTCATCTTTCCGAAATCAAGCTCAAAATTCTCCATATCCGATTCATCAAGCTTAATCAGCAGTTTATTATCGCCGAGTTTGTCAACAGTCAAAATACTCCCTCCCCTAAATTCCGATACACATACATCTGTTTACATATTATGATGAACGAAGCACTTTTGCAAGTAAATATTAATGGAATAAAATTTGGCTGTTTTTTCACACATAATTCTCAGATTTTGTGTGTGCAATACAAAAAGGTTGCCAACATAACAATTTAATGCTACAATGATGCCGTAAGATACAGCCACAGAAAATAAAAAGCAAAAGGAATGATTTTTATGCCAAACTGGCTTAATGACGCTGTTTTCTATGAAATTTATCCGCAGAGTTTTTGTGACACCAACGGTGACGGAATCGGTGACATCGAGGGTATCATCAGCAAGCTTGATTATGTAAAAAGCCTCGGTTGCAACGCAATCTGGCTCAACCCGATTTACGATTCACCTTTTATGGATGCAGGCTATGATGTTCGCAACTACAAGAAGGTTGCAGAGCGTTACGGCACAAATGATGACCTTGTTCGTCTTTTTGACGAGGCTCACAAAAAGGGAATCAAGATTCTTCTTGACCTCGTTCCCGGTCACACATCAGACCAGCACGAATGGTTTTTAGAGGCTAAAAAAGCCGCAAAGAGCGAATATTCAAACCGTTACATCTTTACAAAGAGCGTATGGGACGCACCGCCGCAGTACCGTATGATGTGCGGACTTTGCGAGCGTGACGGCAACTATATGGTAAACTACTTCAGCTCACAGCCTGCTCTTAACTACGGTTTCCACGAAATCACACATCCCGAATGGCAGTTGCCGTGTGATCATCCCGACTGTCTTGCAACGGCAGAGGCTATGAAGGATGTTATGCGTTTCTGGCTTGACAAGGGTGCTGACGGTTTCAGAGTTGACATGGCTGACTCACTTGTTAAGAACGATGACGATAAAATTGCAACGGCAAAAATCTGGCGTGGGGTGCGTGATATGCTCGACACGGAATATCCGAATGCCGCAATGGTTGCAGAGTGGTGTAATCCCGAAAGAGCAATCAACAATGCAGGTTTCCACATGGACTTTTATCTTGACCACTACGGAAACGGCTACAGCAGACTTTTCCGCTACGGTGAATTTGGCGATCAGGCTGTTTTCAATCCTAATGGCAAGGGTGATATCAAAGCATTTGCAGACGAATATCTTCCAAACTACGAAAAGACAAAGGACAACGGCTACATCAGCTTTATGACAAACAACCACGATATGCCGAGAGTTACGGCATATCTTGACAAAGAGGCTATCAAGCTTGTGAACGCATTCATTTTCACAATGCCGGGTGTTCCGTTCCTCTACTACGGTGATGAAATCGGCATGAGATATCAGAAAGGCATCGTAAGCAAGGAGGGCGGTTATTCAAGAACAGGCTCCCGTACCCCTATGCAGTGGAACAGCGGTAAGAACCTCGGTTTCTCAACAAGTGACGAGCCGTATCTTGCAGTTGATAAGAGTGCCGACGCTCCGACTGTTGAGGATCAGAAGGACGACCCCGACAGCATCTACAAGGTTGTAACAGACATCATTGCACTTCGTCACAAGTATGATGACCTTAAAGGCAACGGTGAGCTTGAATTTATGTATGAAGAAGGCAAAATTCCGTTTGCATACAAGAGAGGCAACCTCGTTATGTACTTCAACCCCCTCGGTGAAAGTGCAGTAATGAACGCAAAATATACAGGCAAAACAGTATATGCCCTCGGCAACGCTGAATTTGCAGACGGCAAGGTAACAATGTCACCGCAAAGCTTCGCCCTCGTAGAAATTGACGGCTGATTAAATATAATTTTATAGTTTAAGCATAAAAACACCCTTTCGGAATTTACCGAAAGGGTGTAATTTTTTGAAATTGAACAAATCAATTGTAACATTGTGCGAGCGGTTGCAATGTTACGCTCGACCATAATTTTCCATTTTCAATTTTCAATTTTAATTTAATTAAGCAACTATTTCTCCATATTATGCGACAAGACCGACAATATATTTCTGAATAAGAGTTGCATCGACAACAGAAATTTCGTTGTCATCGTTTACATCTGCCGATTTTTTCTGCAAATCTTTGAGATTTTCCAGACCAACGATATATTTCTGAATAAGAGTTGCATCGACAACCGAAATATCACCGTCACTGTTTACATCGCCAATCGCAAAAATTTTAGCATTCCGTATTACATCGGAATTTGCAACTATGACCGTGTATTCTCTGTCTGCATGGGCATTTTTTGAAACCTTCATCGTGTATGTTCCGCTTGCAACACCCGAAATTGAATATTTGGCGTTGTTGCCTTTTACGGTTGTTTCATATGCTACCTCACCCGATTTTATAAGCTGAATTGTAACCGTATCACTTTCGGACAGATAGCTTTTTACAGTACCTTTTACAGTTCTCAGCTTTGCCGTAGTGGGTTCTACAGTTGTGGGTTCCTCTGTAGTAGGTGCTACAGTAGTAGGCTCAGTAGTTGTTGGAGCTACTGTTGTAGGCTCAGTAGGCTTTTCACCCCTTGATGTGATTTTTACATCATAAGAAAGGTATGAATAATCATTATTGTAATTATTATCTTTGTTGTCATAAAGCTGAAGCTCAGTAAATGAAAAATCAAGATCACTTACCTTTGTTTCTTTTATTACTTCATACGTAATAGAAACAATTTTTTCACCTGCTTTTACTTCAGGGCCATAGGCTGTAAAAGCTGAAGCTGTTACATCATAATAGTATCCATCATCTGCAGTAACCATAGGCCACAATACCCAATGATTTTCAAAAGAACTGTATTTTACCATTTGAAACGGATAATTCGTTCTAAACAGATAGCAAGGACAACCCGCCGGGATATCTTTTGCAAAGCTGTAAGTAATGGTTATTTGATCCCCAGGATAAACCGTATCGTCTTCTGTGTCAAGTGCCTGACAAACCGTTGTCAAACCCGACAGGCTTGCTATAATAAGCAAAGCCGATAATAAAATGCTTGTGATTTTTTTCATTTGAATTTCCCCTTTTTGTTTTATTTTATTTGATATATAAACAAATAATTTTTCTGCCGTAAATTCACTATTAGAAAACTTTTATATAATTTAGTTTTTGTTTTGTGAACACTTGTATTATACAGTTTTTGTTTACAAAACGCAAGTGTTTTAAAATATTCTTATCAAAAACTTTTTTTGAGGTGAATATAATGTTTGATTTCGGATTAAGAATACGAGAGCTGAGGGAGTCAAGACATATGTCGCAGGAAAGCTTGGGCAGGAGAATCGGCAGAAGCAAGCCTGTCATAAGCAATTATGAAAACAACATCAAATATCCTCCGCTTGAAGTTTTGATTTCAATTGCAAATGTGTTCAATGTTTCGCTTGATTACCTTGTTGGCATAGAAAAGAAAGATGCTCTCTATATAAATAATCTGAATGAAATGCAGACAAATATAATGAAACTGCTCTACGAAGAATTTACCGATTGCAATCTTAAAGGCAAAGAGCTTTCATCACGCCAACAAAAAATATTAAGCCTGCTCTTAATTGAGTTTTTGAAATGAAAACCAAATCAACATTTTGACATATAAAAACACCCTTTCGATAAATTCCGAAAGGGTGTAATTTTTTGAAATTGAACAAAACAATTGTAACATTGTAGTCGTTCGCCGTGCGGTTTATTTAATCGGGAACTCGGGTTCTGCGTAGTTGCCCAAAAAGCTGAATTCGGGCATCTCTTCGCTAAGCTGACTTACAAGTTCAATAACATTTTCACTTCTGACATTTCCCGAAAAGTCGAGGTAGAACAGATATTCAAACTGTCTGCCCTGACGGGGACGGGATTCGATTTTTGTGAGGTTAAGACCGAGCGAATTGAATCTGCACAAAAGGCTGTACAGCGATCCCGTAACATGAGGAAGCGAGAAACAAAGGCTGATTCTGTTCGCATCTTCGGGAATGTACAGCTTTTTGGAGATGACAATAAACCTTGTTGTGTTCTCGTCATTGTCCTGAAGATGATTGTCAAGAACCTTCAAGCCGTATTCCTCACACGCTTTGTATGAACAGATTGCCGCAACATTGAGGCGCTTTTCCTTTGCAACATCACGGGCGGCAATTGCCGTGTTGGAGAATGGAACAGAATCAAAGCCGTGGTCGGCAATATACTGCGCACATTGTGAAAGTGACTGCGGATGCGACCACACAATTTCAATGTCCTCAAAAGCAGATTGTTTAAGACCTGCAAGGCAGTAGTCAATAGGCAAATCAAGTGCCTTTACAATGTAAAAACGGTGCTTGAGAATAAGGTCATAAACTGCCGAAACAGAGCCTGCGCTTGAGTTTTCAACAGGAAGAACACCGAATGCAACCTCACCGTTGTCAACGGCAGAAAATACATCTGCAAAGCTTTTGTAATTGACAGCCTCGCCGTTCGGGAAAAGTCTTAAAGTTGCCTCATGACCGTTAGCACCCTTGATTCCCTGATACGCAACCTTGATTCCGCTTGACGGAATATCCGTGCTTGCATTGTTGATAACGCTTTTAAGCTCTTTGCCGCTGCCGACAATGTTGTGCTGGAGCGCCCTTGAAAGCTCCATAATGTTTGAGTAGAGAAGTCTTGCAGATGCGCCGTATTCGCCTCCCTTTTCTTCAACGGCATCAAGAATTTCATTCTCTCTGCCCTCGTTAAGAACGGGAATGTTGTTTGCCTGCTTGTAGATGCCGACATCCCTTGCGCAATCCATTCTCTGCTTAAAAAGCTCAATAAGCTGATTGTCTATTTTGTCAATATCTTTTCTGATTTCTTTTAAATCTCTCATAAAGGCCTCACATAAGGTTAATAATTGCAACAGCCGTAACAGCCTCAATAACGGGGACTGCTCTCGGCACAATACACGGATCGTGTCTGCCGTGAATAACAAGCTCTGCATTTTCTTTTGTCTGAAGATTTACAGTCCTTTGCGGTTGTGAAATTGACGGTGTAGGCTTTACGGCGGCACGGAAAATAATCGGCATTCCGTTTGTAATTCCGCCCAAAATACCGCCGCAGTTGTTTGTTGTTGTAACGACCTTGCCGTCTTTGTATTCAAACGGATCGTTCGACTGCGAGCCTCTCATTGTTGAAAGCTCAAAGCCTTTGCCGAACTCAATGCCCTTAATTGCTGGAACACCGAAAACAGCCTTGGCAATAACGCCCTCAACACCTTCAAACATCGGCTCACCGTAGCCTGCGTCAATGCCCGTTACGCAACATTCAATTGTTCCGCCGATGCTGTCCTGTGCCATTCTGGCATCTTCAACGGCGTCTCTCATAGGTTTTTCGGCAGTTTCGTCAATGAGTGCAAACGATGAGCTGTTCAGCTTTTCAATGAGTGCGTCATCAATTTCCGTCGGAGAGAAGGAGCTGTCAGAAACATTGCCTATACTGCTGATATGGGCGGCAATTTTAACGCCCTTTGATTCAAGAATCTGACGGCAGACAGCACCTGCAAAAACAATCGGTGCAGTAAGTCTGCCCGAAAAATGACCGCCGCCGCGAATATCGTTTGACGCATTATATTTTACAAAGGCTGTGTAGTCGCTGTGACCCGGACGGGGGCAGTCGAGAAGATTGCCGTAGTCACCGCTTTTTGTGTTGGTGTTTTCAATTACGGCACAAAGCGGAGCACCTGTCAGCTTGTTGCCGAGCATACCCGAAAGAACCTTTGGGAGGTCTTTTTCTTTTCGGGGAGTTGCTGTTCTATCCTTGCCCGGAGCACGGCGTGCCATTTGAGCGAGAACCCTGTCAAAGTCAACCTCAAATCCTGCCGGAAGTCCGTCAATTACAACTCCGATTCCGTTGCCGTGGCTTTCGCCGAAAACGGAAATTTTTATCTTATCACCGTAGGTCGAGGACATTCGCCTTACCTCCAATATTATTATAATCTATGTAAAAATCAGGGTAACTTTTGTTGATTGAAAGCGCATAGCTTGACTCAATTTCACCGCCAAGTCTTACTGCGCAGACACCTGCCGACATTACAATTCTGTGGTCATTAAAGCCCTCACAGAATCCGCCCTTGAGGGTGTCAATTCCCTCTATGACAAGTCCGTCAGGCAACTCAGTCACCTTACCGCCGAGATCGTTTATCAGCTTAGCGGTTGCCATAAGACGGTCACATTCCTTTATGCGAAGTCTTTCGGCATTGTAAATTCTGGTTGTTCCCTTTGCAAATGCGGCACAAACCGTCAGCACGGGTACAAGGTCGGGAATCTGCGAAGCATCAATGTCAATTGCATTAAGCTCTGCCTTTTCAACGGTTACGGAAGTATCCGTCTGCGTTACCTTTGCACCAAACCGTGCAAGCAACTCGGCAATCTTCCTGTCACCCTGTGCGGAATTTCTGTTGACGCCGTTCACAGTCACCTTTCCGCCGAGTGCGCCTGCAACCATAAAGAAAGCCGCCTGCGACCAGTCGCCGTCTGTTGTGTAATCATGCGGAATGTATGACTGACCGCCCTTGATGTGCCAGCCGTTGTCGGTTGTTTCAATTTCAACACCAAACTGTGCCATAGTGTGAATTGTCATATTTATGTAGCCGACGCTCTCAATCGGAGATGTCAGCACAATGTCGCTGTCGCCCTCAACAAGCGGAAGAGCAAGCAGAAGTCCCGTAATGAACTGCGAACTTACATTACCGGGAATTTCAAAAGTTCCGCTTTCAAGCCGACCGCTGATTTTGAGCGGCAGACCGCCCTCGGTTTCACACTTTACTCCTGCTTTTGGCAGAGCCTCCGTAAAAATTCCGATAGGTCTTTCGGGAAGCTTTCCGTGACCGACAAAGGTGGCATTAATACCGCCGGCTGCGGCTACGGGTATGAAAAATCGCAAAGCACTGCCGCTTTCGCCGCAGTCAAGCGTTACATTATCTGTTTTAAAAATATTTGTACCGTCAACAGTCAGCACTCCGTCCTTTATTGAGGCGGTACATCCCATATCCTCAATCACGCCGATTGTCGCCTTGATGTCATTTGACAGAGCAACGGGTGCAATTGTGCATTTGCTCCTTGTGAGGGCGGCGCAGATTATTGCACGGTGAACATCGCTCTTTGACGGGGGAATGTTCACCTCGCCGTTTGGTACAAACGGAAGATACCGTACATACGGCTTACTGCTTTTGTCGGTTGACAAAGCCATACTTCCACAGCCTTTCATTAAAATATGTTTACCGTGTTACGGTGTGATGAAGTCGAGCAAATCGGAGATTGCAACTTTCTTGGTAAAGCTTGTGCCGATTTTCTCAAGCAAAACAACATTGATTGACGAGCCCGAAGTTTTCTTGTCTGTCTGAGCCGCCTCGGCAATTTTTTCAAGGCTTGCGTCATCGGTAGTCGGCAAGCCGTAGGTTGCACAAACTTCTTCAATCTTGTATGCAGTTCCTGCCTCGGTAAGTCCGTGCTTTTCGCTTGCCTTTGTCATCATTACCATACCGACGGCAACTGCCATACCGTGTGTGATACCTGTATAGTTGTAGATTTTTTCGATTGCGTGACCGAGTGTGTGACCGAAGTTTAAAAGCATTCTTTCCCCTGCTTCCTTTTCGTCACGGTTTACTACATCACGCTTAATTTTTACACAGGTTTCAATTACATCGTCAATGTGTTCAAGAGCGTCACCGTTTGCAAGCATTTCAAAAAATTCGCTGTCCTTGATACAGCCGTACTTGATAATCTCAGCCATACCGTCTGTGATGAACTGGTCGGGAAGAGTTGAAAGAGTGTCGGGATCAATCAAAACAGCCTTTGGCTGATAGAATGCACCGACAAGGTTCTTGCCCTGTGCAATGTCAACGCCTGTTTTTCCTCCTACGGATGAGTCAACCTGTGCAAGCAGAGATGTCGGAATCTGAACAAAGTCGATTCCTCTCAGATATGTTGCGGCGGCAAAGCCTGCCATATCGCCCGTAACACCGCCGCCGAGCGCAACGATAAGGTCTTTTCTTGTCATCTTAAAATCTGCAAGTGTGTCATAGATATCTGCGATTGTGTTAAGATTCTTTGACTGCTCGCCCGCCTGAAAAACATGGGCGGTAGTCTGGTAACCCTGCTGTGAAAGAGAGTTGAGAACTCTCCATTTGTACAGCGGAGCAACATTTGTATCTGTTACAATAGTGATTTTTTCTGCATTTGAAAGCTTTTTGATAATCTCGCCGCAATTATCAAGGATACCTCTTTCAATCATAATGTCATAGGGACTTCCCGTGGAAACATGAATAGTTTTCATAAAAGTTCTCCTTCCTCTTTATTCTCCGAGTGCCTGTTTGACCTCTCTGCCCTTTTCAAGAAGTGCCTTGAGAGTGTCGGCATCTTCGGCACTTATTGCATCTTTAATTTTTGTAATATTATCTATAAGTATATCAAGCTCGGAAATAAGCGGATCCTTGTTTTCAAGGAAAAGCTCGCTCCAAAGCGTTGAATTTATATTTGCAACTCTCGAAACATCTCGGTAACTTCCTGCCGAAAAGCCTTTGTGGTTCGGACAGCACGGACTTAAAACATATGAACACGCAAGCACATGCGGAAGCTGTGATGTGAAAGCAATCATTCTGTCGTGTTCTTCGGGAGTTGTGATTTTTACTGTGCCAAAGCCGATTGATTTTGCAAAGTCAGACAACATATTTACAACGCTGTTATCAGCCTTGCACGGAACGATAATGTAGCTTGCGTTTTTGTAAAGGTCGGCGTCTGAAACATCAAAACCGTTTGTTTCCTTGCCTGCCATCGGATGACTGCCGGCAAAAACAAAGCCGAATTTTTCGGAAAGCTTTGTCATCTGCGGACAAATTGCCCTCTTGATGCCTGAAACATCGGTTACAACCGCACCTTTTTTTATGTGTTCTCCGTACCTTGAAACATAGTCAACAACCGCCTGCGGATACATTGAAAGGATAATTAGGTCTGCGTTTTCAAGGCTTTCATGTGTGCCGATTTCATCAATCGCACCTTCTTTTAAAGCCTTTTCGGCAGTAGATTTTGTTCTGTTGATACCGATTACACGGTGGTCGGTGTACTTTTTTATCGCCTTGCAAAAACTGCCGCCGATAATTCCGAGTCCTACAACTGCAATATTCACTGCATTAGCCTCCGTTTGTGTATTCTTTAGTAAAGTTAATTAAAGTCCAAATCGGTACGGCTGAAAAACCGTACCGAAAGTAAAAATCTTAATTTAATTTGTCAACAGCCTTTTTTAAGCCGAAAACCTTCTTTGCAACTCCGTCAAACTGCTTTGGAGTAAGTGACTGCGCACCGTCAGAAAGTGCGTGCGGCGGATCGTTGTGAACCTCTATGATAAGACCGTCTGCACCTGCGGCAACTGCTGCCATTGCAAGCGGTTCAACAAGCCATGACTTGCCCGATGCATGGCTCGGATCAACAATAACAGGAAGGTGGGAAAGCTTTTTGATAATCGGGATAGCCGAAATATCAAGAGTGTTTCTTGTAAATGTTTCGTATGTGCGGATACCTCTTTCGCAGAGCATAACCTTATCGTTACCGCCTGCCATAATATATTCGGCACTCATGAGCCATTCTTCGATTGTTGCGGAAAGACCTCTCTTGAGAAGGATAGGCTTGTCAATTTTGCCGAGCTCCTTGAGAAGCTCAAAGTTCTGCATATTTCTTGCACCAACCTGAATAATGTCAACATTCTCGAACATATCAATGTGTGATGCTCTCATAATTTCTGTTACAATCGGCAGACCTGTTTCTCTTCTTGCTGTTTTGAGAAGGTCAAGTCCTTCTGCCTTGAGTCCCTGGAAAGCGTATGGTGAAGTACGGGGCTTGAATGCGCCGCCTCTGAGAAGTGTTGCGCCCGATGCCTTAACATCCTTTGCAATCTGAACAATCTGCTCCTCGCTTTCAACAGAGCAGGGACCTGCCATAATGTGCAGACTGCCGTCACCGATTGTTACATTGTCATTGATTTTAATGACTGTATTGTCGGGGTGGAACTTTCTGTTAGCCTTTTTGTATGGCTCCTGAACTCTCTTTACATTTTCAACAATATCCTGAGCGTCAATATACTCAATGTCAATCTTTGTTGTATCGCCGATAAGACCGAGTACGGTTGAATGAACACCGTCCCACTTATTAACCTTTACATCATAGCTCTCTTTGAGCATATTTGTGAATTTTGTAATCTGCTCCTCTGTTGCAGACGGTTTTAATACTATAATCATTGCTTTAATTTCCTTTCAATTCACTTTTGACGAAACGAATCGAAGTTCGTCATATTTCTTTAGTCATTTTAGCACTTTAAAGCGTGATAGTCAATAGAATAAATGCAGAATCAAGCGTTTTTATGCGGTTTTTCAGCCACATCTGTTCCGCTTACTGCGTCGATTATCGCAAAAGCGGTTTTTAACGGCGTATTTTTGCCCTTTACCACAATGTCGGCAGCGGCATGATAAATCGGATATCTGCTGTCATAAAGGTCTTTCATAACCCTGTCCCTGTCCGGACGCTGAAGCAGTGGTCTTGTTGTGTCATTTTTAAGACGGCTTTTGATGATTCCCAGCGGAACATCAAGAAAAACAATCTTGTCCTTGCCCTTGAAGGCCTCAACATTTCTCTTGAATGTAAACGCACCGCCGCCTGATGCAATTACAAGACCTTCAAGCCCTGCAAGCTCAACACAGGCATCATGTTCCATATCACGAAACTTTTCTTCGCCGTATTTTTCAAATATTTTGGAAACTGTCATTCCTGCTTTTTCTTCAATGTATGAGTCCATATCAAGGAATTTTCTTCCCGATTTTCTTGCAATATTTTTGCCTACGGTTGATTTTCCGCAACCCATAAATCCGCATAAAACTATGTTGTTCACTTTAAATTTCTCCGTTCATCAGAAATTCTTTTCAAGCTCTTTTGCAGAGTCGATACAAAGCTGAGCAATGTCGCCCTTGTCATAAACAGAGCCGTCCCAATGTTCGTGAGAAACAACTGCCTGCCATACGAGCATTGCCATTCCGCTTTCGGCTGTTGCACCGTTTGCCCTTGCCTTTTTAACAAGCATTGTTTCAAGCGGATTGTAAACAGCGTCAAATACATTTGTACAACGGTTTATTACACTGTCGCTTACAGGCTGATTTTCAATCTTAGGAAACATTCCGATAGGAGTTGCGTTGATAAGCACATCAATGTCACCCGAAAGTTCGTCAATAAGGCAGAAGCTTACATCGCAACCTGCAACTGTTTTTCTGATTTCATCGCATAAAGCCTCGGCAATTTTCAAATCCTCTTTTCTTACGGCAAAGAGGAGGGGCCGTTTTTTGAGAACAACCTCATACGCCATTGTTCTTGCAACGCCGCCGCAACCGATGATTACGATTCTGCCGTTAAGCATAATTCCTGCCGCATCAAGAGCCTTTAAAAATCCGTCCGGATCTGTTGTGTAACCCTTTGAAATGCCGTTTTTGTTTGAAACCGTGTTCACACTGCCGTACATCTCGGCCTTTGCGTCAATTTCGTCAAGAAACGGAATGACTGCCTGCTTATGCGGAATTGTAATGTTAAATCCGTCAAGTTTTGAAAGGGTATTTTTAAATTCATATTCAAGATTTTCGGGAGCAATGTCAAGCTTTGTATATTCGGCTTTGACGCCCTGAAGTTCAAAAAGTCTTGTGTGTATAAACGGTGACATTGTGTGACCGATTGGGTGACCGATTACGGCAAATTTCTTGGTTTCCATAATAAAGAATACCTCCGAGGTTCATATTTTTAGCTATGCAGAAATAAACTTAAAAGAAATTATTTATGCAAAAATCAGAAATTTTTCAAAAAAATTTCAAATATATATTGACAAAGGGGTAAATAATCAATAATATAAGGGAAGTGAAGCAATCCGTTTGCTTTCATACCATTGTAGCATAAACTAAGTGCTTTTGTCTATAATTTACTTTGGACAATCAATATTTTTACCGGGAGGAATTATTAATGGTATTAGAAAAAGTTAAGGCAATTCTTGCTGAACAGTTCGATGTTGAAGAGGATAAGATTACTGCCGACACAGATCTTCAGGAAGATCTCGGCGCAGATTCACTCGATGTTGTTGACCTTCTTATGTCAATCGAAGACGAGTTTGAGGTTGAAGTTCCCGATGAGGAAATCGAAAACATCAAGACAGTTGGTTCACTCGTTTCTTACATCGAGGCTAACTCATAATTTGCTCTTGTTTTTTCGCACTTAATTTTTGAGAGGTCGTTTTTACGGCCTCTTTTTGTTTTGCTCAAAAAGGTTGAAAATTTGCAGATTTAGTGTATATTGAAAAGGCTGAAAATTTAAAAATTCAGGCTGTATCAAAAAGGTTGAAAAATAAAAGAATTAGTGTATAATAGTAATGTTATAGATGTTATGACAGCCGTGTATTCGGCATTTTGAAAATGCAAAAAAATATGTTAAAAAATAAGTAAAATTTTATTTTACGGAGGGAATATAATGGCAAACAACAAAAAAATGGTTGAAGCTATCACAAGCAGAGATGAGGACTTTGCAAAATGGTACACCGACATCGTTAAAAAAGCTGAGCTCGTTGACTATTCGGGCGTAAAGGGCTGTATGGTTATCCGCCCCTACGGCTATGCTATCTGGGAAAATATTCAGGCTGACCTTGACCGTCGTTTCAAAGAAACAGGTCACGAGAATGTTTATATGCCTATGTTTATTCCCGAAAGTCTTTTACAGAAAGAAAAAGACCATGTTGAGGGCTTTGCCCCCGAATGTGCATGGGTTACTATAGGCGGTCAGGAAAAGCTTCAGGAGCGTCTTTGCGTTCGTCCTACATCGGAAACTCTTTTCTGTGAACATTATAAAAAGATTATCAACACATACCGTGATCTTCCGAAGCTCTACAACCAGTGGTGCAGCGTTGTAAGATGGGAAAAGACAACCCGTCCGTTCCTTCGTACATCGGAATTCCTCTGGCAGGAAGGTCATACAATGCATGAAACCGAAGAAGAAGCAAGAGAAGAAACGCTCAGAATGTTACATGTTTATTCTGATTTCTACAAGGAAACTCTTGCTATTCCGGCAGTAATCGGCAGAAAGACAGAAAAAGAAAAGTTCGCAGGTGCCGAAGAAACCTACACAATCGAGCCGATGATGCACAACGGTGTTGCTCTTCAGGGCGGTACATCACACTACTTCGGCGACGGCTTTGCAAAGAGCTTTGGCATCACATACACAGGCAAGGACAACAAGCTTCATTATCCGCATCAGACATCATGGGGTGTTTCTACAAGAATGATCGGTGCGCTCATTATGGTTCATTCTGATGATGACGGTCTTGTTCTTCCGCCGAAGATTTCCCCTATTCAGGTTGCACTCATTCCGGTTGCACAGCACAAAGAGGGTGTTCTTGAAAAGGCAGAGGAGCTTAGAAAAGCACTTGCCGAAAAGTTCAGAGTAAAACTCGATTCTTCAGACCACGCTCCCGGATGGAAGTTTGCCGAGTATGAAATGAAAGGCGTGCCTGTAAGAGTTGAAATCGGTCCTAAGGATATTGAAAAGAACCAGTGCGTGGTTGTCCGCCGTGATACCCGTGAAAAGGCATTTGTTTCAATTGACGAGCTTGTACCGTTTGTTGAAAACCTTATGGTTACAATCCACAACGATATGTATGACCGTGCTCTTAAAAACACACAGGAAAAGACATTCACGGCAACAACATTTGATGAGTTCGTTGACACAGCCAAGAACAAGCCCGGCTTTATCAAGGCTATGTGGTGCGGCGATACAGCCTGTGAAGAAAAAATCAAAGAAGTTACAGGCGGTGTAAAAAGCAGATGTATCCCGTTCAACGAGGAGCATCTCTCGGATGTTTGCGTATGCTGCGGCAAGCCTGCAAAGCATATGGTATTCTGGGGCAAGCAGTATTAATTTGTAAATAAAGTCAATAATATTTTCTGAGGTGACGGGAATGCAGTCGGTTGATTTGAAAAAGCGTAGGCGTGCAGTAAAAATTGCAAATGCCGTAAACAGTATCGAGGGTGTTCCTGCCTCTGAAAGTTCAAAATTGTTGTCAGACCGTTGGTCAAACGGTGAAATAACAACCGAACAGATGAAGACAGAGTTGCTTGTAAAATATAAGACATCAATAGTACAATGACAGGTTCGGGACGCTAAGGTATGATATAAGCCTTACTGTCTGCTCGTAAGAAAAAATAAAGGTGGTGAGAAAATGCCAATCAAGGTACAAAGTAATCTTCCGGCAATCAAGGTGCTGGAATCGGAAAATATTTTTGTAATGCCGAACGAGGTTGCTCTCAGACAGGATATCCGTCCGCTGAAAATTCTTATTCTGAATCTGATGCCGACAAAAATCGAAACCGAAACCCAGCTTTTAAGGCTGCTCGGCAACAGTCCTCTGCAGGTTGATATCGAGCTTTTGCAGATGGCATCACACACCTCTAAAAACACCTCTCCTCATCACCTGACAACTTTTTACAAGACATTTAATCAGGTGAAAAACGAAAGCTTTGACGGAATGATTATCACGGGTGCGCCTGTTGAACAGCTCGACTTTGAAGAGGTCGATTATTGGGGTGAGCTTTGTGAAATTATGGAGTGGTCAAAGCATAATGTGTGTTCAACATTCCACATCTGCTGGGGCGCTCAGGCAGGTCTTTATTATCACTACGGCATAAAAAAGCACCTTTTGCCCGAAAAATTAAGCGGAATTTACACCCACAGGGTGCTTGTTCCGCATCACAAGCTTATGAGAGGCTTTGACGATACATTCACAATTCCGCATTCAAGACATACGGGAATTGATGAAGAGGCGTTGAAAAGATGCAGAGGGCTTGAAGTACTTGCGGTTTCCGAGATTGCAGGTTCATGCGTAATTTGCAGTCGAAACGGCAGACAGGTGTTTGTTACAGGTCACGCAGAGTATGACCGTGACACCCTTGCCAAGGAATATTTCAGAGATAAAAACAAGGGACTCAATCCGCATGTTCCTTACAATTATTTCCCGAATGACGATGCGTCAAAAACTCCGCCGATGATTTGGAGAAGCAACGCAACCTTGCTCTACACAAACTGGCTCAACTATTTCGTTTATCAGGCGACTCCGTATGACCTCCGTGAGCTTATCAACAGATATCCTCACTAAATTAAATACAAAATCAACCCCGAAGTGCCAAAACTTCGGGGTTTTGTTATGTAAAGTGTTGTATTTATCGTGTACATTATGTTATAATTATTTTAATTGTACATAATGAAAAAGTGCAAAAATGAAAATCTGCAATGAAACAGGTGTTTTTATGGAGAAAAAGCGTACCGTAATCAAGGTTGGTACTTCAACGCTGACTTATGAAAACGGAAAAATAAATTACAGAAGAGTTGAACAGCTTTGCAAGGTGCTTTCTGATTTGCAGAACCGCGGAGAACAGGTTATCTTCGTTTCTTCGGGTGCTATTGCTGTAGGAATGGGCAAGGCAGGTCTTGACAAGCGACCTACCGAGACCAAGAAAAAACAGGCTCTTGCCGCAATCGGTCAGTGTGAGCTTATGTTTATGTATGACAAACTTTTCGGCGAGTACAACCACTCTGTTGCTCAGCTGCTGCTTACCCGCCACGCTGTTGAAACAGAGCAGAAAAGGCAGAATGTTATCAACACAATTGACGAGCTTCTCAGAATGAACATTATCCCTGTAATCAACGAAAACGATACCGTTACAATTGATGAGCTTGAGGGCAACAATTTCGGTGATAACGATATGCTTTCCGCAATTGTCGCAGGACTTGTTGCCGCAGACAGACTCATTATTCTTACGGATATTGACGGTCTGTACGATTCAAACCCACGAACAAATCCAAATGCCAAAAAGCTTGATATTATCGAAAAAATCAATGCGGAAATTTTTGAAATGGCGGCAGGTACAGGCTCAAACCGTGGTACAGGCGGTATGATTACAAAGCTTCAGGCGGCTGATTATGCCACAAAACGAGGTGTTGAGGTCAGCGTTATCAACGGCTCAAATCCCGAAAATCTTTATGAAGTAATTGACGGAAACAAAATCGGAACAAAATTTTTACCTGTTAAATAATCGGAGGAAAATTATGACTACACTTGAACAAATGGGCGCAAAGGCAAAAGATGCGTCAAGATTTCTTATGACAGCCGGTTCAAAAAAGGACATTGCCCTCGGTGCAATTGCAGACGCACTCTGCGAAAACTGCGAAGAAATTCTTGCAGCTAACAAAATTGACCTTGAGAACGGCGAAAAAAGCGGTCTTACGGCGTCACTTCTCGACAGACTCAGATTGTCTGAGGATAGAATCAACGGTATGGCTGACGGGGTAAGACAGGTTGCGGCTTTACCCGATCCCGTGGGCAGAGTTCTTGACGGCAGAACCCTCAAAAACGGCTTGCAGATTGAAAAGGTAACAGTTCCGATGGGTGTTATCGGAATCATCTTTGAGGCAAGACCTAATGTAACTTCCGATGCGGCGGCTCTTTGCCTTAAAGCAGGCAGTGCCGTAATTCTTCGTGGCGGTAAAGAGGCTTTTCATTCAAATATGGCAATCGCAAGGGTTATGCGTGACGCACTTGAAAAGTCAGGATTTCCCCGTGACTGCGTAGCACTTGTTGAGGATACAACAAGACAGAGTGCAACAGAGCTTATGCAGCTTTCCGATTATCTCGATGTACTCATTCCCCGTGGCGGTGCAGGACTTATCAAAAGCGTTGTTGAAAATGCAAAGGTTCCCGTTATCGAAACAGGCGTGGGTAACTGCCATATCTATGTTGACAAGAGTGCAGATATTGAAATGGCGAAAAATATTGTTTTCAACGGCAAAACCTCTCGCCCATCTGTGTGCAATGCGCTTGAAACATTGCTTGTACACAAGGATATCGCAGAAAAAGCTCTGCCTGTAATCAAAGCAGAGCTTGATAAAAAGAATGTTGAAATCAGAGGCTGTGACAGAACAAAACAGATTCTCGGTGACTGCGTTGTTTCTGCAACGGAAGAAGATTATAGAATAGAATTTCTCGATTACATCATTGCCGTAAAGGTTGTTGACAGCCTTGATGACGCAATTGCTCACATTCAGAAGTACAGTACAGGTCACAGCGAATGCATTGTGACAAGCGACTACAACAGTGCAAACGAGTTCACGGCACGAATTGATTCTGCGGCGGTTTATGTAAACGCATCAACTCGCTTTACCGACGGCGGAGAATTCGGACTCGGTGCAGAAATCGGAATTTCAACCCAAAAGCTCCACGCAAGAGGACCTATGGGACTTAACGAGCTTACAAGCTCAAAATATATCATCAGAGGAAACGGACAAATCCGATAATCACATCAGAAGATACATCAGCGCAAGCAGAACTGACGGATCGGTGTTTTCCTCCATAAGCAGTATCACAAGCAAAAGAATTAGGCTCTGTTCCTTGTTTTTGAACATCAGATTCAAAAGGCCGTCATCCTTTTTCGGAACGGGCGGTTCGGGAATTTCGGACTTTGGTTCTTCCTGCTTTTCGGGTTGTTTCGGAACTTCCCTTCTTGGTGCTTCACGATTGAATTGCGGCTTTCGGTGCATCTGCTGTGCTCGGTTAAAAGCCTCCTCTTCAAAACTCGGCAAAAAATCACCTCCTGTCAGAACAATCCGTTTTCACGCAGTAACGGCATAAGGCGGAATAATTTCAGCATCTTTTCGGCTTTGTCAAGCTTTTCCTGCCGTTCATGTGAAAGAAACGGTCTGAGCGAATCAAGCAGTCGTGTGGTGTCATCGCTGTTGTTCAGCGAGCTTAAAAGCGGTGCAAATTTGGCAATTGTGCCGATTGTGTCGTCACCGCCCAGCACTGACATAAGGTTATTTTCGGGCGGTTTCGGCTTTGGCGGTTGTTTTTGCTCACCTGTCAGACCAAGCTGTGCCCCAAGACTTTGCACCTGTTTCATTGCCTCGGGGTTCTGCAAAATCTGATTGAGCTTATCCTGTAAATCAGACATATCATTCACCGCCGAGCAGTTTCATCAGCGCCTGAGCCTGAGGACTTTGCAAAAGTTTCTTTGCTTTTTCGGGATCCGACAGAACGCTCTCAATCTGCTTCGATTGATTCGGATTTGTATTTTTCAAAAGATTTTCTATGTTACCGCTTTGTGCGGCACTTTCAAGCTGTTCCTTAGAGATACCGTACTTTTTCGATACCTCACCGAGCAGTTTATTAACTTTTTTATTATCAGACATACCAACACCTCAACATATACTATGCGGAAATTTTATTTTTAGAACGGAGAATTTTCAATGCGTATTTTGGTAGTTTCGGACACTCACGGAGATCTTCGCAGTCTTATCAAAGCCGTTGACGCACAGCGCAAGGCGGAAATAATTGTTCATTGCGGTGACGGTGAAGAACAACAGCGGTTTTTAAAAGATAATTACAAAGACAAAATGATTGTTGCCGTAAGGGGCAACTGCGATTGGAACAGCTTTTTTCCGTCAAAGGAGATTTTTAAAGTCTGCGGTAAAACCATCTTTGTAACACACGGACATCTCTATGACGCAAAATCGGGACTTTACCGCATTACCTCCGCCGCAAGAGAAGCAGGAGCGGATATTCTCCTCTTCGGTCATACACATATGCCTCTCACACTCTATGAGGACGGTCTGTATATTATGAACCCCGGTTCATGCCACGGATACTATGCGTCCTACGGCATTATCGACATCACCGACAAGGGCGAAATTGTTACCAATACCGTAGCCTTAAAATAATTGTGGAAATTGCAAAAATAAAATGATATAATAAATGTGATAAATAAGCGGAGGTGGGATTTTGAATTTTGACGGTTTTGATTTTGACGACAATATAAAACAAACCTTCAACACCCTTGATATTCAGGACAGAGTTCCCCACGCTGTTGTAATAGAAAGCAGGGACAGCGAAAAGGCGATGAACCTTGCCGTGTTTCTGTCAATGTATGCGGTGTGTACCGAACCGGTAAAGCCTTGCGGTCATTGTGAGCAATGTCACAAGGCAAAGAATAAGGCACACGCCGACATTAAATATGTTGAACTTCCAAATGACAGAAAACAAAATTCAATTGAGCAGATGAGAGAGATAATCGGTGACTCTGTCATAAAGCCGAATGAGGCAGATGCAAAGGTGTATATCTTCCCTTTTGCCGACACAAGGCTTTCGGACATCGTTCAAAACTCGTTTTTGAAACTTCTTGAAGAACCTCCGCAGAATGTATATTTCATTATGCTCTGCGAAAACTCCAAGAAACTGCTCCCGACAATTCTCTCCCGTTCAAGTGTATTCCGTCTGAAAACAAAAGATGTTTTCAGCGAGGATGCGGTTGCAGGGGCAAAGAAAATTGTAAAAGGAATTTTATCGACACGGGAGTACAACCTTATGCAGGCACTCTATGCCCTCAGCGACAAAAACCTTGCAGACGAAATTCTGCTTGTCGTAAAGCTGATTCTGCGTGACGGAATGGCAAAAAGCGTTGGAGCGGATGCGGTTTTTGACGAGGAATGTGCCGGGGAGCTTGCAAGACGATTTACTCGGGCAAAGCTGATTTCTATGATTGAGCTTACCGAGGACGCAAAACTGAAAATACCGAAACACATAAATATAAATCTTCTCACAACTTGGCTGTGCGGAGAATACAGGAGGATTTCATGGCAGAGATAATCGGAGTACGATTTAAAGAAGTCGGCAAAGTGTATTACTTTGATCCGCTTGACAATAAACTTAACACAGGCGACAGGGTAATTGTTGAAACGGCAAGAGGTCTTGAGTGCGGAGAGGTTGCAACTCCGAACAAGACCGTTGACGATGCGGAGATTTCGCATCCGCTCAAGCCGTTAATCAGAATTGCAACCGAAAAAGACCTGAATCACCTTGCGGAAAACAAACTCAAAGAAAAGGAAGCATACAGAATCTGTGAACAGAAAATTGCCAACCACAAGCTTGAAATGAAGCTTGTAAATGTTGAATACACATTTGACAACAGCAAAATTCTTTTCTACTTTACGGCTGACGGACGAGTTGACTTCCGTGCTCTTGTAAAAGACCTTGCAAGTGTATTCAGAACAAGAATTGAACTTCGCCAGATAGGCGTGCGTGATGAGGCAAAAATGCTCGGGGGACTCGGCATCTGCGGTAAGCCGTTCTGCTGTGCAAGCTTTATGGGCGAGTTCCAGCCCGTTTCAATCAAAATGGCAAAGGAGCAGGGCCTGTCACTCTCTCCCGTTAAAATTTCGGGAACCTGTGGCAGACTTATGTGCTGTCTTAAATATGAACAGGAGGCATACACAGACCTTCTTAAACACACCCCCAAGGTAGGAGCAATTGTAAATACTCCCGAAGGCAGAGGTCTTGTTGTTGAAAACAACCTGATTGCAGGAACTTTAAAGGTTAAGCTCAACAACACTCCCGAAGACGCCGCTCCGAAATCATTCACAGTCAAGCAATGCAAGCTTGTTAAGGACGGCTACATCAAGCTTGACAAAAAGGAAATGGAAAAATTCAAGGGACTTGAATAATTTTTTGTAATGCGTACAGCGTTCGTCAAGTTGCAGTAAAAAAGAACTGTTTTCAGTTTAAAATATAAAATTCTTTCCAAAAGGTTGCTTTTTTCAAAATTTATGTTACAATAAAGGTGAAATTCATGAAGGAGGTATTTCCCTATGGCATATACTATCAGTGACGATTGCATCATGTGTGGTGCTTGTGCAGACAACTGCCCTTGCGACGCTATTTCAGAAGGCGACGGCAAGTATGAAATCAATGCAGACGCTTGTGTTGATTGCGGTTCATGTGCTGAAGTTTGCCCCGTCGGCGCTCCACAGGAAGGCTGATTAAGGGTTAATCCACAAAGACAGGCGGCAGGGATTTCCTTGCCGCTTTTTAATTACTGTTTTCAGGGGAATACCGATGAACAATAAACATCTTGAACCGCTTGGCGGCGGTATTAAAATATATGTGTCAGACAGCTACCGTTTTTCAACGGACACAATTTTACTTGCCGATTTTTCAAAGCAAATCGGTGCGAAAAAATGTGTTGACCTCGGCACGGGCTGCGGAACTATTCCGCTTTTGTGGTACAAAAACAACAACCGCCTTGACATCACAGCGGTAGAAATACAGGAGAATGCCTGCAAGCTGTTTTCACAAAGTCTTGAATACAACAATCTTCAGGACAAAATCAGAATTGTAAACTCGGACTTAAACAAGCTTGACGGTGCATTACCGCTCGGCTCGTTTGACCTTGTTGCCTGCAATCCGCCCTACAAAATCAGCGGAGGCGGAATTACAAATCCCGAAAACGCAAAGCTTGTTGCAAGGCACGAATCCGAATGTACGCTTGACGATGTGTGCCGTTGCGGTTCGTCGCTTTTGCAGTTTGGAGGACGGCTCTGCATTTGTCAGCGCCCCGAAAGACTTGCCGACGCAATGGAGGCAATGCGTAAATATTCGGTTGAGCCGAAAAAATTAAGGCTTGTTCAACAGCGAAAGTCAAAAGCCCCGAAGCTCTTTTTGCTTGAAGGCAGAAGGGGCGGCAAAAGGGGATTTCTTGAGGTTATGCCAACCCTGTTTATTGAGGACGAAAGCGGAAACTTTTCCGAAGAAATGCTGAACATCTACGGCAGTTACAAGGAGGACTATATAAATTGAGCGGAATTTTATATGTAACGGGAACGCCGATCGGCAACCTCGGAGATTTTTCACCGAGAGCCGCAGAAACCCTCGAATCGGTTGATTTCATTGCGGCAGAGGACACAAGGGTAACGCTTAAGCTCTTGAATCATTTCGGTATAAAAAAGCCTATGGTAAGCTATTTTGAACACAACAAGCGTGAGCGTGGCGAAATCATCTGCAACAGAATTGAACAGGGCGAAAATTGTGCAATTGTAACGGACGCCGGAATGCCGTGCATTTCCGATCCGGGTGAAGATTTGATAAAGCTCTGCGAGGAGCGTGGAATAAAAACCGTGGTGATTCCCGGTCCGAGTGCCGTGATTTCCGCACTTGCGGTTTCGGGACTTGAAACAGGCAGATTCACATTTGAAGGCTTTTTGAGCGTGAACAAAAAGAGCCGCAACGAGCATCTTGACAGTCTGAAAAACGAACACAGAACAATGATTTTCTACGAAGCGCCACACAAGCTTCCGCAAACTCTGCGAGATTTGTACAGCTTTTTCGGTGACAGAAAGCTTTCGATTGTTCGTGAACTCACCAAAGTTCACGAAGAAGTAATCCGCACCACAACAAAATATGCTGCGGAAAATTATGCAGACGGCAGTCTGAAGGGCGAATTTGTGCTTGTGCTTGAGGGCAAAAAACAAGAGGAAAAATCCGAAGAATACACCCTTGAATTTGCGGTTGAAACCGCCCGCAAGCTGATTGAAAACGGTGCAAAGCCCACCGAGGCGGCAAAAGAGGCGGCAAGTATAACAGGCTTTAAGAAAAATGAGATTTACAGGGAGCTGTTGTAAATGACATACGAAAACGCTGTTGAAAAAATTCATTCACTTTTGACATTCGGTTCTCGTCCGGGACTTGACCGAATGAGAATTTTGCTTGACAGGCTCGGAAATCCGCAGGACAGGCTGAAATTTATACACATTGCAGGTACGAACGGCAAAGGCTCGGTTTGTGCTATGCTTTCATCCGCACTTGTTGCGGCAGGCTACAAAACAGGCTTGTTCATTTCACCGTATATCACGGATTTTCGTGAGAGGATACAAATAAACAATTGTATGGTTAGCGAGTCCGTTCTCACGGATGCGGTTGAAAAAACTTTCCCTATTATCGAGCAACTGCGTGAAGAGGGCACGATCATCACAGAATTTGAGTATGTCAACGCTCTTCAATTTTATATACATGCAAATGCAGATTGTGACATTGTTGTTCTTGAAACAGGAATGGGTGGTCTGCTCGACTGCACCAATACTATAAAATCACCGCTTTGTGCCGTTATCACCACAATCGGACTTGACCACACAGCAATTCTCGGTGATACAATTGAAAAAATTGCACAGCAAAAATGCGGCATCTTCAAGCCCGACTCAATGGCGGTTACTTCAAAGCAGGATATCCGTGCAATGAAGGTTATTGAATCAACTGCAAGAGAAAAGAAAATTCCGCTTGCAACGAGCGAGAGCGTTAATATTGATGTCATCGAAACCACCTTAAAGGGCAGTCGCTTTATGTTTAACGGTGTTGAAATTGATCTTCCGCTTTCGGGTGATCATCAGCTTGAAAATGCAAAAACCGCACTTGCAACACTTGATATGCTCCGTTGCAATTCTCTGATTTCAATAACAGATGAGCAGATTGCAAACGGTTTTGCAAAGGCTGTCAACCCTGCAAGACTTGAGCTGTTGAGTGAAAAGCCGATTGTTCTGCTTGACGGTGCTCACAATCCTAACGGAATTGAGGCACTTAAATCGGCAATCCAAAAATTCCTTCCGAATAAGTATATAATTGCAATCACGGGTATGCTTGCCGACAAGGATGTCAGCACTTCGGTAAAACTGCTTGACGGAGTTTTTGACAGAGTTTACACAGTTCCCGTTCACAATCCAAGGGCAATGCACCCTGCAAAGCTTATGCAACAGTATGCAAGATTTGTTGACGATACGGTAACCTTTGAAAGTGCCGAACACGCTTTTGATATGGCTTTTGAACAGGCTGAAAAGACCGATTGTGCAGTTGTAATCTGCGGTTCGCTCTACCTTGCAGGCGAAATCCGTCCGTATATCATCAATAAAATTAAGGCTGAAAACGAATCAGCCGAAAAGTAAATTTTTCGTTACAACAGAATAAAACAAATTTTTTGCTCCGCACTTATTATCATTAAGATAACAGGTGCGGAGCTTTTATTTTTTAGAAGGACTGATAAAATTGCTGAAAACGGAATTTAAAAATAATATTCTCACGGCATACATTGACGGCGAAATTGACCACGATTCGGCGGCAGGAATACGCACAAAAATTGACGCCGCCGTTCAGACAAACAAACCGAAACTTTTGTGCCTTGATTTTTCAAAAGTATCGTTTATGGACTCATCGGGCATAGGTCTTGTAATGGGGCGATACCGCCAGATGAAGCTTGTCGGCGGAGCATTGCGTGTGATTAATATTCCCGACAGATTGTACAGGCTTTTTTCAATGTCGGGACTTGAAAGTTTGGGGGTATTGAGATGAAAACAGTAAATGAAATGAAACTTTGCGTGCCGTCAAAAAGCTGTAATGAGGCTTTTGCACGGTGCGTTGTGTCGGCATTTGTAATGAGCCTTGATCCTACCGTAAACGAACTCAGCGACCTAAAAACCGCTGTATCCGAGGCTGTGACAAACTGCATTGTTCACGGCTACCGCCACCAAAGCGGAACGATTTACATAAACGGAAAAATCACCTCCGAAAACAAGGTGATAATCACAATCCGTGACAAAGGCTGCGGAATTCCCGATATTAAAAAGGCAATGGAACCGTTGTTTACAACCGCTCCCGAGGAGGACAGGGCAGGACTCGGCTTTGCAGTTATGCAGAGCTTTTGCGACAAGGTGCGTGTCCGTTCAAAGCCCGACAGCGGAACAACCGTAACTCTTGAAAAAAATATAGGTTCGGAAAATGACCGATAAAAATAAACTTGCCGACAAAAATATGGGACTTGTCCATGCCTGTTGCAAACGATTTTCAGGCAAAGGAATAGAGTACGAAGAACTTTTTGCATCGGGTTGTCTCGGACTCGCAAAGGCGATTAATAACTTTGACGAAAGCCGTAACCTGCAGTTTTCAACCTATGCCTTTCCTGTAATTATGGGCGAAATTAAGCGACTTTTCCGTGACGGCGGTGCAGTCAGGGTAAGCCGCACATTAAAGGAGCTTTCGCTTGCAATATCAAGGCTTAACAATGAAAGCAAGCTGAAAAACGGCAGAGAACTCACCGTGAGCGAGCTTGCCGAAAAGCTTGATACAAGCAAGGAAAAAATCATTGACGCACTCAACAGCACAAGAGTTCCTCTCTCCCTGACTGCCGAATATGACAGCGAGGGCAACCCACAGCTTGATGTCCCGACAGATGATATTCAAGACGAAATCTCGGAACGATTGTCGCTTGAACAGGCAGTAAAATCCCTCTGTGAAACCGACCGAAAAATAATTCAACTGCGGTACTACCGGAGCAAAACACAAACTCAAACCGCCAAAATTCTTTCCATGACGCAGGTTCAAATCAGTCGGCAGGAAAAGAAAATCCTCACCGCCATTCGGGACAAAATGTCGGTTTAGCACCCCGATTTTCCGAATACGGCGTTCAATGAATCCCTGCATATTTTTATTTATGAAAATTTTCATATTTAACAACAAAAGCGCCCGAATAACGGACGCTTTTACTTTTTCTTTAATTCTGTTTTTCAAGCTTCAGCTTTTCAACAATTGCATCAACCGTGGTTTCGATACTGCTCAGCTCCATTGACACCGTGATATCGGCATACTTTTTATAGAGCGGATAACGCACTCTGTACACATCATCAAGAGTTTCACCCTTACCGAATGCAATGCCTCTTGTTTTGATATTTGTAACTCTGCGCTTGATTTCATCGAGGCCAACATCAATGAAAACGACCTTGCCGTTTTTTCTGAGGTTTTCCATGGCATTTTCGCTGAGAACCATTGAACCGCCTGTTGCGATAACGGTCTTGTCGCAGTCAAGCTCTGCACCGATTCTTCCCTCAAGGTGGAGGAAAAAGTCAAGACCTTCATTATCAAGAATCTCCTGCAACGGCTTTCCTGCCTCTTTGCAGATTATCAAATCTACATCAACAAAGGAATAGCCCAGCGCCTTGGCAAGCAACACACCGACTGTGCTTTTGCCCGATCCAGGCATTCCGATTAAAACTATATTTTTCATATTAAAGAATCCTTACATTAAGTGAATCTGTGCTTGAAGTCGGGCAGGTTTTGTTTGACGAAAGCACAACAACCGTGTCGCCTTTTTTGACAACGCCTGTGCTGAGTGCCTTTTCCATAGCCTGTTTCGTAATTGAATCAGATGTGCGTTTTTCTTCGCCCATGACAGCCATAACACCCCAGTTAAGACACAGCTTTCTGCACACAAGCTGTGATGTTGCAACTGCAATAACGGGACAATCAGGTCTGTAATGAACCATCGCTCTTGCAACTCGACCTGTTGCACTTTCAACAATAATAGCCTTTGCGCCTACTGCCTGCGCAATATTCTTTGCAGCTTTACAGATACTTGATCTGATTGGGTTAGTGTCCTTCATTCCGTGTTCTTCCACATACTCATGAAGTGCGGTAAATTCACCGTTTTCCTCAGCCTCCGAACAAATTGCGTCAAGTGCCTTTACGCTTTCAATCGGGTACTTACCTGCGGCGGATTCTGCCGAAAGCATTACTGCGCTTGTACCGTCATAAACTGCATTGGCAACATCGCTGATTTCGGCTCTTGTAGGACGGGGAGCCGTTGTCATACTCTCAAGCATCTGGGTTGCAGTGATTACATATTTACCTCTTGAAACAACCTTTCTGATGATTGTTTTCTGAATTTCAGGCAGTTTGATAAACGGAATTTCAACACCCATATCTCCTCGAGCAACCATAATACCGTCTGCGTAATCAATGATTGCGTCCATATCGTCAACACCGCTCTGATTTTCAATCTTTGCGATAATTTCAACATACTCATAGCCGAGGCTGTCAATAAAGTCACGAAGAGTTCTAACATCATCGTGATTGCGGACAAATGATGCGGCAACAACTGTTGCACCGTGGTTAAGACCGAACTCAATGTCCTTTCTGTCCTGAGCGCTTACATACGGCATATTGATAAAGTAGCCCGGAATGTTGATACTCTTGCGGTTTTTAAGCACACCGCCCTTGTTTACGGTACAAACGATTGACTCGGGATTTACCGACTTAACGACAAGCGAGATAATACCGTCATCAAGCAAAAGCTCTCTGCCGATTGCCTCCTGACCTTCGGATTCAAAAATATCAACAAGCTTAGGGAACGAAAGGCTTACACCTGTTTCGTCGCCCTCTTCTTTGTTTTTAAAAAGACTGAACTCTGCACCCTCGACAAGTTCAACAGAACCGTCCTTGAATGTGCCGACTCTGACCTCAGGACCCTTTGTATCGAGCAGAATTGCAACATTTTGACCACTCTCTGCAATTGCCTCTTTAAGGTTTTTGATTGTAACCTCAAGTCGGTCATAAACACCGTGTGACATATTGATTCTGGCAACATTCATACCTGCGTCAATCATTTTACGCATCATTTCTTTTGAATCGCAGGCAGGTCCGATGGTACAAACTATCTTAGTTTTTCTCATGTTTTCTCCGTCCTTTTAAAATGCTTATGTTCTGTTATTGTGCATATGTATAAATCTGTGTAAAAATTTTGATTACACTCATTATATATTATTCACAACACAATTTCAATCTTTGATTTGTAAAATTTTACATTCTGTGGCTTGTACAAAAATTTTCAAAACAATAACAAAAAATCGGGCAGTTTCCTGCCCGATTCTGTGCTTGAATTATACAAGATTTACGACAATCTTCTGAATTTGTGTTGCGTCAATAACGCTGATTTCACCGTCACCGTTTACATCGGCAACATTGAGCTGACTGTCTGTGAGTGTTTCAAGACTTACAATGTACTTCTGAACAAGAGTTGCGTCCATTACAGTAACTTCGCCGTCACCGTCAACATCACCGATTTTAGCGAAAGGAGTGTACTCGCTAAACCACTTACTGCTGATCCATGCCGCACGGCTTGTCATCCAATCAGCTGCATAGTTATACATATCCGTAAAACTGCCCTGATTGTAGCTTGTCTTAGTGTTACTTACGGTATATGTACCTGTTGTCATATCAAAGTCAGCCTTGTTCATTGATGTGTGGTCACAAATCCAACTGCTCGTTCTTATATGCCAGCCGCTTTTGTAATTCATCGCACCGCTGTCCTTGAGAAGGTCAAAATACTGTGTTTTTGTATAGAATTCGTCAGAGCCCTTGTAAGATGCGGTCTTGCCTGCAAAATAGTTGATTGCAGGAACAAACTGCTCAAACCAGATATTTACGGCAGCTTTATTAACCTGAGTGTTTCTGGAAATATTGTTAATGATATTACTGCTATTCTGAGAGCGTTTTTGTCTGTCCTTGAATCTGCACCACCAGCCTGAATACTGTGTGTAATCCTTAACACCGAAGTTCTGAAGATCCCAAGCACTGCCTGCAGCATTACCGAGCGCATTATCGTAGTCCCATACAGGTGAACCGAAGAACTTATAGTTACCGTCGGAATCCTGCTTATAAACAAAGTAAACGCTTGAAACACCGGAATCCCAGTTTTTACCAAGCTCATTTATGAGCCACAGCTTTGCACATGAATCAACATCAGCGTACTGTGAAAGGTCGGAGTCTGCTTTTTTAGCAGCTCTGTAAAAAGCATTGTACTTTTCACGGACATAGTTCTTAACTTCATTATAGCCCTTGTCGCCTTCCGAAAGCTCAGGAGCTTTAATTGTAACCTTGATACCGTCATCACATTTTACATAGTAATCTTCACCGTCTACAGCACCGGAATCAACTTCACAAAGGAACGGGAAATCCTTGTTTACATTGCCGTCAGCGTCAAGATATGCAGTATCGTCAATATCGTTGACAAGGGCATTTTTTCCGACCTCAATCTTTTCGGTCATCTGATATGAACCCCAGTAATAACCGTCTGAGTAGAAATCAACATATCTTGAATCCGAAGCATATGGAGTTCCTACTGCATCTGCAAGGTCATAAAGAAAACGGTTTCTTGTGAGTGAATCATCCTGATAGTTTGCAAGAAGAGAGAACTTTTTGCCCTTTGACATACCGCCGATTGAAACCTTATCGGAATATGTGATGTTGTAAGGCTTCTTAGCCTTGCCCCATGTTGAATTGCCTCTGCCCTTGATTTTCTTGATTGAAGTATTGTCAATCTTGCCGTTCCTGTCAACAATAGCGCCTGTTGCAGAGGAATAGTTGCTCTTATCCTCGTTAAGATAAGAGATAAGTTCCTTACCGTTGCCGTCAGCGTTGCTGTTGTTTACATAGATTGCAGACTCGGCAGAGGACTTTAAGAATGTGAGGGAATAGGTTTTTCCGTCAGCAGTAACATTGCCTGCCTTATCAATTGTGTACGAAACCTCCCTCGACTCGCCTGACGGTATAGTTACATTATTAACCGTAACGCTTTTTGAATATGCGTTATAAAGCTCAACACTTGTTGACGAAACACTGCTTGGAAGGAAGAAATACTTCCTATTAGTATTTAATTCCTCCATATCCTCGTTGTGTTTACATTGCCATGCAACCCATGCGTCAGAATCGTCAGAACCGCTTACTGCGTGTGCATAAAGTGCATTCTGAGTTTTAAATGAAAGAGTCGGTGTTGATGTTTGAGCGGCAGAAACAGAAAATACCGACATACCGCCAACGGTCATCACACCAGCAAGTACAATTGAAAGCGCCTTTTTTGTTGTCCTCACTATAATCACTCCTAAAAAATCATATCAATAAGGAACTTTTAGATATATTCACAAAAAGTTCACTTGTTAATCACATCAGTCAAAATTATTGTACCATTTGCATAAAATTAATACAAGTAATTTTTCAATATATAACGGTACAATTTTGCGAAATTTCTTTATTTTCGTTGATTAATTTGATATAATATTATGGTAAAGATACGGTAACACTTACCGAAATTTTAAATCATATTAAGGAAGTGGCATAATGCGTAATTACGGCAAAAAGAAAAACTATTGTCTTATTGCGGCACTTGCATCACTTGTAGCTTTTTCAACTATGGCTGCAAGCGTTATGAGTGGTTGCGGAGAAAATTCGGATGAACAGAAAGCAACAAAGATTGTTCACGAAACACGCATAGATACTCAGATTGAAACAAAAATTGAAACATACACCGAGGTTGTAACAGATGCTCAGGGCAACACTGAATATGTTGAAGAAACAAAAGCTGTGCCTGTAAACAACAACGCCGGCGGCAACAGCAAGTCAGGCGATTCAGGCAATAACTCCGAGAACTCAGGCGGCAGTTCTTTCGGCAAAAATTCAAACAGTCAGCAGAGTTCCGTTATTGAAAAGAGTGAAACGAGCAAAACTACTAACAACAGTTCTTCAAAAACAGACTCAGGCAAAACTAATAACAACAGTAATAAGAATAATAACAACAGCAATAAAAATAACAACAGCAACAAAAATAATAACAGTTCATCTTCAAAGTCGGATTCATCAAAATCTGATGACAGCAACAGCAAGTCACTTAAAATCGGCGGCAAAACATTCAATGTCGGTGACACAATTGTATGCACATACAATCTGACAACACCGGCAGTTCTCGAAAACTATCAGGCAACAATCAAATATGATTCATCAAAGCTTACCTGCAAAAGTGCAAAAATGTCTGTACCCGCTAAATACGGAGCTATGCTCAACATAAAGATTGCCGGAGAGATTTCTTTAAGCGGCGTCAACATCGGTGACGGTTATGACTACACAAACGGCGGTGCGTTTATGACCGTAGTATATGAAGTTAAAGGCGGCGGCTCAACATCACCAAGTTATCACTGGGAAGTTGCCTGCAGAGCAAGCGACAGTAAGAACCTTATCGACAAAAAGGGTAAGCCTGCGAGCGGTTTTAAGCTCAGCTCATCTTATAAAGATTCGGTTGCCAACTAAAAATTGAATTGCTTTTAAAACTGTAAAATGAGGCTGTGAAGAAATGAAGTTTAAGACTTCGTTCTTCACAGCCTGTCTTGTTTTGTACAAAAGCACGGCGCACCCCCGCTTCCTGTTCGTGAATACAGTGGCTCTATAATAAAAGTCGGGGTAGCAAAAGAGCCTGCATTTTGAAACAAACGCAAAAACTCCCGACTAAAAAGTCGGGAGTTAAATTGAACTTGTATTAACTTAAAAAGAATTAAACGAGCTCGATAATTGCCATTTCAGCGGCGTCACCACGACGGGGACCGATTTTAGTAACTCTTGTATAGCCACCGTTTCTATCGCTGTATTTTGGAGCAATTTCCTTAAAGAGCTTGCTTGTAACATCTTCCTTAGTAACAAAAGCCAAAACAAGGCGTCTGTTGTGAAGAGTATCTTCTTTAGCTGTAGTAATCATCTTCTCTGCCATAGCCTGAACTTCCTTGGCACGAGTAAGAGTTGTTTCAATTTTGCCGTTTTCCAAAAGGAAAGTAACCATAGCACGAAGCATTGCAGTTCTCTGTGCAGTAGTTCTTCCTAATTTTCTTGTACCTGGCATTTCTTTCACTCCTTTACCGTTGAGTTTGTTGGTAAGAATTTGACAGAATAGCCTGTCAAAGACTTTGGGAAGTTATTCGTCTTCCTTCTGAAGACTAAAACCGAGAGAATTGAGCTTCTGTACAACTTCCTCGAGAGATTTTCTACCGAGGTTACGCACTTTCATCATATCCTCTTCGGACTTGTTGATCAAATCCTCTACCGTGTTAATGCCTGCACGCTTGAGGCAGTTGAAAGAACGAACTGAAAGATCAAGATCTTCAATTGTCATTTCAAGAATCTTTTCCTTACCCTTGTCATCCTTCTCAACCATAACTTCAGCACTTGAAGCTTTGTCTGAAAGATTAACAAAAAGGTTAAGGTGTTCGGTAAGAACCTTTGCTGCAAGAGAAACAGCCTCCTGAGCATTGATAACTCCGTTTGTCCAAACATCTAAAGTGAGCTTGTCATAGTCAGTAATCTGACCTACACGAGTGTTATCAACTGTATAGTTTACCTTTAACACGGGAGTATAAATTGAATCAATCGGCAAAACGCCAATAACATTGTTGCCGCTTAACTGCTTGTTGCGCTCTGAAGGAATATATCCTCTGCCCTTGTCAACTGTGATTTCCATATTGAGCTTAGCACCCTCACCGAGTGTAGCAATATGGAGTTCAGGGTTGAGAATTTCAACCTCATCATCACATTTGATGTCGGCAGCCTTTACCTCACAGGGACCCTCGGCTGCAATTTCTATAACCTTGGGACTTGTTTCATGGAGCTTTGCAACAAGACTTTTCATATTAAGAACAATTTCCGTAACGTCTTCCTTTACGCCGGGAATAGTTGAAAATTCGTGAAGAACGCCGTCAATCTTGATTGATGTAACAGCACAGCCTTCAAGAGAGGAAAGCAGCACACGGCGCAAACTGTTGCCGAGTGTGTTGCCAAAACCACGCTCGAGCGGTTCAACAACAAACTTGCCGTACTTTCCATCCTCGGTTAATTCCTCGGTTTCAATTCTTGGCTTTTCAATTTCTATCATTCGCGAATCCTCCTAAACATTATGCGACTGCAAAAGCAGCCCATCTGTGTGTAATCTGCCTGTGAAATATAAGATTACTTGGAGTACAACTCAACGATGAGGTGTTCTTCAACAGGAAAGTCGATGTCTTCTCTCTGGGGAGCTGCAACAACCTTGCCACCGAGAAGGTTTTCGTTCTTCTCAAGCCACTTTGGTGTTACAATTGAAGATGTTTCGCCCTCTGCGATTGCCTTGAATCTTGCAGTTGAACGGCTCTTCTCCTTAACTTCGATTACATCGCCAACCTTAACAAGGTATGAAGGAATGTTTACCTTCTTACCGTTTACGGTAAAGTGGCTGTGACTAACAAGCTGTCTTGCTTCTCTTCTTGTAGCTGCAAGACCGAGTCTGAAGATAACGTTGTCAAGTCTTCTTTCAATAAGTGTAAGCAATACAGCACCTGTCTTACCCTCAGCTTTTTCAGCTTTTTCGTAGTAAGCTCTGAACTGCTTCTCCATGATGCCGTAGATAAATTTTACCTTCTGCTTCTCAGTGAGCTGCATGCTGTATTCGCTCTTTTTTCTTCTCATCTTACCGCCGGGATTTCTGTTGGAAGTCTTCTTGGAATAACCCATAACTGCGGGTGAAATGCCAAGAGCTCTGCAACGCTTAGCGATAGGCTGCATATTTTTAGCCATAGTAGAATTTTCCTCCTTTTAAAATACTATACACGTCTTCTCTTTGGAGGACGGCATCCGTTGTGCGGGATTGGAGTAACATCCTTAATCATTGTTACCTCAAGACCTGCAGTCTGCAATGCACGGATTGCAGCTTCACGACCCTGACCGGGACCCTTTACATATACTTCAACATACTTCATGCCGTGTTCCATTGCTGCCTTTGCAGCTGTTTCGGCTGCTGACTGAGCGGCAAACGGAGTTGACTTCTTTGAACCTCTGAAACCGAGCTCGCCTGCGCTTGCCCATGAAACAGCGTTGCCCTGTGTATCGGAAATAGTAACAATTGTGTTGTTAAATGTAGACTGGATATGCGCTGCGCCTTTTTCAATGTGCTTGCGTTCACGGCGACGGCGGATAACCTTCTTACCACCCTTTGGTGCTGCCATAGTCCTTTGCCCTCCTTACTTCTTCTTATTAGCCATGGTTTTACGGGGACCCTTACGAGTACGAGCGTTAGTCTTTGAACGCTGACCTCTTACAGGAAGTCCTTTTCTGTGGCGAACGCCACGGTAACAACCAATATCAATAAGTCTTTTAATATCATAAGCGATGTCACGGCGAAGGTCACCTTCAACGCGGCAGTGATGCTCGATGTATTCTCTGAGCTTTGCAATATCTTCTTCTGTCAAATCTCTGACACGAGTGTCCGGATTAACACCTGTTGCAGCAATAATGTCGTCTGCAGTCTTACGGCCGATACCGTAGATATAGGTCAAACCAATCTCAACTCTTTTATCTCTCGGTAAGTCAACACCTGCTATACGAGCCATATAGTTGCACCTCCATATAAATTCTAAAATATAGTTTTGTTTTCGTTAGGTAAATTAACCCTGGCGCTGCTTATGCTTGGGGTTTTCGCAAATAACTAAAATCTTACCTTTTCTTTTGATTACTTTGCACTTGTCGCACATTTTCTTTACTGAAGGTCTGACTTTCATGTATAATCATTCCTTTCTAAAAAGTCGTGTTTTTACCCGAATTATTTAGTTCTCCAGGTAATTCTGCCTCTTGTCAGGTCATAGGGGGACATTTCCACCTTTACCTTATCACCCGGCAATATGCGAATGAAGTTCATTCTCAGTTTGCCTGAAATAACAGCTAATATCACGTGACCGTTCGGCAACTCTACCTTAAACTGTGCGTTCGGTAAAGCTTCCTTAACAATACCTTCAATTTCGATTACATCCTGTTTTGACATATTGTCAACCCTCGCTCTTTCTAAAATTGTTCAAAATTTTTCTTATCTGCGGATTGGTCTTGATTGAACCCTCTATCACGGTTCCTGTAGGAGAAATATGAATAAGCTTTTTCTTTTTAGGCTTCTCAACCTTTCTTCGCTTTCCGTCTGCAATGTAAGCAAAAACGGAATCGCAGTCGAGAACAACAAAAAAGCCGTTCTTTTCCCTTCCTGCCACAGCCTTTACGATACTGCCTTTTACTGTGTTCATAAAATCACCTTTAATCGCACAAAGTCATAATTTTAGGTCCGTCAGGAGTTATTGCAACAGTATGTTCAAAATGAGCTGAAAGCTTTCCGTCAGCAGTGACGGTAGTCCATTTGTCATCAAGAACACGCACATTGCACCTGCCCTGGTTCACCATGGGTTCAATGGCAATAGTCATACCCGGAATAAGCCGCACTCCTCTGTGAGCAGTGCCGTAATTGGGTACGCTTGGGTCTTCGTGCAGTTTCGCACCTACGCCGTGGCCGACAAAATCTCGTACCACCGAGTAACTGCGAGCTTCGACATACTTCTGAACAGCGTTGCCTATGTCACCGACACGGTTGAAGGCAAGAGCCTGTTTAATTCCCTCATACAGACTCTCTTTTGTGGCGTCAAGCAAAGCCTGTGCGTCTGCACTGATTTTGCCACAGGGAAATGTAAAGGCGTTGTCGCCGTGAAATCCCCCGTAGAAAGCGCCAACATCCACGCTTACTATGTCGCCCTCTTTTAAAACGAGTTCTTTACTGGGTATGCCATGGATAACCACATTGTTAACGGAAATGCACGCACTCGCAGGAAAGCCGCCGTAACCGAGAAACGAGGGAACTGCTCCCTGTTTCTCGATGTATGAGCGGACAATGTTATCTATTTCATAAGTAGTAACGCCGGGCTTTACAGCCTCTCCCGCAACACGCAATGCCTCGGCAGAAATTCTGCAGGCATCTTTCATTTTTGAAAGTTCCCGTGCTGTCTTAACTACAACCATGAATTAAGCCTCAATACCTTCAAGGATAGCCTTTGTAGTAGCTTCTACATCGTCCTGTCCTTTTACAGTAACAAGCTTACCCTGCTTCTCATAGTAAGAAACGAGGGGCTCGGTCTCTTTGTGATATGTTTCGAGACGAGCAAGCACGGTATCGGGGTGGTCGTCCTTGCGCTGAACAAGGGTGCCGCCGCAATCGTCACAAACACCTTCCTTTTTGGGCTTTAAAGTCACAATGTGGAAAGGTCTGCCACAATTTTCGCAAACACGGCGTCCGGACATACGGTTGATGATTTTTTCATCAGAAATGTCGATGTTGATGACATGCTGAATCTCAACACCCATATTATCCAGAGCCTCAGCCTGAGGAATAGTTCTTGGAAAGCCGTCAAGAATGAAACCCTTCTTGCAGTCATCGGCAGAAAGTCTTTCCTTTACAATACCGATTACTACTTCGTCGGGAACAAGCTTGCCTTCATCCATAAAGGATTTAGCCTTCAAGCCCATCTCAGTGCCGTTTTTCAGCGCTTCACGGATCATGTTTCCGGTTGAAATTGTGGGAATACCAAAGTGTTCACAAAGTACAGCAGCCTGTGTGCCTTTACCTGCACCCGGAGCACCTAACATGATAATGTTCATCTATTATACTCCTTTTTTCTCAATTAGTCAAGAAAACCTTTGTAATGACGCATCATCATTTGTGACTCGAGCTGTTTAACAGTTTCAAGAGCTACACCAACTACGATGATGATTGATGTACCGCCGATTGACATCTGTCCCATTCCGGAAGCAGCGCCGTAGATAAGCGGAATCATAGCGATAACAGCAAGGAACATTGCACCGATTAAAGTGATTCTTGACAAAATCTTTCTGATATAATCAGCTGTCGGAGCACCCGGACGAATACCGGGAACTGTGCCGTTGTTAGCTTTAAGATTGTTAGCCATTTCAACAGGGTTGTACTGAATTGATGTATAGAAATAAGCGAACATTATGATGAACAAGAAATAAAGTACCATGTACAGCCAGCCTGTGGTGCTGAATGCTGCAAAGAATGCACCCCAGAAACCTTCTCCTGCAGGAATCTTGAGGAAGAGGTTGATTGTACTTGGAATTGAAAGAATTGAGCTTGCAAAGATGATTGGAAGAACGCCGCCGAGAGCAACCTTGATAGGAAGGTGGCTTGACTGACCGCCGTACATCTTTCTGCCCACAACACGCTTAGCATACTGAATCGGGATTCTTCTTTCGCTGTCCTGCATGAATGTGATAATCCATACGACAGCAACAAAGAGAACTACCCAGAGAGGTACGAGGAAGAAGAACTGTGTGCTGCCGTTAACAGCAAGGTTCCAGTACTGACCGAGTGTGTTGATAATCTGTGGGAACTGAGCAACGATACCTGCAAAAAGGAGAATGGAAATACCGTTTCCGATGCCGTGGCTGTTGATCTGCTCACCGAGCCACATCATAACCGCCGTACCTGCGGTAAAAACAAGGATGATTACGATAGCAGAGAACCAAAGTTCAAAACCGCTGTTGTAAAGTGTTACCTTGCTGTTGAGAAGGTAGAAGTAATATGCAGTACCCTGAATAATACCGAGACCGACTGTTACATAACGAGTGATAGCACTGATTTTGCGTCTGCCGGCTTCGCCTTCTCTTGCCAATCTCTCCAGAGGAGGAATAGCAACGCAGAGGAGCTGGATGATGATTGAGCTGTTGATATAAGGGGTGATACCCATTGCAAACAATGTTGCGTTGGAGAATGCACCGCCTGAGAGTGTATTCATATAAGAAAGCATTGTGTTAGACCAGTCATCCGGGTTCATAACACTTCTGAGAGCCGCAGTATCCAGGAACGGAACCTGAATAACCGAGCCGATTCTGAATACAACAATGATTAAGAGAGTAAATAAAATTTTCTTTCTTAAATCGGGGAGTGACCAAGCATTTTTGATGGTTTTAAACACTTAGATCACCTCTGCCTTTCCGCCCGCAGCCTCAATTGCAGCTTTAGCTGATTCGGAAAAAGCAGAAACCTTTACTGTAAGTTTTTTGTCAAGCTTACCGTTGCCAAGAATTTTAACAGCATCAAAGCCGTTCTTAACAACGCCCGCATTAACAAGAGCCTCAATATCTACTGTCGCACCGTCTTCAAACTTTCTGTTCAAAGTGCTGAGGTTTACTGCTGCTACAGCTTTTGCAAAAATGTTGTTGAAACCTCTTTTAGGGATACGACGCTGTAAAGGCATCTGACCGCCCTCAAATCCGGGACGGATGCTGCCGCCTGAACGAGCCTTCTGGCCCTTATGACCTTTACCGGAAGTTTTGCCCCAGCCCGAGCCGTGACCTCTGCCGATTCTCTTTGAGTCCTTCTTAGAACCCTCAACAGGAGAAAGTTCATGTAACTTCATTAGTTCGCACCTCCTTGCTTATGCTTCACTAACCTCTACGAGGTGGATGATTTTTGCTACCTTACCCTTAGTCTGAGCGTTATCGGGCTGAGTTGTAACATCACCGATTTTCTTAAGACCGAGAGCGTGGGCGGTTGCAATCTGATCCTTCTTAGAGCCGATAAGACTCTTTACTAACTTAATTGTCATAATTTACAACCTCCCTATTAAAGAATTTCTTTAACGGATTTACCGCGGATTGCAGCAACTTCTTCAGCATTTCTTAATGCGCCAAGACCTGCAAGAGTAGCTCTAACTACATTACAGGGATTGTTGGAACGAAGAGCCTTTGTTCTGATGTCCTTGATACCTACTGCTTCAACAACGGCACGAACAGGACCGCCGGCAATAACACCGGTACCGGGAGCTGCGGGCTTCATAAGAACTCTGCCTGCACCGAACTCACCGATTACTTCGTGAGGGATTGTTGTACCTCTGAGTGAAACCTTCATGAGGTTCTTCTTAGCATCCTCAATACCCTTGCGGATAGCGTCGGGTACTTCGCCTGCTTTACCGATACCGAAACCAACTGTTCCGTTACCGTCGCCTACAACTACGAGAGCTGCAAACTTGAAAATACGACCGCCTTTAACTGTTTTAGAAACACGGTTAATAGTAACTACTCTTTCTTTTAATTCGCCTGTTACTTCTACTGTTTTAGCCAAAGTTATTCCTCCAATCCTTAGAAATTGAGGCCGCCCTCACGGGCGCCTTCGGCCAATTCCTTAACACGGCCGTGATATATGTTACCGCCTCTGTCGAATACAACATCAACGATATTCTTTTCTTTTGCACGCTCAGCAACGAGCTTGCCAACAGCCTTAGCTGCCTCTTTGTTTCCGCCATTGCCTGTGATTTCCTTATCAAGGCTTGAAGCCTGAGCAAGTGTAACACCGGCTACATCGTCAATAATCTGAGCATAGATGTTGCTTGTGGAGCGGAATACGCAAAGACGAGGACAAGAAGCTGTACCGCTGATCTTGCTGCGGACTCTCTTATGGCGTTTTGCGCGTGCCTTTTTTGTATCTGGTCTGCTTACCATTAATTATTCACTCCTTAATTATTTGCCCTTACCGGCCTTGCCTTCCTTGCGGCGGATAACTTCATCAGCGTACTTAATACCCTTGCCCTTATATGGCTCCGGAGGACGCTTTTCTCTTACTTCGGCAGCAAACTGACCAACCTTTTGCTTGTCAATGCCGGAGATGATGATTTTGTTAGGATCGGGAACTTCAATCTTGATGTCCTCTGTATCCTCAACGATAACCTGGTGTGAATAACCAAGGTTCATAACGCACTTGTTACCCTGCTTCTGAACACGGTAACCAACGCCGTTTACTTCGAGAGTCTTTGAATAACCCTCTGTAACACCGATAACCATATTATGGATAAGTGTTCTTGTAAGGCCGTGAAGTGAACGGTTTTCCTTTGCGTCGTTAGGACGTGTAACCTCGATTACATCGCCCTTGATTTCAACAGTCATAGCAGGATTAAACTTGAAATCAAGTGTACCCTTAGGACCTTTAACTGTGATAACGCCGTTGTCAACTGAAGCTGTAACGCCGGCGGGAATATTTATAGGTTTTCTTCCAATTCGAGACATTTATCGCACCTCCTCTTACCAAATGTAAGCGAGAACCTCGCCGCCGATGTGCTGCTTTCTTGCCTCACGATCTGTCATAACACCCTTTGAGGTTGAAATGATAGCGATACCAAGACCCTTCATTACCTTTGGCATATCTTCTGCATTACTGTAAATTCTGAGACCGGGCTTTGATACACGGCGGAGACCTGTGATAACAGGAGTCTTGCCGTCTGTATACTTGAGTGTTACCTTAATAACGCCCTGCTTGCCGTCTTCAATAACTGTGAAATTCTTTACATAACCTTCGTCAACAAGAATCTGACAAATTGACTTCTTGAGGTTTGAAGCGGGAATTTCAACAGAATCATGCTTTGCTGAATTTGCGTTACGGATTCTTGTAAGTAAATCAGCAATTGTATCTGTAATCTGCATTATGCTTTACCTCCCTTGCTTACCAGCTTGCTTTCTTTACACCCGGAATTTCGCCCTTGTAAGCGAGTTCACGGAAGCAAATACGACAAATGCCATACTTACGGAGGTAGGCGTGTGGTCTACCACAGATGTTACATCTTGTGTACTCTCTTGTAGAGAATTTCTGCTTTCTCTGCTGCTTTACTTTCATTGAAGTTTTAGCCACAACAATCCCTCCTTACTTTGAAAACGGTGCGCCCATAAGCTTTAAAAGCTCGCGAGCTTCTTCGTCTGTTGTTGCAGTGGTTACGAAACAAATGTCCATACCACGAACCTTGTCGATCTTGTCATAGTCAATCTCGGGAAAGATGAGCTGTTCTTTGAGGCCCATGTTGTAGTTACCACGACCGTCAAATGAATCAGGGTTGATACCTCTGAAGTCACGAACACGGGGAAGTGCTACATTGAAGAATCTGTCGAGGAATTCATACATTCTCTCGCCTCTTAATGTAACCTTACAGCCGATTGCCATACCTTCTCTGAGTTTGAAGTTAGCAACTGACTTTCTTGCCTTACAGATAAGAGGCTTCTGACCTGTAATAGCAGAAAGGTCTGTGCAGATAGCATCAATTACTTTTGAGTTATCTTTTGCTTCGCCTGCGCCTACATTGATAACGATTTTATCAAGCTTAGGAATCTGCATTGTGCTCTTGTAGGAGAACTTTGACATAAGAGCAGGTGCAACTTCTTTTGAATAATATTCTTTAAGTCTTGCCATATCTTATTTCCTCCTTAAAGTGCTTCGCCGCATTTAGCGCAAACTCTGCCCTTAGAGCCGTCCTCATAGAACTTATGAGCAACTCTTGTAGGCTTTTTGCATCTTGGGCAAACAATCTGAACCTTAGATGCATACATAGCACCCTCAGCCTTAATGATACCGCCCTGCTCGCCCATCTTCTTGGGCTTAACATGCTTTGAAACCATGTTTACCTTTTCTACGATAACTTTGCCTTCTTTAGGGCTTACAGCCATAACCTGACCTGTCTTGCCCTTGTCCTTACCGCTTAATACGATAACGGTGTCGCCTGTTTTAACATGAACTTTACTCATTGTGACACCTCCAATTAAAGTACTTCGGGAGCGAGAGAAAGAATCTTCATATAATCCTTATCACGAAGCTCTCTTGCTACCGGTCCGAAGATACGAGTACCCTTCGGGTTCTTATCTTCCTTAATAATAACAGCTGCATTTTCATCGAAACGGATATAAGTACCGTCTTCTCTTCTGACGCCCTTTGCAGAACGAACAACTACAGCCTTTACAACGTCGCCTTTTTTAACAACACCGCCGGGTGCTGCCTTTTTAACCGAGGCTACGATTACATCGCCAATGTTGGCATATCTCCTTCTGGTACCGCCGAGTACACGAATGCACATAAGTTCCTTTGCGCCGGTGTTGTCGGCAACCTTGAGGATAGTTTGCTGCTGAATCACAGTGTAATTCCTCCTTTACTCAAAGCCGCTAAAATAAACTTATTTAGCTTTCTCAATAATCTCGACGAGTCTCCATCTTTTGTCTTTAGAAAGAGGACGGGTCTCCATAATCTTTACACGGTCGCCAATGCCACACTCGTTGTTTTCGTCATGTGCCTTGAAACGAACTGTACGCTTAACAATTTTGTTGTAAAGCTTGTGCTTTACGCTGTCTTCAACTGCAACGACAATTGTCTTGTCCATCTTGTCGCTTACAACTTTTCCGACAACAGTTTTTCTCATATTTCTTTCACTCACTGTTAAGTCCTCCTCTCTTAAGCTTCAGCGCCGTTAAGTTCCATCTGACGAAGAACTGTTGAAATTCTTGCGATGTCCTTTTTAACAGCACCGATTCTGGATGAGTTTTCGAGCTGATTAACAGCAAGCTGGAAACGAAGATTGAATAATTCTTCTTTGAGTTCAGTGAGCTTTGTCTGAAGCTCTTCTACTGACATATCTCTGAGTTCTGATGCTTTCATTACTGCTCACCCTCCTCTTTCTTAACAAACTTGCACTTGATCGGAAGCTTATTTGCAGCAAGGCGAAGAGCCTCTCTTGCAGTAGCTTCATCTACGCCGCCGAGTTCAAACATAACTCTGCCGGGCTTTACTACGGCTACCCAGTACTCGGGTGAACCTTTACCTGAACCCATTCGTGTTTCAGCAGGCTTTGCTGTAACAGGCTTATCAGGGAAAATTTTGATCCATACTTTACCGAATCTTTTGCAGTAACGAGTCATAGCGACACGGGCAGCCTCAATCTGGTTTGAGGTGATCCATGCAGGCTCTGTAGCCTGAAGACCGAAATCGCCGTAAGTAACCTTGTTACCACGAAGAGCCTTACCTGTCATACGACCTCTGTGAACTCTTCTGTATTTTACTCTCTTAGGTAATAACATTACTTTCTGCCTCCTTCTCTGCGGGGCTTTCTTGACTTAACTTCGTTAAGAACCTCGCCCTTGTATAGCCAAACCTTAACGCCTACTTTACCGTAGGTTGTGTTAGCTTCTGCAAAGCCGTAGTCGATGTCGGCACGAAGTGTCTGAAGCGGAATAGTACCTTCGTGGTACTGCTCTGAACGAGCAATTTCAGCACCGCCAAGACGGCCTGAACACATGATCTTAATACCCTTAGCGCCACGACGCATTGCGTTGCCGATTGACATCTTCATTGCACGGCGGAAAGAGATTCTCTTTTCAAGCTGCTGAGCGATGCTTTCTGCAACGAGCTGTGCATCAAGCTCAGGAGCCTTAACTTCTACGATATTGATTGCAACGGGCTTGCCGAGCATCTTTTCGCACTGTGCTCTGAGCTTTTCAATCTCAGAACCACCCTTACCGATTACAAGACCGGGCTTAGCGCAGTGAATGCTGATTTTAACCTTTTTGCCGTCACGCTCAATTTCAATCTTTGAGATACCGAAGTTGTAAAGCTGAGCCTTCAGAGTCTTACGGAGGTTATAGTCCTCAACGAGTGTAGCACCGAAGTCCTTCTTGTTTGCAAACCAACGGGAATCCCAATCTTTAATAACGCCGACACGGAGACCGTGCGGATTAACTTTCTGACCCATAATCTAACCTCCCCTTAGTCGTCTTCTCTTTCCTTGAGTACGAGGGAAATGTGAGAAGTTCTCTTGTTGATTCTGAACGCTCTGCCCTGTGCTCTCGGACGAATTCTTTTAAGGATGGGGCCTGCTGTTGCATTGCACTGAGCAATGTAAAGCTTGGATACATCCATGTCATGGTTGTTCTCAGCATTTGCCATAGCTGAATTGAGCAGCTTTAAAAGCGGCTCGCAAGCGGCCTTGGGAGTGTGCTTGAGAACAGCTTCCGCATACTTAACGTCTTTGCCTCTTACGAGGTCAAGAACTACATTAACCTTGCGGGGTGAAATACGAACAAATTTTGCATTTGCCTTTGCTTCCATCTGCAATACTCTCCTTCCGCTTATTTGCTTGTCTTTGATCCTGCGTGACCTTTGAATGTTCTTGTCGGAGCAAACTCACCGAGCTTGTGACCAACCATATCTTCGGTTACATATACAGGAACATGTTTTCTGCCGTCATGAACGGCAAATGTGTGACCAACGAATTCAGGGAAAATTGTTGAACTTCTTGACCAAGTCTTGAGAATTCTCTTTTCGCCTGCTTCGTTCATTTCGATAACCCTTTTGAGCAGTACAGGCTGAACATAAGGGCCCTTTTTAGTACTTCTACTCATGTTTTAGCTCCTTTCCGCCTTACTTACCGTTTCTTCTTCTTACGATAAGCTTGTCGCTGCTCTTGTTGTTCTTACGAGTCTTGTAGCCGAGTGCGGGCTTACCCCATGGGGTTACAGGGCCCGGACGACCAACAGGTGACTTACCCTCACCACCGCCGTGCGGATGGTCGTTAGGGTTCATTACAGAACCACGAACAGTAGGACGCCAACCCATGTTTCTCTTACGACCTGCTTTACCGATCTTAACATTTTCGTGATCGGTGTTACCTACCTGACCGATTGTAGCCATGCAGTTTTCAGGAACGTTTCTGAGCTCGCCTGAAGGAAGTCTTAAAAGTGCAAGACCGTTTTCCTTAGCCATGAGCTGAGCCATGTTGCCGGCTGAACGAGCGAGCTGAGCGCCTCTGCCGGGATAAAGCTCTACATTGTGGATAAATGTACCAACAGGGATTGCTGTAAGCGGAAGTGCGTTACCGGGCTTAATATCAGCGTTTGCACCTGCTGTTACCTTGTCGCCTACCTTAAGTCCTTCCGGAGCAATAATGTAAGCCTTTTCGCCGTCTGTGTACTCTACAAGAGCAATGAATGCAGAACGGTTTGGATCGTACTCTAATGTTTTAACTGTACCTTCAACATCAAATTTCTGACGCTTGAAGTCAATAATACGGTACTTTTTGCGGTTGCCGCCGCCTCTGTGACGAACGGTGATTCTGCCGTAGCTGTTACGACCTGCCTTTTTATTTAAAGGAGCAAGCAAGCTTTTTTCCGGCTCAACCTTTGAAAGACCCGAATAATCTGTAACCGACATATTTCTTCTTGAGTTAATGGTCGGCTTATATACTTTAATGGCCATTTGGTTTCACTCTCCTCATGATGGCTTTGCGGGAATATGGCATTTCCCATACATTCTGCCTGAATAATGTTTTTCAGACTCAATACTGAACCTGAGTCAGTATTACATCATGCCTTCAAAAAATTCGATAGGCTTGCTGTCTTCGGTAAGTTTTACGATTGCTTTCTTCCAGCTCTTTGAGTAGCCGCCGTTGTTTCTGCCCTGACGACGGAATTTGCCTCTCATGCTTACTGTGTTTACCTTTGCAACCTTAACGCCGAAAACTTCTTCACAAGCTTTTGCAATTTCAATCTTGTTTGCTGACTTAGCAACTTCAAAGGTATAAATTTTGTTAACTGCGCCGAGCATACTCTTTTCGGTAATAACAGGGCGGATTACAATATCATGAGCTATCATGCATATACCTCCTCAATCTTGCTTACCGCATCCTTAACGATGATAAGCTTGTCAGCATTCAAAATGTCATATACATTAAGAGTGTTTACCTGAGCTGTTTTAACACCGGGGATGTTGTTAGCTGATTTAATAACCTTGCTGTCAACCTCAGGAAGAACAATGAGAGCCTTCTTTTCAGCTCCGATTGCGCTGAGCATTGCAACAATCTTCTTTGTCTTGTACTCGTCCATGCTGATTGAATCAACAACGATGAGCTCGTTCTCCATAACCTTTGAAGAGAAAGCTGACTTCATAGCAAGTCTTCTTACCTTCTTGTTTACGGAAAATCTGTAATCTCTTGGCTTCGGAGCGAATACAACGCCGCCGTGTGTCCACTGCGGAGCTCTTGTTGAACCCTGTCTTGCACGGCCTGTACCCTTCTGTCTCCACGGCTTTTTACCGCCGCCTGAAACCTCTGATCTTGTAAGAGCGGACTGTGTGCCCTGACGCTGTGCTGCGAGGTAGTTAACTACCATCTGATGCATAACAGCTGCATTTGGTTCGATACCGAATACGGACTCGGCAAGCTCGATTGTACCGACATTCTTGCCTTCCATATCTACTACTGCTAAATTTGGCATTTATAATCCCCCTTCCTTAAGCCTTTACGGAATCTTTGATTACAACGATTCCCTTGTTAGGACCCGGAATAGCACCCTTAACAGCGATGAGGTTGTTTTCTGCGTCAACCTTAACAACTGTGAGGTTCTGAACCGTTACCTGTTCTGCGCCGAGGTGACCTGCCATTCTCTTACCCTTCCAAACTCTTGAAGGTGATGAGCAGGCACCGATTGAACCGCCGTGGCGTACGCAAGGACCTGTACCGTGTGATTCCTTAAGACGGTGGAAGTTCCATCTCTTAATAACACCTGCTGTACCCTTACCTTTGCTCTTGCCTGTTACGTCAATCTTGTCGCCGGGGGTGAATACGTCTGCTTTAACGAGATCACCGATGCTGTAAGCGTCTGTGTCTGTAAAGCGGAACTCTTTAAGAGTTTTCTTTGGTGCTACACCGGCCTTATCAAAGAAGCCCTTCATTGGCTTGTTTACCTTGTGAGGTTTAACATCGCCGTAGCCGAGCTGTACCGAAGCGTAGCCGTCGTTTTCAACTGTTTTCTTGGCTGTTACCACGCAAGGGCCTGCCTCAACAACAGTTACGGGAATCATGATTCCCTTTTCATCGAAAATCTGTGTCATACCGATTTTCTTACCGATGATTGCTTTCTGCATAAATTGTATCCTCCTTATAGGTTATTGGTTGGTTTCCCAACATGACCCTGTCTGCTTGTAGGTTGGTATCCGATTATAACTTAATCTCGATATCAACGCCGGCAGGGAGCTCTAAGCTCATAAGAGCCTCGACTGTCTTGTTTGACGGTCTTAAGATGTCGATAAGACGCTTGTGAGTTCTGATTTCAAACTGCTCACGGCTGTCCTTGTACTTATGAACAGCACGGAGAATTGTTACAACCTGCTTCTCAGTCGGGAGCGGAACGGGACCTGAAACTCTTGCGCCTGTGCGCTTAGCTGTTGCCACGATTCTCTCTGCAGACTGATCAACGAGCTGATGATCATAACCCTTTAATCTTATTCTAATCTTTTCCTTGACTGCCATTATCGTCGCCTCCTTAAAAATGTTAGTTGGCGGGCGTTGCTTTTCAAAACTTTTTGAAACTCTGCCGGGTGTTTCCTCACCCCGCATTAAAAAACCCGTTTAACTATTCAGTTAACCGGGAAGTTCTGAAAGCGTTTGAGCGCAGTTATGGCAAAGCAACCCCATTGCCACTCAATCGCTCTGTGTTTCAATTTAATCGCCCGGTTTAAAATCGGACATACTCCACGGAAAAACCGGCTTAATGCCGCAACCTCCCGCTTCATCGCATATCTTGTGCAGTCACACAAACATTATTATAAACGAAATACCGCATTATTTCAACCTTTTCGGCAAAATAAGCGGTATAGAAGTTTTTGAAATATTTTTAATTAATTTTGTTTAATTTGTACATACTCCCGTTTGCCGATTTTATGTTATAATTAGGCAGACGAAAATGTCTTTTCTATACTATTGTATATAAGGGACTCCATTTTGTCAATTGTGCAGTTTTATGAAAAGGAATGACAGACAATGAAACATTTGTATTTTGGTGACGGTAAGGGCAAAACCACAGCCGCTGTAGGAATTGCCGTCAGGGCGGCGGGCAGTAACCTCAAGGTGCTGTTTGTGCAATTTTTAAAAACGGAATTTTCGGGGGAACGCCATGTTCTCAGTCACACCGAGAATGTGACTCTCACGCTCTGCCCCGCCGACCTCAAGTTCACATTTCAGATGAACGAAAAGGAAAAGGCTCAGGCGGCAAAAATTTTCAAGGGTATTTTTGACCACAGTGTCACACTTGCCCTGACCGAAAAGTACGACATGGTTGTATTTGACGAGATTATTGACGCAATCAATGCTGAAATGCTCACCGAATCCGAGGTTGTTGAGTTCATCACCAACGCTCCCTCAAGCATGGAAATCATTATGACAGGTCATAACCCGTCACAAAAAATGATTGACCTTTGCGATTATGTGACCGAGTTCAAAAAAATCAAACATCCCTACGATCGAGGCATCACCGGCAGAATCGGTGTTGAATTTTAATTTTAAGTTTGTGTAGATAGTTTAATTTACAAAAACATAAAACGCTCGAGCGTAGCGCTTATAAAATCGTATCCGACACCACCCGATTTATGGGTGGTTATTTTTTTGCATTGTTTTATGGAGAATGTAGGATATAACGGATTAAAGAATTACAGAGAAACGGCTGTCACTTGACGAAAGTCAATTCATCAGCAACAGCCGTTTTTAATTCAATTGAATATTAAAGAATTTACTTGAGCCATACGATATCCGTATCGGTTGCAAGGTTGTCAATTCCGTAAAGCACAACAACCTGTTCGGGGTTGTAGGTTGTCACAAGGTCTGACACGCTTTCCTTATAATAACGCAGGTCAACCAGAACCACCTTGCTGTAGTTTTCTGCAAGGAACGGTGCAAGACTGTGCGAAAAGCTGTCCTTGATGAGAAGAATTGTGCCGTTCTTTGCATTGGTGTTTGTAATCTCCGTGAGAGCGTGATTGCCGTCAATAAACACGGGGTACTTGTCGTCCTCTTTGAGATGGTCGGTAAAGTACATTGAACCCGAAGTTTTAATATTTGCACCCTCAGTAATTTTTACGGAGATATTCCTGTCGGAATTTTTAGGGTTATTCCAAATTTCGATATTATCGGGCGGAGTGAGCCAAAAACCGCTTGAAGAATATGTTGTGCCGTAAAAGTCGGGGTAGCTGTCTTTTTTCAGGGTTGAATCATCAATCGGAGTAATGCCGAGTGCCTTGCAAAGCTCTTGGTAGCCCGTGTAAGCACCCTTTGTTGTCCAATGGTGGTCGGTTTTGTAGTAAAGCTGACTGCCGTTTTTGTATTCGCTCTTAAAGCGTTCACGCAAATCGACAAATCCGATTTTATCCTTTGAAAGCGTTGAAGAAATCTTGCTTATATCCTCATCATCGTTGTATTTATCGTGGAATGTCGGAAGCACATCATCAACAATATATCCTGTTGACGGAACAAGCATAACCGTTGTCGGAGTGTCAATTGATTTTGCAAAATCCGCAACCGCACCGATATTCTTATCGAGGTTGTTTTCAGTCGAAACAGGCTTGTTGATAAGGTAGCCGTTTTTGCAGCTATACACACCGCTTGCACCGTTGTTACCCTCTGCAAGGGCGGTGTATGCGTTAAGACCTACCCATGTGTTTCTCTGCGGAAACCTGTCGGCAAAGAATGTTTCAAACTCACTGCCGAAATCACCCGAAAGCAATTTTTCGGCTGTAACCTCCGGAAACTTCTGCAAGTATCTTTTTTCGGAAGAGCTGTAGTCGGGTTTCGGAGAAAAGATAAACCACAAAGCCATTCCGTATATGAAAATCAGAAATACAACCGCAGGAATGTATTTTCCGATTTTATTTCTGTTATCAGCAAAACGCATATATATTCACCTGACTTTTTCTAATTGTTCACAGCCGTTTTAAAATCTGAAATAAAGGAACGGGTTGTAGCTCTGATTAACAAGGCTTGCCGTGCTGACAGCAAGAACACCCATACAGTAGAGTGTTTCGGGAATCCACATAAAGCGTCTGTGTTCAAAGCGTGTGTAAAGCATTGTTGCAAGCGGAGTTGACGCAACAGCCGCAATAATAAGCATTGGCAGGTTGCTCATAATAAGATTGAACGCCTGATCGCCGCAAATTCCGTTGCCGAAATTGAAAAGGTCAACCATAAACTCACCGAGCTGTCCGACATCCGTGAAGTAGAAAAGTCCCCAACCGATGATTATGATAAACAGAGTGTAAATGTGCTGAACAAATGACGGCAGTCTGTCGAGAAATTTTTTGAGTACGAATTTTTCAAGAATAAGAAGAAGTCCGTAGTAAAGTCCCCAAAGTACAAAGTTGTATGCCGCACCGTGCCAAAGTCCTGTAAGTCCCCACACGATAAGAAGGTTGAGAATCTGCCTTTTAACGCCCTTTCTGTTACCGCCGAGAGGAATATAAACATATTCTTTGAACCATGTCGAAAGGGAAATATGCCATCTTCTCCAAAAGTCTGTAATCGACTTTGCGATGTAGGGATAGTTAAAGTTTTTAAGAAACTCGAATCCCATCATATTGCCAAGACCGCAAGCCATATCGGAGTAACCTGAGAAATCAAAGTAAATCTGGAATGTATAGGCTATCATACCCACCCATGTTCCGACAACGCCGTTTTCATCGGTTGTTGCAAAAATGTTTGTTGTGAGCGTTCCCATGGTGTTTGCGATAATTACCTTTTTTGCAAGACCGACCATAAAGAGCTTTACACCCTTTGTGAACATTTCAAGCGTTTCACGGCGGTTTACAAGCTGTTCGGCAACATCACGGTAACGGACAATCGGACCTGCAATAAGCTGCGGAAAAAGTGCAACATAAGTACCGAAGTTGATAAAGTTTTTCGACACTGGCGCATCGTCACGGTAAACATCAATAACATAGCTCATTGTCTGGAATGTGTAGAAGCTGATGCCGATCGGCAGGCTGATTTGAAGCTCCGGAATATTGAGAAACGGCAGCATATTGAGCGTTTCGGTTATCATTCCCGTATATTTAAACACCGCAAGAATACCTATATCAAGCACACAGGTAAGAATCAGAAACAGCTTTTTCTTTTTGGCGTCGGCTCTGTATTTGTCAACAAGCCAACCGCCTATATAGTTGAAGAAGATGTTGAACACCATAAGCAGAACAAGCCTAGGTTCGCCCCAACCGTAGAATATAAGGTTTACGATAAAGAGAAAAATATTACGTCCCTGTCTTGGCACAAGATAATAGGCAAGCAAGGTAATCGGCAGATACGCAAACATAAATACAAGGCTCGAAAATACCACTCGTTTTATCCTCCTGCAAATTTAAATTCATAAATTTTTTCAAATACCGTCCTACATATTTTAACTTATTGCTATTTTTCAGTCAACGTACAAATTATATGATTTTTTGCCTGTAAAGAATAAAAGTAATGTTTATGATTTTGTGCTTTTGACAGAATAAATTGTTCTGTTCGGTATTGTTGACATTTCGTGACAAATTTCGACTTAGAGACAAAACACAGACTGCCGTATGACAGTCTGTGTTTTGGAGTAAAGTCATTTGATATTATAAAAATTGCATTGGTCACTTTGTTAAGAATCAGTATTGCCAACAATTGCCAAAGCGTCTATCCTGTTGCACCTGTTTGCAAATCATTATTAACCAAAAACTTGTATTTCCTTGTAAATTCCTTTGTTTCGTTATTACGCACGACTTCGCTCTGATTTTGCTCAACAACGCTTGTTATAGCACCCACATCAATCCATATTTCGTTATTGCTTTCTTTTTGACTCTCATCAAACACAAGCTCAAGTCCGAGATGCAAATGACTTTCGGTTATTCCGTTTGTATTTTCGGTATCGCTGTAACCCGTTCTTCCCACATAACCGATTACATCGCCTGCACAAACCTTGTCGCCCTCTTTTAAGTTTTCTGCAAACGGACGGTTCTGCCTTAGGTGTGCATAGTACCAATAGCGTTTTTTGTCGGCAGAACGGATTCCGATTCGCCAACCGCCGTACCTGTTCCAACCCATAATTTCAACCGTTCCCGACTCAACCACCACGACAGGTGTGCCGACAGCCGCCATAAGATCATGACCGAGGTGCGGTCTTGTGTAGCCGTAGGTTCTGACCGCACCGAAATCATCATAGCAGGAATACGGAAAAGATTTGGCAATCGGTGAAAACCAGCACAAGCCGTAGTCTTTTTCAGTGCCTTTTGAAGTTTCTTTTTCGTAATCACCGACAATTCCCGAAAGTGCCGCACCGTATGCCTGAGAGTAATAGTTGAAATATTTCATATCCTTTGTCAGGTTTTCAACGGTTTCGCCGTTTTTGATTTTGTCGGCAAAATCTGTCATATCGCCATATTTGTACTTTGTAAAATCACCGCCGTATTTCGCACCGAGATACGCAAGCATTGTTATGCAGTCGGTATGCCTGTCGTCATCGTGAGTTTGTATGTCGAGGTCAACGGCATTTTGCAAAGCGTCTTTCGTAACATTAAATTCAACATATTTTATGTAGTTTTTTTGCGTGTCCTTTCCGCCCGTAAACACGACAGCCGACAATGCCGCAAGCATTACGCAAAAAAACACACAGAGCAGTTTTTTCATATCAATCACCGATAATGTATATGAAAAACGGCATACAGTTATTCATTGCGGCTTTGCCGTAAAATGAAAAAAACAGCGGTGTAACTCGCTGTTTCTTCCATATTTTAATTAAAGAGAGAGGAAAAATATATCAAATGAAAATCTTGTAAGCTGTTTAACATGGGTTATCACCACTTATTCTGTCACGCTCGGGCAAGACTTGTTATAAATCAAGCCGTTCTTATGTTGTGACTATATTATATCACGGCAATCGTGACAGAATAATGACAAACAAGAGAATTTTTTGAAAATCTTTTAAAAAAATCTTCTGATTACGCTTTATCTACTGTAAATGTCAATTTATTGTCGGCAATATTGATTTTACCGCCGATATTTGCAAAATAAGAGGTTAAAAATTGATATACTTCGTCCTTCTCTGCTTCATCAAACGAAAAATACTGTCCTCCGCAGGCATCGTGAAAATGTAGATACACTCCGAATTTTTCGTCAAGAATCCTCTTGAATTCAAGCACCTGTGAATATGAAAAATTCATAATAAGCTCTCCTTAAAGCAGGTTTTCTTTTTCAAAAGCCTGTCTTAAATCTTCGATGATATCTTCGGCATCCTCAATACCAACGCTGAAACGGAAAAATCCGTTGTGGAATTCTTCGGGATAAAGATACTGTCTTTCATCGTTTTCACCGAGAAATACGATAAGGCTTTCATCGTGACCGAGTGATACAGCCGATGTGATTACTTTAAGATGTGTAACAAAACGGTTGTAGGTATCGTGGTCGGCTTTAAGTCCAAACGAAAGCACTCCGCCGAACCCGTTTTTCATCTGCTTAACTGCAACATCGTGATTCGGGTGATCCTCAAGTCCCGGATATGCAACAAAGCTTACACCTTTAACCATTTTCAGATAACGGGCAACCTTGATGGCATTTTCGTTGTGCTGTTTCATACGCAACGGAAGTGTTACCGAGCCTCTCATAATCAGCCATGCATTGAACGGGCTGATTGTTGCGCCGAGGTTAATCTGCGACTGCGCACGGATAATGTCGAGGTATTCTTGTTTGCCGATGATTGCACCTCCCATTGCATCACCGTGACCGTTGATGTACTTTGTAAGGCTTTCAACGGTAAAGTCTGCACCGAGTTCAATCGGTCTTTGGTTGAACGGAGAAGCAAATGTGTTGTCAACCGACAAAAGTGCGCCGTTTGCATGGGCAAGCTCTGCAATCTTTTCAATGTCGGAAATTGAAAGAGTAGGATTGCCCGGTGTTTCAATGTGAATGAGCTTTGTGTTCGGACGGATTGCCGCCTTAACTTTTTCAATGTCGGTTGTGTCAACAATTGTTGTTTCAACACCGAATTTGTCTTTGAGAAGTTCATTCAGAAGTCTGTAAACCGCAATATATGTTACGCTTGAAAATACAACATGGTCACCGCTTTTGAGCAATGCAAAGAAAAGTCCCGACAGAGCCGCAACACCGCTTGCAAGAACAACGCAGTCCTCTCCGCCCTCAAGGGACGCAAGCTTTTCCTGAAGATACTGCTGATTTGAACCGCCGTTGCGTGTGTAGAGGTTTTTGCCTGCACTGCTCCAGTTGAGGTCACTCGGATCATATGGGAGTTCATAGCTGTTTGCCATTGTGATAGGTCTTTTGATTGCTCCTGTTTCGCTGTCAACATCATTGCCCGTGTGAACAGCCCTGGTCTGAAATCCGAATTCATCACCAAAATTTCTTTTTGCCATAACTGTACTTCCTTTCTTAGCATGATTTTTATGTGCTTGATTATGTATGTGTTTTATTTCTACTATTCCTATGTATTTAGTATGTTTTAATTATAGCACCATTTTTTGCATTGTCAAGATTAATTTTATAAATGGCGAACACGGTTTGCGACCGCCGCCTATGGCGGATAAAGGGAGCATAGCGCTGTCTGAAATATAGTCGCAAGGCTGCCCCTACTGATTCCATATAAAACAAAAATTGCATCAGAACCTTATTCGGGCATCTGATGCAATCTTTTTATCTAACTATCTTCTCGAATTGACAGCGGTGGCACACCGCCGACTGTAATTTTACATTTTCAATTTTCAACTTTCAATTCGCAATGCTCATTGCATTACCGAGTTTGCCATAATATATTTTCTGAGCGGTCCCTGCATAATGGATTCAATCTGCTCGGGTTCATCGGGCAGAAGAATAAGAATCTGATTTGCGGCTCTGACAACATATCCGTCATCGCCGTTTTCATTTTTCAGCTTTTTGCAGTCATTAACAGGGGTTTCACACAAAGCACGGGAAATTATGCTTTTTATTCCCTTTTCATCGTCAAATCCGAGTCCGCCGACAACGAAAACCGCATTCAGTTTTTTGAAAGCGTCTGTAAGTTCATTTCCGAGTTGTTCGGAATCGGTTGCAAAGCAGGTTTTGACGAGTTCAAGGTCAAGCTCGGAAAAGGATTTTTGCAAAGCTCTTTCGCAAAACGAAGTTTTGCGAGCAGCGAAAAATACAAGCCTGCAATTCATTTTCCGTCCTCCTACTGTGCGTTTGCGTATTCGGGTTTCAGCGTTGCCTTGAATTTTGGTGCAATGCTCAAATTAGCCGTTACCTTTGTATAGTCATAGGTGGTGTCCCAGCCCTCAAAGGTGTAGGTATAATACTCATCACTCGGTTTTTTCGGTACGGTCTTAGGCACAACCGCCGACTTGCCGTACTCAACCTTTTGCGTTGACAAAGCTGAACCGTCGTAGTTAAGGAAGGTTACATTGCAATAAACCTTTGCCTTTGTTGTAGGCTGTGGCTTTTGTGTTACAACCTGACCTTTTGTATCTGTTGCGGTTGTAGCCTCGGTTTTCTTGGTTACCTTTTGGTTCTTAAAGCTGTAATCGCCGTCATACCAGGTAATCTGACCTTTCTTGTAAGCTGTGTCAAAGTCTGTGACGGTAGGTCTTGTACCGCCGTAGGATGAGTAATAAACCTGCGGCCATACTGCATTCTTATTAAGCGATGCCTTTGAAACATCAACCTTTGTTGACTCGCCCGCTCTTACCTTTCTTGCAACAATAACCGTTCTGAAGTTTGTGAACTCATACGAACAGGTTGAAAGTGTTACAAGCTCATCGTCCTCGTTTACATCAACAGGACAATTAAAGAGTGAACGAACACGGACATTGTAAACATAGTTCATAAAATCCTTGTCATTTTCAAAGTCGCTTATCATGTAGTTGAAGAAATCGCCGTGTGCGGTAAGAGTGTTTGTCTTGAACACGGAGATAATCTTATAAGTACCTTTGCCCTTTGGAGTGTCAAAACGGAAGGTCGGAACTTCTTTATAGAAATCGAGATCCCCCGTTGTTCCGCCGAACTTCATAAGATCACCGAACATTGAACCGTCCTGAATGTGGTGAGAGTGAAGAACAAGGTTCTTGCCGTCTGTACCCTTTGTTGAACGGTAGTCAACAAATACGCTGCCGAAGCCGTCCCACTCATTCTTGTAGTTGTGGTTAAGGTAATACTGTTGCGGTGTGCTGTCTGCCTTATGCCAAAGAACGGGGTAGTCAATGTGGGTATCCTTCATCTGAATCCAACCGACAATTTCATCGTTGATTTTCAGAAGTTTATCCCAATTGATTGTGTCATCCTTTTTCTTTTTGGGTGTTGTTTCACCGTCATCAACGCTGTGAGCAATTCGCTGAATTTCTCCGTTAAGCTCGGCATTTCTCAGGCTGAGGTAAATCATATTGTAGAACAACAGCGAAAGCGCCGTAAGAAACACGAGAAACGAAACAATTACAACGCATTTTCTTGTAACTTCCTTTGAACCGTCACCACGCATAGGAATGAAGTTGTTGACAAAGCCTGTCTTTGCCGGAACAAATTCCCTGTCGCTGAAACCGTTAGGATAGTCAATTGCGGAATTTTCAAAGTTTGACTTTGCTCTTATGCAGGCAAGACAAACCATATCTTCGGGATTTTCACCGGCAAGAGCCGACTTTGGAAGAACGGCAACCTGAATACCACGGTACATAAAGCAGTAGCCACGATAGCCGTTGCCCATATCTTTAAGACTGAAAATTCTTGACTTTTTACGGAACATTCTGTACTTGTCCTCGAGCTGTTCCATCTCTTCCTTGTCTGCCTTACGCTTTTTGGCATCGAGAAAATCAAGATTTCTCTTTCGCCAATAGTCCTTCGGCACAGGAGTATTCTCATACTTCTCGGATGCCGCAACAACCTCGGCAAACTTTTTGCGGAACGATGTGCTGTCCTTTGTTGTAAGAGCCTCTGCAATCACAACCTGATCAGGCGCTTTTTTGCTTTTCGCAAGCTCGTTAAGTGCAGAAATTATTTTAGAATATGAAGGTGAAACGCTTTTTACTTTGGTTACGGAAAAGCCGTTTTGTTCAAGCTTTTTTGCAATTTCACCGCTTGTTTGAGAAAGGTCAGCGGAATTTTTGCCCGTTAAGGAAAAAATCTCAACATCCATATCAATTCCCCTTTCAATCGTTTGATTATTCATCATCAGCCGAAATTCTTGTAACTTTTAGGTTCTGAAGAGCCTCCTCAACAAGAGGTCCGAAGTTCGGCTTTTCCTGAGCCTCTTTTACATATTTGAGAACAGGTCTTGTACGGGGATGCTTTGGTGTGAACACGGTACAGCAGTCCTCATACGGCTCAATTGATATATCATAGGTATCAATCTTGTAGGCAATGTCAATAATCTCCTGCTTATCCATACCTATGAGCGGTCTGAACACGAGCATATCGGTCGCCTCATCTGTACACGAAAGCGCACCGATTGTCTGGCTTGCAACCTGACCGAGGCTTTCGCCTGTGATGAGTGCCTGACATTCGTACTTTTCGGCAATCTTTTCTGAAATCTGCATCATCAGGCGTCGCATAATGATTGTGAAAAGTTCCTCGGGACATTCATCCTTGATTTTCTCCTGCAGCTTTGTAAACGGCACAGTGTACATAACCATATCGCCTGCATATCTGCTGACTCTGCGGAGAAGTCTGACAACCTTGTCTTCGGCTCTGGGGCTTGTGTAAGGCGGACTTGCAAAGTGAATTGCAGTAAGTCTGATACCTCTTTTTGCCATCATATAAGCGGCAACGGGAGAATCAAGACCTCCGCTGATGAGAATTGCGGCTCTTCCGCCTGTGCCGACCGGAATACCGCCTGCTCCTCTTACCGGCTCACCGTGAACATAAGCGCCGAAGTCACGGATTTCAACATTTACAACAAGGTCGGGGTTGTGAACATCAACTTTGAGATGCGGAAACTTTGAAAGGATTTCACCGCCGACCTCTCTGCAAATTTCGGGAGATTTAAGCGGAAACTTCTTGTCGCTTCTCTTTGCCTCAACCTTGAAGGTTTTTATATTTTTAAGCTGATTTTCAAGATATTTCAGAGCGGTTTCAAGAACGGATTCGATTGTTTTTTCACAAACAGCAGCTCTTGAAAAAGCGATAATTCCGAACGCCCTTGAAACGATTTCGCAAGCCTTTTCAAGATCTGCGTCATCATCAAGCGGTTTTACATAAATTGTGGACTGTGCGGATGTAATCTCAAAATGGCCTGCACTCTTTAATGCGTGTTTGAGGTTCTTTTTGAGGACATCTTCAAATGAACGGCGGTTAAGTCCCTTAAGAACAATTTCGCCGTCTTTCAAAAGTAAAATTTCCTTCATAAAATGTATTCCTTTGTTTTAATATGTATTCATACGATTTTATTTGTGAGCAAGGGTTTTCAGTCCCTTTTCAATACCGTAACAAAGTGCGTCGATATCTGCCTCTGTGTTAAATTTTGAAAAGCTGATTCTCAGTGCACTGTCGGCTCTGTCACGACCGATATTCATTGACTCAAGCACATAACTCGGTTTGCCCTTTGCACAGGCACTTCCCGAGGACACATAGACCTCAAGATTTTCAAGAAAATGGAGCATGGTTTCGCTCCTGACCTTTCCTGCCGAGATATTCAGCACATACGGAAGTGCGTTTTCGGGGGAGTTGAGGCTCACACCGTCAATTTTTAATAGCTTATCCTTTGCGTAGCTGTTAAGCTTTGAAACATAATCGTAATTTTTATCTATGTTAAATTCACCGCAGGCAACACCCATTGCGGCAATCAACGGAATTGCCTCTGTGCCGGGGCGAAGTTTTTTCTCCTGTTCACCGCCGTAGTGAAGCGGAACAAGCCGTACACCCTTTTTCACAAAAATCGCACCCACACCCTTCGGGGCATGGATTTTATGACCGCTCACGCTGATTAAATCCGCATGAAGCCTTGACGCAGAAAGCGAGATTTTGCCGAACGCCTGAACGGCATCCGTGTGGCAGATTACATCGCTGTTCTTCGCCTTTACGGCAGAAAAAATATCCGTAACATTCATAATTGCGCCCGTTTCATTATTGACGCACATTACAGACACAAGAATTGTGTTTTCGTCAACATTTTCAAGCACATCTTCCTTGTGAATTGTGCCGTCCTTACGGGGCATAATGTAGACAACATCAAAGCCGTTATCCTCAAGTTTTTTTGCGGATTCCATAATACTGCTGTGTTCAACGGCAGACACAACAATCCGCTTTCCTCTGCGTTTTTTAGCCTCGGCAACACCGAAAATTGCAAGGTTATTCGCCTCTGTACCGCCGCTTGTAAAATAGATTTCGTCGGCAGTTGCACCAAGCTTTCTTGCAACCTCTTTTCGAGCCTTTACAAGCTCCTGCTCTGCATACATTCCACGCAAATGGAGTGACGAAGGATTGCCGTAATTTTCGGTCATTATCTCAAACGCTTTTTCTGCCGCCTTTTGCGACACCTTCGTAGTTGCGCTGTTATCGAGATAATGCTCCATTACTTTACCCTCATTTCGTTTTACATAGCTGTACATATTAATAAGTATACTACAACAGTCAAAAAAAATAAAGTGATAATTCAAACATAATTGAAATTTATACGGCAAAAATATATGTAAATTAATTAACGGTGCAAAGGTGGCATTTTATGATTTCAAAAAAAGAATATAGCACGATTGTGAAAAATAATTCACCGAAAAGTAAATGTTTTGTGAACGGAACTAAGGCATTTTTCATCGGCGGTTTCATCTGCCTTATAGGGCAAGTTTTGACCGACAGCTATTCAATGCTTGACCTCAGCAAAGATGATGCAAAAACGCTGACATCGGTAACGCTGATTTTCATAGGAATTTTGCTGACAGCAATCGGTGTTTACGATAAAATCGCCAAGCATGGCGGTGCGGGTACGCTTGTGCCGATTACAGGTTTTGCAAATGCTGTTTCATCGCCTGCAATCGAGTTTAAATCCGAGGGATATGTTGCCGGACTCGGCGCAAAGCTGTTCATCATTGCAGGACCTGTCATAGTTTACGGTGTTACCGCATCTGTTGTTTTCGGTGCTGTTTTATGGGTACTGCATATGTTCGGGATTACCTTATTCTGACTTTTCAATAATTACAACTGCAAAAAGAGGTGTCGCAAACGCTGACACCTCTTTGTCTGTTATGTTGTTATCTTTTCTTGTACAAAACAAGCTCCGGATTTTTAAGATTTTCCTCATAAGTTGAAATCAGGATGAAATCGGTATTTGCAACAATGCCGAAATATCTGTCACCGCCGAACTCACATTCAAGCTGATTGCCGAGATATGTTGCGTTGTCATCCAAAAACTTAACCGTGTTGCCGTTCGGAAGTCTGTATTCCAAATTAACAAATTTTCCGACAAGCGCATTCAGCTTTGTAAGCTTTGGCATACCGTCAACATTTAAGGCATTTATCTCATCAATCAGAACATTTTTAAATTCCTCAAAAGCCTTGTTTCCGCCGAGTTCCTTATATCTTTTCCAATAGTCGAGCTTCGGGAGTGTTCTCAACAGATACTCACGCACCTCTTTTTCGGAATGTTCCTCGTTTGCCATATTTTTGACGCAGACATCAATCAAATCATCCATATCGCTGTACATATAATTTCCGTCGGCATAACACCACTTGCAATAATCTTCATTCATAAAGCCGTCTTTCTCTCTGCTGATAATCTCATCTTCCAACGGCATACCGCAACATTGACAAATGAGTTCTCTCGGAGAACCGAGCAAGGTATTGATTGACACATTATAAAGCTTTGAGAGAAGTTTTAATGTTTCCGTATTCGGAACTGTGTCGCCGTTTTCCCAACGAGAAACAGCCTGTCTTGTTACAAACAGTTTTTCAGCCAACTCATCCTGAGAAAAGCCCGATTTTGTTCTTAATTTCAGTAAAATTTCTTTTGTATCCATAGCCGTCACCTCTTGCGTATATTATAATGCAGAGCGTGATTTTTCACAAGCAACTTGCTGTTGCACGGCGAGCCGGCGAACCGCCGTACTCAATTCGTGTAGATAGTTTGATATATAAACAGCTATATTTCCCGAGCGTAACATTGCTATAGTTTTTCCCACCCGACAATGGCGAGCCGCCGTTCCCAATTCGTGAAGTAGGGGTGCTCATTGGGCGCCCGCCTTGATGAATGAGGTTGTTTTATAAAAATATTTTGATGTGATGGATGTTATGTGTAAACTGTAGCGGCGAACCGTGTTCGCCATTTGTTTTGGTTGTACAACCAAAACAAGCAAACCAATTTTGCAAATATTTACAAACATAAATTTCATATAACAAATGATTTGTATTAAGTCGAACCGATTTTGCAATCGGTTCGATTGGCGATCGCTGATCGCCACTACAGGTGAACAATGACTTTGTGACATTTATATGTTTTACATTCATCATAATGTATGTACTATTACCTGCGGGAGAACACGGTTCTTCCCTACAAAATAGCAACAACTTACATTTTACCTAATTCGGGCATTGGAATTGTTACTTTATCAAACTAACTACTCGAATTGGGGACGGCGGCCCGCCGTGCGGGCGTCCGATGAACGCCCCTACGAGATTGTGCCATTATAGAATTTGTTTTAACATATAATTTGTGATATTACCTGCATAAGGATGATATCTGCCCCTACAAAAAACACAAAAAGAGCCGATACAAATGTATCGGCTCTGAATGTTAGAAAATAAACGATAATCGGTTAAAATTATTCGTTAATAGCGATAACTGCGCCTGAACCTACTGTTCTGCCGCCTTCACGAATAGCGAAACGAAGACCAACTTCGATAGCGATAGGAGTGATAAGTTCAACGTCCATTTCAACGTTATCACCAGGCATGCACATCTCTACGCCCTCTGGGAGTGAGATTGTACCTGTTACGTCAGTTGTTCTGAAATAGAACTGTGGACGATAGTTGTTGAAGAATGGAGTATGACGGCCACCTTCGTCCTTAGTAAGAACGTAAACCTGGCCACGGAACTTTGTGTGTGGGTGAATTGTACCTGGCTTAGCAAGTACCTGACCTCTCTGGATTTCAGTTCTCTGAACACCACGGAGAAGAACACCTACGTTGTCGCCTGCTTCAGCGAAGTCAAGGGTCTTTCTGAACATTTCAAGACCTGTAACAACAACTTTTCTCTTTTCGTCTGTAAGACCAACGATTTCAACTTCTTCACCAGTCTTAATCTGACCTCTTTCAACTCTACCGGTTGCAACAGTACCACGACCTGTGATTGTGAATACGTCCTCAACAGGCATAAGGAATGGCTGGTCAGCCTTACGGTCAGGAGTTGGAATATACTCGTCAACAGCGTCCATAAGCTCGTGGATGCACTTGTACTCAGGAGCGTTAGGATCCTTAGATGTGCTTGTAAGAGCAAGGTAAGCTGAACCCTTGATGATTGGTGTATCATCGCCCGGGAACTCATACTCGTTGAGGAGGTCACGGATCTCCATCTCTACGAGCTCGAGAAGCTCAGGATCGTCAACCTGGTCAGTCTTGTTCATGAATACTACGATGTAAGGTACACCTACCTGACGAGAAAGAAGGATGTGCTCTCTTGTCTGTGGCATAGGACCGTCAGCAGCTGATACAACGAGGATAGCGCCGTCCATCTGAGCAGCACCTGTGATCATGTTCTTTACATAGTCAGCATGGCCTGGGCAGTCAACGTGTGCATAGTGACGCTTGTCTGTTTCATACTCAACGTGAGCTGTGTTAATTGTGATACCACGCTCTCTCTCTTCAGGAGCCTTATCGATGTTAGCGTAATCAACGAAATCAGCATCGCCTTCGAGGTTGAGAACCTTTGTGATAGCAGCAGTAAGTGTTGTTTTACCATGGTCAACGTGGCCGATTGTACCAATGTTAACATGGGGCTTATTTCTTTCAAATTTTTCTCTTGCCATTGGAAATTTCCTCCTTATTGTTGTAAAAAGAATTTACAATAGATTTAATCATATTGTATCAATTTTTTCTAAAAAAATCAATACATTTTTGAAAAAAGTGCTTTAAAAGGTATGATTAGTCCTTTTTAGCTCTTTCACTCATAATCTTTTCAGCAATGTTCTTCGGAACCTCTGCATATGTGTCAGGCTCCATAACATACTGACCACGACCCTGAGTCTTGGAACGCATATCTGTTGCGTAACCAAACATCTCTGAAAGCGGAACATGAGCGATAACTCTCTGAACGCCGTTGTCAGCTTCCATGCTCTGGATCATACCACGACGAGAGTTAAGGTCGCCGATTACATCACCGAGGTATTCCTCAGGAGTGATAACAGTAACCTTCATGATCGGTTCGAGAAGTACAGGATCTGCCTTCTTCATAGCGTTCTTGAATGCCATTGAACCGGCAATCTTAAATGCCATTTCTGATGAGTCGACTTCATGATAAGAACCATCATAAAGCTCAACCTTAACATCAACTACATTGTAGCCTGCAACAACACCGCTGAGCATTGCGCCCTGAATACCCTGGTCAACAGCCGGAATGTATTCCTTTGGAATAGCACCGCCGACAATGTTGTTAACGAACTCATAGCCCTTGTCCTTGTTAGGATAGATATTGATCTTAACGTGACCGTACTGACCCTTACCACCTGACTGACGAGCATACTTTTCGTCAACAGAAGCTTCCTTGCGGATAGTTTCCTTGTATGCAACCTGTGGAGCACCGATGTTTGCTTCTACCTTAAATTCACGGAGAAGACGGTCAACAATGATTTCGAGGTGGAGTTCACCCATACCTGCGATGATTGTCTGACCTGTTTCTTCGTCTGTATAAGCCTTGAAAGTAGGATCTTCTTCTGCAAGCTTTGCAAGAGCGATACCCATCTTTTCCTGACCTGCTTTTGTCTTCGGCTCAATAGCAACACGAATTACAGGATCAGGGAATTCCATAGACTCAAGGATAACAGGAGCCTTCTCATCACAGAGAGTATCACCTGTTGTTGTATTTTTAAGACCAACGGCAGCAGCGATGTCACCTGCATATACGCAATCGATATCTTTTCTGTCGTTAGCGTGCATCTGCAAGATACGACCGAGACGCTCGTTGGTGTCCTTAACTGAGTTGTAAACAGTTGTGCCGGCAGAAACTGTACCGGAGTAAACTCTGAAGAAGCAGAGCTTACCAACAAACGGGTCAGTAGCAATCTTGAATGCGAGAGCTGCAAATGGCTCTTTATCTGATGACGGTCTTTCAACCTCATCGCCTGTTTCAGGGTCAACACCCTTGATAGCAGGTACATCTGTCGGAGCAGGCATATAATCAACGATAGCATCAAGGAGCATCTGAACACCCTTGTTACGGTAAGAAGAACCGCAGGTTACAGGTACCATTGTGTTGTCAATAGTAGCCTTTCTGATTGTGCTCTTGATTTCGTCGATTGTAAGCTCTTCGCCGCCGAAGTATTTCTCCATAAGATCCTCATCGAGTTCAGCAACTGATTCGATAAGTTTCTCATGATACTCGTTAGCGAGATCCTGCATCTCTTCCGGAATTTCCTCTTCACTGTAGTCTGTGCCGTCTTCGTTGTGATAGATTTCGGCTTTCATAGTAACGAGGTCAACGATGCCTCTGAAATCACTCTCAGCACCGATCGGAAGCTGAATCGGAACAGCATTACATTTAAGTCTGTCCTTCATCATCTGAACAACATGGTAGAAGTTAGCGCCCATGATGTCCATCTTGTTTACATAAACCATTCTCGGAACGCCGTAGTTATCAGCCTGGCGCCATACTGTTTCAGACTGAGGCTCAACGCCGCCTTTTGCGCAGAGGACTGTTACAGAACCGTCAAGAACACGAAGTGAACGCTCAACTTCAACAGTGAAGTCAACGTGACCGGGGGTGTCGATGATGTTGATTCTGTGCTTGTCATACTGATGCTTGCTGCCGAACCAGAATGCAGTTGTAGCAGCAGAGGTGATTGTGATACCACGCTCTTTTTCCTGAACCATCCAGTCCATTGTGGAAGCACCGTCGTGTGTCTCACCGATTTTATGGTTTACGCCGGTATAATACAGGATACGCTCAGTTGTTGTGGTTTTACCGGCATCAATGTGAGCCATGATACCGATGTTTCTTGTTTTTTCAAGTGAAACCTGTCTTGGCATAAAATCCTCCTAATAAACGCTGATGATAAAATTACCATCTGTAATGAGCGAAAGCCTTGTTAGCTTCAGCCATCTTATGAGTGTCTTCACGCTTCTTGAAAGCACCGCCGGCACTGTTTGTGGCATCAAGGATTTCTCCTGCAAGTCTTTCCTTCATTGTCTTTTCGCTGCGAGCTCTTGAATAAGTAGAAATCCAGCGGAGACCGAGTGTCTGGCGTCTTTCAGGACGAACCTCCATAGGTACCTGATAAGTAGCACCGCCGACACGACGAGCCTTTACTTCGAGAACGGGCATTACATTTTCCATAGCCTGTTCAAAAACCTCAAGCGGGTTGTTACCTGTCTTTTCAGCAATAATATCGAATGCACCGTAAACAATTTTCTGAGCAACGCCCTTTTTACCGTCGTACATAATGTTGTTGATAAGACGAGTTACGAGTTTTGAATTATAAAGCGGATCCGGTAATACGTCACGCTTCGCAATAGAACCTCTTCTTGGCACTTTGCTTCCCTCCTTCACAATAATTGAGATATCATAGGTACTCGAAAGCGACAAACTCCCGTATGCCAACAAGACATTCTACCATAATATATATAGTAAAATTCCTGCCGCATAGCAGAACTTAAATAATTTAAGTCAAGAGAGTTTTGTCAATTCCTTATTTACCCTTCTTCGGACGCTTAGCACCGTACTTTGAACGGCTCTGCATACGGCCCGAAACGCCCTGAGCATCGAGTGTACCACGAACGATGTGGTAACGAACACCAGGCAAGTCCTTAACACGGCCACCACGGATAAGAACAACGCTGTGTTCCTGAAGGTTGTGACCTACGCCGGGAATATAGGAACTGACTTCAATACCGTTAGAAAGTCTTACTCTGGCAATCTTTCTGAGCGCTGAGTTAGGCTTTTTAGGTGTAGCGGTCTTTACTGCAGTACAAACACCTCTCTTCTGTGGGGAGCTCTGATCAATAGCAACACGCTTTTTTGAGTTCCAACCCTTTAAGAGAGCAGGTGCCTTTGCCTTCTTCTCGGAAACCTGTCTGCCCTTGCGTACCAACTGGTTAAATGTAGGCATTATTTGTCCTCCTTTCAAAAAATATAAGAATTGATAAAACTGCTTTGCTTTTGCAAAGCCATGTGAAACATCAATAATATCCCCAAAAACGGGCGCAATTACAGAATGTCCCACGATTAAACATTATAAACTATCCGCTCACTTTTTGTCAAGCATTTTTTTGTAAAATTTAAGCGGGCTTATGCTTGATAAATATTATACATTCCCACGAATATGTTTTGATATTATGAAAGCTGTATATTAATCACAGCGACTAGCAAAAAATTGTCTGCACGAATTGACAACGGCGGCACACCGTAATGAAAAAGAGGCTGTAAAGAATGAAGTTTAAGACTTCGTTCTTCACAGCCTCCGTTTTCATTTTTATTTAGGAGAGAGGAAAATATATCAAATAAAAAAACTTATACACTGTTTAATCGGGACGACGTTTGCCGTTCCCTTATGTTGTAACTTTATTATACCACACCAATATTGACAACTGTGTGACGAAAACAAGAATTTTTTCGGAATTTTCAATTTTTATCATTTGTAGTAATAAACAATGTATTTGAGAATTTATAAAATTTGTTTTTAAATGTAATTTCTGCCGTTACTCACGGAAGAACGAGGTTTTCCCCTACAAAACAGCAGTCATTTTGCGACATTTATAAAATTACATCTGTCAAACATTTTGTGATATTACTTGTAGGGCTGTGAAATAACAGCCTTACAAAAACAAGAAGGCACATAACCGTCATTGTTTTCGGTTATGTGCCTTTTGTGGTTTATATATCCTTATACAAATGTTGCAAAGCTTCTGTGATACCGCTACAAAATAACTGTCTTCACGAACGAAAAATCATTCAGCCGACTTAATGATTACCGTTGACTGTGGCGGTACAGAGATTTTACCGTCTTTAAGCTCGGTATGCTTTGAGCTGCTTTCGGGGATAAGGTCTGCACGGAGAGTTGCATTCTTAATCATATCGTCTGTAATTGTAAGCTCCTTGGCATCATTCTTGCTGAAGTTGTGAATAATGAGGAGCTTTGAATCCTCATACTCAACATAGTAAGCGCCGACTGCCTTATCATCAAAGCCCTGTGTGCCTACAATTCTGCCCCTTGCAATTTCGGGGTTCTGATTTTTGATTGTGATAATTCTACGATAGTAGTTGAGGAGAGAATCCTTGTCGGCAAGCTGCTGTTTTACACCGCCGCCGGTAGGCACCTCTGGCTCATCTCCGATACCGTTTACATAAATATCGGGAAGGTTGTCGCTGTCAAAAACCATCTGTGTTCTGTATGCCGCATCGTTTGTGGTATTTGGAGCCTTAACACCGATTTCCTCTCCGTAATAGATGAACGGATTACCCGGCGCAAGCATATAAACTGCGGCTGCAAGTTTCTGAGAAGAAAGTCCCTGAGATTCAAGTGCGTTTCCGCTACGAACCTGATCGTGGTTTGAAAGGAACATTGCATTGATAGCATTGGGATTTGACTCTGTCATTTTGTTGTCGTAGTTCATAATTTTTTTGACAGTAGCCATACCGCCCTGCGAAATGATGTTGCTGATAATTGTGCCTGTTGAGGTTGAAAACTTAAATGCAAACTGGCTGTCGATGCCGGATTTGTAAAGCTCCTGAATATCGGAATCATCGCTCCAGTTCTCGCCAACCATATAGACATCTTTCTTAATGCCCTTGCAGGTGTCGTAGAACCACTTAAGAAATTCTGTTCCGTCGGTTTCCTTATTTGTAAAGTATTTGCAAGCGTCAAGTCTGAAACCGTCAACTCCTCGGTCAAGCCAGAATTTCGCAATTTTTGTAAATTCTTCTCTCGTCTTTTTAGAATTGAGATTCCATTCGGGCATCTCCTGAGAAAAGTTCGCCTCACAGGCATAACCGTTTCCAAGACTGATAGTCTGAGTATCGCTGTCAAAATATGAGGATTTGTGAATTTCAAAATATTCGGCATTGCCGTCAAGCTTATTATCGGCAACCTCTTCAACAGCCTTTGTAAAGAGCGGATTTTTTGAAGATGCGTGATTCAAAACAAGGTCAAGAATTACATTTATGCCACGCTTGTGACATTCTTCAATAAGCTTGTCAAAATCGTCGAGCGTACCGAAGTCGGGATCAATATTGTAATAATCTTCAACATCATACTTATGATATGACTTTGACGGCATAATCGGAGTAAGCCAGATTGCGTCAACACCGAGGTCGTCACCTGAATTCGGATCGCCGTCATTAAGGTAGTCAAGCTGTGAGATGATTCCCTGAAGGTCGCCTGTTTCGTCACCGTTTGAATCGCAGAAAGAGTTTACGAAAATTTCGTAGTAGTTTCTGTATTTATCGGTTGATGCAGTTGCCTTAACGCCTTCAATCGGGTCGGCAACTTTTGCAGTATTTCCGTCGGATGAATCTGATTTTGATGATGAAGAATCAGAGCAGCCTGTAAGCACACAGCCAGCAAGCATTGCACCGGCAAGAAGAATGGAAAGAATTTTTTTCATAGTATCCTCCGTAAATTTAAAATGGGCGGCAGCCTGTGACTGCCGCCCGTGAGAGCTTTTGTATATTGGATTAACCCTTTACGCCGCCGGCTGTTACACCTTCAACATAATACTTCTGCATCTTGAGGAAGAGAAGTGTAATCGGAACAGCAACAACAACAGAACCTGCAAGGAACTGCTTGTAGTATGTGTTCTTAAAGTCCTGATCAATCATTAGCTGAAGACCGATAGCAACAGTATAGTTGTCACGAGCATCACCCATGATAATCTTAGCAAGAATGAAGTCTGTCCACGGTCCGATGAATGAAGTAAGAACCGTGTAAACAACAATCGGCTTTGACATAGGAAGAATAATCTTCCAGAAAATCTGGTTCTTGGTAGCACCGTCAATGGTTGCCGCCTCGTCAAGTGCTCTTGGAATTGTATCGAAGAAGCCCTTTGAAATCTGGAAACCAAGACCGGCACCGCAGCTGTAGCAGATTACAAGAGCAACGAGAGTCTGAGTAAGACCCATTGCCTTGAGAAGGTAGTAAATAGCAATCATTGTCATGAAGCCGGGGAACATACCGAGAATCATACCAACATTCATAAACTTTTTACGAGCCTTAAATCTGAGTCGGCTGAATGCGTAACTAACCATAAGAACCGAAATTGTAGAAATTACGCAGCTAAAACAAGCAACTACGAATGTGTTAAGGAACCATCTCGGGAAGTTAAGGCTTGCAGTACCGCCTGAGCCTGTGAACAAATCAATGTAGTTCTGTAATGTCCATTCCTGCGGGATAATTGTACTTCCGTAAATTTCAGCACCACCACGGAATGAATGCATTAAAAGATAGATGAACGGAGAAATCCAAACGAAACCCATTACAATAAGGAACAGGTAAACAAAAGCGTTCGCAATGTGTCTTCTTAATTTGTAACTTTTTATCATGAGAACGCCTCCTCATCCTTCATTGATTTTGAGTTATTATACACAATGAGTGAGAGCGTTGCGCAAATAACAAATACCAAAATACCTATCGCGGCGGCAAGTCCGTAGTCCTGAGAGTTCATGGTCAGCTTAAAGAGCCATGTAACAAGGATATCGGTTTGACCGGCCTGATAAAATTTTTCGGTCGTCGGATTACCGTTTGACAACAGGTAAATAACATTAAAGTTATTGATGTTGCCGACAAACTGGGTAATGAGCTGAGGAGTTGTAACAAAGAGCATATACGGAAGTGTGATAGCCGTAAATGTCTTGACAGGACCTGCACCGTCAATTCTTGCAGATTCGTAGAGATCCTCAGGAATATTCATAAGAATACCCGACATAGAGAGGATGGTGTACGGAATACCTACCCAACAGTTAATGATGATAACTACCCAACGAGCCAGCGTCGCGTCCTGATTCAGCCACTGAATTTCAACATGACTGTTTGTAATGTTTGAAAGCAGGATGTTTATAGCACCGTTTGACTGGAGCATCTGGTTCATGAGAAGAAGTGATACGAACTGAGGAACAGCAATTGTAATAACGAAAAGTGTTCTCCAGAGTGATTTAAACTTGATACCCTTCTTGTTGATCATAAGAGCGAAGATCAAACCAAGGATATAGTTTGAGAATGTAGCTGCAACAGCCCAGATAAGAGTCCATTCTGTGAGCTTAATAAATGTATAGCCCTTCTTAGCACCTTCAACGAGGTTGAAGAGTGAGCCGAAGTTGTCAAAACCAATCCATGTGAACAGTGTTCCCGGAGGCATATGCTGTTTATCATAGTTGGTAAATGCAATCAAAATCATAAATATGAGCGGCAGAACATTGAAGATACCGATCATAAGTACAGGGAATGACATAAGTGTGATATGATACTTACCGTCAAGGAACTGCTTCATATCATATTTGAATGAAGTCGGTTTCTGACCGTTAGCCTTCATAATCTGATGTCTGTACGCATCTTTGATGTTTACTATGTAAATAGCGAAAACCACTACTGTGATTACGAGTGTCAATACCGAGTAAAGCAGAATAAGCATTGAGTTATCGCCGGGTACCTGCTTTGGTATGATACCGTTGATATATTCAGTTCTCTGAGCCTGAATACCGAGTGTCGGGAACATTTTGAGATATCCCCAACCGAAAAATGCCATATAAAGGATATAGAGAACTTCAACAGCGAAGAAAAGAATACCCTTGTAATATTTACCTTTGCTAAGATCACCTACACCGAAAATAAGGTAGGAAAGTTTTGTAGCCCAGTCGCCTTTTACGAAGGTCTTGCCGTAGTTGGCAAAGCCCTTGCCGATGCCTACGAAGAACTTAACTATTGCCTTGCCGAGTGCTGTAAAAAAATGGGCAACGGCATGAGGAATGTTACAGAAAAACTTCTTTGTGTTGTAGGCAAATCTCTGGAAAGGATTGAGCTGTTTGTATTCAACATATGTCATTAGGCGCTCTCCTTAATAATTTGCAAATCTCTCTAATACACCAAACTAATAATGTCTTTTACGCTATCTTATAACAGTTGCCGTTCGTAATAAAACATTATTAGTCAGGCGAATACACAAATTGATAACGCAAGCGGACAGTCCGCATTTTTTCTTTTTTTACGGGACACTCCGTTTTCGGAGTGTCCCGCAGCTAATTAATCGATTAAATTAAATCAATTTAACTTACTTAATTTAACTTACTTAACGATTAGCCCTCATCCCTAACGTTAGAAATTGTTTCGTTAAGAAGCTTCTTCATAGCAGCTGCATCTGAAGGATCGCATGTGTCAGCGATGATCTTGTTGCCAAGGTTAGCCATAGGATCCCAGAATGTATTAGCAATATTAACCTGTATACAAGCATTCTTAGCCTGCTCACCGATAGCCTTGAGAACAGGAGAATCTGTTACAGCTTTGCTTTCCTGAACCTTCTTGTTTGAAGGTCCCCAACCGAGCTTCTCAGTTCTCTGGAGCTGGCACTCTTCACCTGCAAGATAGTGAGCAAGAATCTGAGCTGTTGCCGGGAACTTAGAAGAACCGTTTACACCGATGTACTTATAACCGAAAATTGAGATAAGCTGCTTGTCTGTGCCGTTGACATTGATTGTAGGAAGCTTTGCAGCACCGAAGTTGTCACCGAGAGCCTTCTGGTTAGAAGCTGTATCCCATGAACCGTCGATACCTGCGCCACACTTACCGCCTGCAAAACCTGAAGCGATGTTAGCAACGTCAAGCGATTGGAATGTACCTCTGTAATCCTTGATGAGCTTTGCAAAAGCCTGAAGTGTTTTAACAGCTTCATCTTCGTCATATTTAACAAACTTCTGTGTAATACCGTCTTTTTCAAGACCGTCAATTTTAACACCTGCAGTGAAAGCGAAAGTACAAGCATAGTAACCGTCACCGGCATTCATAATGAACTTCTTGCCTGCCTTCTTACAAGCATCAAGAATGCCCTCAAGTGTCTGAGCCTGCTCGTCGGAAACTACTGACTTATCATAAACGAGATAGTAACCGTTATCGTTTGTTTCAGGATAAGCGTAGAGGGTACCATTAAGTGTACCTGCTTTTACAGTTCCCTCATCATTAGCCTCTGTTACGGCATCCTTAAATGCAACCTGAGAAATAACGCCTGCGTCAACGAGCTTGTTGAGCTGGTCACTCGGGAAGCTGAATACATCTGCAGCTGTTGTAGCATCGTTAAGCATATTTGTAGCGGCATCTTTTTCGCCCTGTGCTACAACTGAGATTTCCTTGAACTTTCTGTTAGGATAAGCCTTTTTGAAAGCCTCAACCTGCTCTTTAACAAGGCTTACAGCAGCATCAGGAGCCCATACCTTAAGAGTTACAGGCTTGCTGTCTGTACCTTCATCGCCGAAGTAGCTGTCGTCAACAATTGAGCCTTCAATCTTAGCAGCACCGTCCGAAGAACCGTTGTCTGTTTTTGAACCATTGTCTGTTTTCGATGATGCGTCTCCGCCGCCGCAGCCAACAAGTGCAGTAGCAGTCATCATACCTGCCAATAAAATGGCGAGAATCTTTTTCATTGGAAAAATCCCTCTTTCTGAATATTTTCGTAGTGTCCTTTCGGATTACATACTTTCTTTGAGGATATAACGCACAAAGTACATCATATCCGCTATATAATCATATCAAAAAATCGCCTGAATTTCAACTCCCTTTGTACTTTTTATCTATGTTGTTAAAAATCAAAATTATTTTTGTGCAATATGATATCTTTTTTATTGAAATTTTACTTATTGCACAAATTACATTGACTTGAATTGTTTGTTTTGCTAAGATGCCATTTGTACAAGTTACACAATCACACCCGATGGTTATGTGACATAACACCCAAATTATATTCTTTATTCATAAAATAAGCTTGAATTTCGGCAAATTTTCCTGATTTTAGTAAAAAATGACCAATCACAAAACAAAGTCATTTATTTCAAACATCACACATTAATTTTTTAACATACAGTTGTAATAAGTGCTGACAATTGTTATAATTATAAAGACAGCGAAAATAAGCAAGCCGACTTTATGTCGGGGAACGGAGATATATATGATGAAACTGAAAGACCTTCTTATAAATTTTGAATACACGGTTCAGGGCAATCTTGATACTGAAATTTCGGATATTATCTATGATTCACGAAAGGTTGAAAAAGGCACGGCCTTTGTGTGCCTTAAAGGTTACACCTCCGACGGGCACAGGTACGCAAAGTCAGCCGTTGAAAAAGGTGCGTCGGCACTCGTTATCAGCGACAGCCTCGACTTTGAAGTGCCGAGTGATGTTGCCGTTGTAAAGGTTGATGACACAAGATACGCTCTTTCGCTTATGAGCATTGAATTTTTCGGACATCCCGAGGATGAGCTCTACACGGTTGCAATCACAGGCACAAAGGGCAAAACCACAACAACAGCAATGGTTGCGGAAATTTTTGAACACGCAGGAATCAAGACAGGCACAATCGGAACACTCGGTGTTGTTTACGGCGGAGAAACCCACAAAACCGACAACACAACTCCCGAATCATACATTATTCAGAAATCGATGCGTGATATGATTAACGCCGGCTGCAAGGTTATGGTAATTGAGGCATCGTCAATCGGACTTAAACACAGCCGTCTTGCAGGCATGACTTTTGATGTCGGCATCTTTACAAACTTTTCGGACGACCACATCGGCGGTGTTGAACACAAAGACCTTGCGGAATATCTCTACTGCAAGAGTCTGCTTTTCAGACAATGCAAATTTGCCGCTGCAAATATTGACGATCCCGCATGGAAGGATATCACAAAGGATTTCAAGGGTTCTGTTCTCACCTACGGTTTTGCCGACAATGCGGACTTGAAGGGCAAAAATGCTCATCTTCTCTCCGAAAACGGATTTGTCGGTGTTCACTTTGAAACAGAGGGAATCAAAAATCTTTCTGTTGATGTTGACATTCCGGGCAAATTCAATGCATACAACGCACTTGCGGCAATTTCGGCAGTTTCATTCTTTGACGAAATTGAAGATCAGATGATTATTGACGCTCTCAAGGTTGCCAAGGTCAAGGGCAGAGTTGAGCGTGTGCCTGTTCCCTACAACTACACACTCATCATCGACTACGCACACAACGCACTTTCAATGGAAAATGTACTTGAAACACTTCGTCAGTACAATCCGCACAGACTTATTACAATGTTCGGTGCAGGCGGCAACCGTCCTAAGGTTCGCCGTTATGAAATGGGCGAAACCTCGGGCAGACTTTCAGACCTTTCGGTTGTAACGGAAGACAACTCAAGATTTGAAGATGTTATGGACATCATTGAGGACATCAAGACAGGTCTTGCAAAAACCGACGGCAAGTATGTTGTCGTGCCGAACCGCAGAGATGCAATTAAATATTGCATGGACAATGCCGAGGACGGAGATATTATCGTACTTGCAGGCAAAGGTCATGAGGATTATCAGGAAATCAAGGGTGTTAAGTACCATATGGACGAGAGAGAAATCATTGCCGATATTCTCAACGGCAAAAGCTAAATCCTTAAACATATAAATACAGTAAAAAATCACGGTCGGAAATCAAATTCCGACCGTTTTTTCATACTCTTATTAAGTTAAATAATCATTCCGCCGTTTACACCGACAATCTGTCCCGTGATGAACCTTGCCCTGTCACTGCAGAGAAACACCGCTGTTTCGGCAATATCATCAGGCATACCGAGCATATTAAGCGGAGTTTCCTCTTTAAGCTCCTGTACGGTCTGCTCATCAAAGCCTTTCATCATATCGGTCATAATCACACCCGGACAAATACAGTTGACACGCACTCCCGACAGACCGACCTCCTTGGCAAGACCTTTGGTAAGTCCGATTACACCCGCCTTTGACGCACTGTAATGCACCTCACATGACGCACCGACCTGTCCCCACATTGAGCTGATATTGAGAATAACACCGCTGTGGTTTTTAATCATATATCTTTTGAGTGCCTGTTGCGAGCAGTAGAAAACACCGTCAAGATTAACCCCAGTCATTTTCTTCCATTCATCGGGAGTTATGTCGGTAAACAGCTTTTGCTGTGCAATTCCCGCATTGTTGACAAGCACATCGAGGTTACCGAATCGGCTGTCGATTTCGTCAAACATTTTGCAAACGCTTTCATAATCGGAAACATCTGCCTGAACAGCAAAGGTATTTATGCCGTATTCATTTGTAAGCTTTTCGGCAAGGCTTTCGGCTTTTTCGGAATTTTTTGAGTAATGCAACGCAACATCGCAACCGCATTTTGCAAAAGCGACAGCAGTCTGCGAACCGATTCCGCCCGATGCACCTGTTACAAGTATTTTTTTCATCATATTAACACCCGGTAGGGGGCGGTTATCATCCGCCCGTTCGTGTGTATTGCACACGATTGAACACATTGTGTTCAAATTTAAACATATTATTGATTACATCAAAGCATATTTAATGAACACAAATTCCTATTAAAGTGGGCGGTCAAAGAAAAGACCGCCCTTTGTTTATTTTACTTCTTAAAACTGTCTTTAAGGCTTACGCTGCGGTTGAATACAAGGTGTTCGGGTGAGCTGTCCTTGTTGTCAATGCAGAAATAGCCGTGGCGCATAAACTGATAGCTCTTCGGAGCCGTTGCACCTGCAATATTCTTTTCAGCCTTACAGCCTGTGAGAACTTCAAGTGAATTTTCGTTAAGATAATCGAGGAAGTTTCTGTCGCCTGTATCGGGGTCCGGAACAGTAAAGAGGTTATCGTAAAGTCTTACTTCCGCATCAAGGCAGTTGTTAGCGTCAACCCAATGGATTGTGCCCCTTACCTTTCTGCCGTCGGGAGTATTTCCGCCCTTTGTTTCGGGATCATACTCTGCATAAACCTCAACAACATTGCCGTTTTCATCCTTTTTGCAGCCTGTGCATTTTACGATGTATGCAGACTTGATTCTTACCTCGTTGCCGGGATAAAGGCGCTGATACTTCTTTACGGGTTCTTCCATAAAGTCGGTTTCTTCAATGTAAAGCTCACGGCTGAAAGTAACCTTTCTTGTGCCGTCCTCGGGACGGTTCGGGTTGTTCTCAACCTCAAATTCTTCGCTCTGTCCCTCAGGATAGTTTGTAATAACAAGCTTAACAGGCTTTAAAACGCACATTGTACGCTCTGCCGTTTCGTTAAGGTCATCACGCAGACAATGCTCAAGAAAGCCGTATTCAACAATTGAATTAACCTTTGAAACACCAATCTGCTCAATGAACGAACGAATTGACTTTGGTGTGTAACCCCTTCTGCGAAGTCCGCAGAGTGTAGGCATTCTCGGATCGTCCCAACCGCTTACATAGTTCTTTTCAACAAGTTCACGGAGCTTTCTCTTTGACATTACCGTGTTGTTAATTCCGAGTCTTGCGAATTCAATCTGTCTTGGCTTGCACGGAACGGAAATATTGTTAATTACCCAATCATAAAGCGGACGGTGAGCCTCAAATTCAAGTGAACAAAGGCTGTGCGTAATACCCTCAAGAGCATCCTCAATCGGATGAGCAAAGTCATACATAGGATAAATGCACCACTTGTCGCCTGTTCTGTGATGCTTGAGTCTGTTAATTCTGTAGATAACAGGATCACGCATATTAAAGTTACCCGACGCAAGGTCAATCTTTGCACGGAGAGTCATTTTGCCGTCCTCAAATTCGCCGTTTTTCATTCTTTCAAACAAATCAAGGCTTTCTTCTATAGGACGGTCACGATACGGACTCTTTGCAGGTGTCTGTGTGTCGCCTCTGTATTCTCTCACCTTATCGGGAGTAAGCTCGCAAACATATGCAAGTCCCTTTTTGATAAGCTCAACGGCAAATTCATACATCTGATCAAAATACTGTGATGCATAGAAAAATCTGTCGTCCCAATCATAACCAAGCCACTTGATGTCCTCTTTGATAGCGTCAATATATTCTACATCTTCCTTTGTAGGGTTGGTATCATCCATACGAAGATTGCAGATTCCGCCGAAATGCTCGGCAGTACCAAAGTCAATGCAAAGAGCCTTTGCATGACCTATGTGAAGATAGCCGTTCGGTTCGGGAGGAAAACGGGTGTGAACCTTTTTACCCTCAAATTTTCCGCCCTCGGCAGTATCCTCTTTTATAAAATCCCAGATGAAGTTGCCCTGAACGGCAGCTTCACCCTCAACATTCTTTATTTCTTCAGCCATTTGCCGTGTACCTCCGTCAGTAGAATTATGCGCCGAGCTTTTCAAGACCGATTTCAAGTCTTTTGAGCGACTCTTCTCTTCCGAGAATGTCAAGAATTTCAACAGCACCGCCCGGAGTTACTGTTTTGCCTGCTGCGGCAATTCTTACAGGCCACATAACTGTGCCGTTTTTAAGCTCTTTTTCAACCGCCATATTGATGAGGCAATCGTGAATTGAAGTGTTGTCCCATGTCGGCAGAGCCTTTAATCTTTCGTAAGCCTCACGCAATACAACGGGAGCGTTTTCAAGATTAGTCTTGCTCTTCTTATTTACGAAAAGCTCCTTGTCATATTCGGGAAGTTCTGCAAAGAAACCGAGCATTTCGGGAATATCCGTAAGCTTTGTAGTTCTTTTCTGAAGAATTTCGGCAAACTTCTCAAAAGGCATTTCTCTGTCACCGAAAACCTTCTTATAGTATGGCATACAAACATCCGTAAATTCTTCGGGAGTCATAGCCTTTAAATACTCACCGTTGAACCATGAAAGCTTGTCATAGTCAAAAATTGACGGTGACTTGCTGATACCGCTTACATCAAACTCTTTTTCAAGTTCTGCAAGGGTAAAGATTTCCTGATTATCCTTTGGACACCAGCCGAGAAGTGCAATATAGTTGATGATTGCCTGTGGGAGGTAGCCCTCGTTAATAAGGTCATAGAAGCCTGTTGCGCCGTGACGCTTTGAAAGCTTTGAAACATTGCCGTCGGCATCCTTGCCCATAATGAGCGGAAGGTGGATATATGTCGGAATTTCCCATCCGAATGCTTCATAAAGAAGATTATATTTCGGTGTGGAGCTTAAATATTCACAACCACGGACAACATGAGTAATGCCCATTGTGTGGTCGTCAATTACATTTGCAAAGTTGTATGTCGGGTAGCCGTCAGTCTTGATAAGAATCTGATCCTGAAGTTCGCTGTTGTCAACGGTAATTTCACCGAAAACTGCGTCTGTAAATGTTGTACTGCCCTCAATCGGCATTTTCTGGCGAATTACATAAGGTGTACCCTCGGCAAGAAGTCTGTCGATTTCTTCCTGCGGAAGATTACGGCAATGTCTGTCATAACCACCGCCAACGCTGTCCTGTAACTTTTCAAGTCTTTCCTTTGTGCAGAAACAACGGTAAGCCTTTCCCTCTTTTATAAGCTGTTCGGCATAAGGAAGATACATATCCTTTCTTTCGGACTGAACATAAGGACCGAAATCGCCGCCGATATCGGGACCTTCATCGTGTTTAAGTCCCGCAAGTTTCATTGTATCATATATAACATCAACCGCACCCTCAACAAGGCGTTCACGGTCGGTGTCTTCAATTCTGAGAACAAATTTGCCGTTTTGTGATTTTGCAACGAGGTACTCATAAAGAGCAGTACGCAGATTGCCGACATGCATAAAACCTGTCGGGCTTGGTGCATATCGTGTACGGACAGTTTTTTCAGCCATAATAATATCCCTCCGAAATTTATGTTTAGGTGTGTCGGTCAGCGCATATTTCGCCCGCAACACCGTTGTTACATATATACGATTTATTATATCATACCGTTTCTGCGTTTTCAAGTCCGATGAACGCACCTACGAAGAATCCGAAAATTTCATATAATAAAAATTGCATCAGAACCTTTCTCGGGCATCTGATGCAATTCATTTATCTAACTATCTTCTCGAACAGACAGCGGTGGCACACCGCCGACCATAACTTTTAACTATTCACTTTTCACTGCTGACGAAATCAGCCTGCATATGTTCCCATATACAGCGGAATGTCACTTTCGTTGTCGAGGATAACAAACATAAACGGACGATTAAATTCTACCGTCACATCGGTTTTTGAAAGTTCTTTTGTTCTTTTTTCAAGCTCTGCCTTGTCGCCGTTTGACTGTGTTCCGCCGATACCGCCTGCGTTAATTGAAAGCGACGGAGCGATGTCATACATTGCGCTGAACGCAATATCATCTGAACGGCTCAGATTCTTGTATCTTGAACGGTCAGCCGTGAATGATGAATTGATTCCGCTTTTTTCAACAATCTGCGTTATATTTTCTGCAGACTCATCTCCGCTGACTGAAAATTCAGGAATTTTTGCCTTGGCTGTTTTGGTCACATCAACGCTGTCAAGCAATGTTGTGTATTCAAGGCTCGTAAAATCGGTTGCGTAATCATCAAGCGAAACACCTTCGTTCGGCATAATAACCATCATTTTGAGAGGTGTTTGCGAGAAATATTTCATAACGGCAGTCGCCTTGTTTGTCTTCATATATGTTTCGTTTGAGGTCATATATGTAACTTCTTTTTCACCGTCAGCCGACTTAAATTTAGCCTTTTCAATGTCGGTCTGTGCATAAGGATTAAGCCATCTGTCACAGATATCTGTCGCAGAAAGTGAAATCACACTCTGCTTTGTGTCAAGATTTTCAAAAACAGAACCGTTGTTTGTAAAATCGGCATATTTTTTGTCAAGCTTTTTCAAGGCGTCGCTGTCCGAAAAATTAAAACGCAGAACATCGGTGTCATAATAGTCCTTTGTTGTCTGCAAAAAGCCCGTCATAATGTCGGCATTGTCATTTGAAATCAGCGAGTTGCAAAGCTTTACAAAGCTTTTGTCGCTGTTCTTTTCGGAATCTTTTTCCGAGCTTTGCGAGCTTTCGGGCGATTTGTCCGAAGATGCAACCGATTGAATACGGCTTGCAAAATATGACGCACATTGGTTCATATTTTCAAGCGTCACACCGCTGCAAAGTGCATTGGTGATTTCTTCCTGAGTATCGCCCGACGCACCGTTAGCCATAGCCTCAAGATTAAGAACTGCATTTGCTGGACAAAATACATACGAACCGCTTTTGTGACGGTTTCTGAAAAGCCTGAGTTCAAAATCGGTTATTTTTGCGGAATAGGTATCATATGATGACGGGGCGGTTTTTGCACCGTCGGCATAATTGAATGTATCATCGGTTTTGTCGGAGCGTGTGTATTTCAGCGAAAGGTTTTCGCTGTCCGAAAATTCATCGGGATTTGAACACGCAGTAAGCACCGTGCCTGCCATAAGAATACACAATGCAACAGAGAGTGCTTTTTTCATCATTTGTCATTTCCTCCTTTGGAATCGTTACAAAGCTTTTGCGCCAGTCTGAATATTTTTTCTGCCGAATCGGGGCGGTGCAACTCTCTGCACTTTTCCTTCATCTCATCAAGTTTTTCTTTGTCTTTAACAAGGTTTACGATATCATCTGCACCTGTCTTTTTTCGGAGCATAATTGCCGCACCCTTGTTGAGTAAAAATTCCGCATTGTCCCGTTCCTGACCCGGAAATGCGCTGTAGATTGCCATGGGAAGCGAACAGGCAAGGCTTTCGGTAACGGTAAGTCCGCCCGGCTTTGTAACAATAAGGTCTGAGATGTGCATATAATCCTCAACATTTTTTACAAAGTACAAAAGCTTTGTGTTGTCCTGCATACCCGTTTCTTCAATTACCTTTTCAAGGTTTGCAAAAAGCTTGATGTTTCTGCCGGTGATAACAATAAATTGCATTTCGGGAGCTTGCTCCACAAGAGCTTTGTAGAAGCTCAGCACGCTTGTAACACCGAAAGAACCTGCCATAAGCAGAATTGTAGGCTTGTTAGGATCAAGCCCTTCACGCTCACAAATCGCCTTTTTGTCAAAAGCCTCTGTAAAACGGTCAAAAATCGGTATGCCGAGCGGATATATTATGCTCTTGTCAACACCGTATTCATCAATAAGCTTTGTCGCCATATCAGGCTCTGCAAGCACATATGCGTCAACATACGGAACAATATATGTTCTGTGTGCGTCATAGTCAGTTATAAGGCTGATTGCCTTAACATCAATCTTGTGCTGACGGCGAAGCTTTGAAACCATTGTTGTAACAAACGGATGACACATAATAATTGCGTCGGGCTTGTATTCATTGATTGTGTCAAGCAGCTTTGCCGACATCATTGTGTTGGACTGCATAACAGCCTTGTACATAAGGGTTCTTCTGTCGGTAATCTTATAGAATTTGCCGTAAACCTTTGGAATTTTCGTTGCCATAAAATGATAGCCGTCACAAACGGTTTTATCATATACCCTGCCGATTGTCTTCATGGCGTCAATAACCTTGACCTTCGTGTCGGGACTGACTGCTTTTATTTTTGCCTCAATAGCCGCAGCGGCTCTCTTGTGCCCTCCGCCTGTTGATGCTGTGAAGATGATTATTTTCATATCAGTTCTCCGTAATTCAAAATAACCGAAAACGGTTTTGCACACAGGGGTGCTTTTACTATTATACTTTTAATCTGCAAGTATTTCAATAGATTATTTTTGCATTTCATCTGAATTTTAAATAAAAATAATTAAATTTTCGTTTGTGTTTTTTAATCGGGGCAACTGTTCCGGGCTTTTAAGGCGATAAAAATTCACACTCGGAATATGAGTCGGAAATATAGCTAAAATCTTTTGGTAAAAAGGACTTAAATTTCTATAAAAATAATTTCTAAATTTTGTGTTTTCACACTTTATTTTTTTGAAATTATATTGTAAAATAAAAACTGTACTGTAATATATTTCAGTATAGGGTAATTAAAGAAAGTAATAAAAGCGTTTCCCTTTTTGAAAATCAAATGCAGTAGGTTTTCAAAGGGCAATTATTGGGTATATATGAGGTGAATTTTTTTGAACAGGAATTTTATGGACGATATTCTTGTTGTTGATGAAGATCTTGTTGACATCAACTGCGACGGCAACAGACAGTCTGATAACAAGAAAGGAAAACATTCATCGGGCGGTCGTATGGCTAAAGGCGAAAAGAAAAGCAAGAAAAAGCTTGCAATCATCATTTCATCCGTTGCCGCAGTTGCAGTAGCTCTCGGTGTGGCAGGTTTCTGCATTTTCGGAGGAAACCTGTTTAACAGCGTTGAGGAGGCTATTGCCGGTGAGTTTAAGTTTCCTGACGGAACAACCGTTTCGGGTGTTTCAATTTCGGGAAAAACATACGACGAGGCAAAAAAAGCTCTTGAAGAAAAGGAAGAAAGCTTTATTAAGCCTCTTGACATTTCGGTTGATGTAAACGGAGTCATCAGTAAAGTGACCGAAAAGGATTTCAAATATACTTATGACATTGAGTCTGTACTTAATGAAATCAAAAATGAAGCAACCGATCCGTCTGTTGAAACTTCAACAAGCAAAAAGAGTTACACGATAACAGCTACCGTAATCGCAGAAAGTGTTGACGAAGCAGCAAAGAAGGTTGCAAAGAAAAATTACAAAGAGGCTGAGAACGCAAGAGTTTCAAAGTTCCACCCCTATGCCAAAAAGCGTTTTGAATATACAGAGGCGTCACAGGGACAGAAAGTAAACGAAACAGACCTTGCAAATCAGTTTAAGGGTGTGTTTGCAAGCGGTGCAAGCGAATACAGAATTATTGCCGATGTTGAAAAAACAGATGCAAAAATCACAGTTGACGATTTGAAGAAAAACATCGTTCTTCTTTCAACATATGAAACCGTTTCCACCAATACGGAAAACGGAACAGAAAATATGCGTGTTTCGCTCAAAGCCTGCAACGGTTCGGTTATTGAACCCGGTGCAACTTGGTCATTCAACAAATGCACAGGCAACTCAAACCTTGAATCTCTCGGCTACAAGCCGGCAGGTGTAATTTCAAACGGTAAGTCCGACATCGGTATCGGCGGCGGTATCTGTCAGTCAAGTTCAACAATCTACAATGCGGCTGTCAGAGCCAACATGAAAGTTGAGGAGCGTTATTGTCACAAGTGGGCATCAAGCTATGTTCCCACAGGTCTTGACGCAACAATCGACTACGGCAACCTTGACCTTAAACTTTCTAATCCGACAGATTACCAGATGTTCCTTGAGTGTAAGGTTGTTGACAACACACTTTATGTTTCATTCTGGGGTTGGAAATCGGATTCATACGACCTTATTATGACTCGTAACAAGCTCACGAATCAGGGTAGTTCAAGCTACACGGTAAAGGCTTGGAGAGTTTATTACAAGGACGGCAAGGAGATTGATTCCGAGTCACTCGGTTCATCAACTTATGATACCGAAAACGGATATGTTTTCATTGATGCCAACAATGATCCCCGTGCAAAATACGGTGATGATGTTGTAATCCCTGATGAAACAGTTCCGAAGAATGACGACAGCAGTTCAAGCTCATCAAGTTCACAGTCATCATACAGTGAACCGTCATATTCAAGCAGTTCTTCATCAAGTCATTCAAGCAACAGTTCATCATCAAGCTCATCGAGCCACAGTTCATCGAGCCACAGTTCATCAAGCCAGTCAAGTTCGGAATCAAAAACCGAGCCACAGCCAAAACCCGATCCCGAACCGACGCCTACAGAACCTGAATCAGGCGAAGAATAATTAAGCAAAACAACTTCCGATAATAATAAAAAACTCCCTTTCGCAGATAATAAAAGCGGAAGGGAGTTTTTGTATGATAAAACGAACAGGTGCATATACAATTGCTTTTGAAAGCCGGCCTGTTATTGCCGGCTGGGGGTCGGTTGTCGGAAAAAAGGAAGCCGAAGGTCCCCTTAAAAACTATTTCGACAAGATTATTTACGACAGCTATGACGGCTGTGACACCTTTGAGCAGGCGGAAAGTATGTTTCAGGGCGAAGCTCTTGAAAAAGCTCTGGAGCGTTCAAAAACACACGCAAACGAGGTTGACTGCGTTTTCGCAGGAGATTTGCTCAACCAATGCATCGGATCAAGCTTTGGACTTATGAAATTCGGAATCCCGTATCTTGGGCAGTACGGAGCGTGTTCAACAATGGCGCAAAGTCTTATTATGGCGGCATCTGCCGTTGAAAGCGGCGGGGCAAAAGTTTCCGCATGCGTCACCTCGTCACACTTTGCATCGGCGGAACGGCAGTACCGTTTTCCGCTTGAATACGGCGGAGTTCGCACTCCAACCGCACAATGGACAGTTACGGGTGCGGGAAGCTGTATTCTGAAAAGCCTAAAAAAAGGAATCTGCGTTGCAAGAGCGACAGTCGGCAGAATAGTTGACCTCGGTGTAAGCGATGCCAATAACATGGGGGCGGCAATGGCTCCGGCGGCAGCTCAGACCCTTGAATGTTATCTTGAGGATACCAAAACATCGCCCGAGGATTACGATATGATTATTACGGGTGATTTGGGCGAAGTCGGCAGTAAATCACTTTATGATTTGCTTGAGCGTAACGGAATCAATATAAGGAAACAACACAACGATTGCGGACTGATGATTTTTGAACGCTCCAATCAGGATGTTCATGCAGGCGGTTCGGGCTGCGGATGCGCCGCATCGGTTCTTTGTTCAAAAATTATGGACGATTTTCAAAACGGACTTGTTCAAAACATCCTGTTTATGGCAACGGGTGCGCTCATGAGTCCGACATCAAGCGGACAGGGGGCAAATATCCCGTCAATTGCACATTTGGTGAATCTGAAAATTAAGTAAAATTTTTGCAAAATATCTGTTCAAATGAATTTTAATGTGTTATAATGAACCTGTATGAGTAATGATAGAATGCTCAATCAGCCTGTTTTGCAAGCATATTTTGCGACAGACAGGATAAATATTACGAACAGGAGTTGTGTTTATGTTTGGCAGAATTCAAAACATTGACAACAGAGTACTTGATAACATATCCCGAATTCATAAGCCGGCACTAAACAAAATAATGATTACTGCATCTCGTGCAGGCAATGCAGGTATTGTATGGTGGGCAATCTGCCTGCCGTTTCTTATAAACTCCAACTGGAGGGCAACAGGTGCAAACTTTGTGTTCGGACTTGCGTGGGCTCACCTTATGGGAGAGATTATTATCAAGCATATAGTAAAGCGTGTGCGACCTTGCCACACCCTTGATGATGACGAACAGCTTATTGACAGACCGAGATTCTACTCGTTTCCGTCAGGTCACACGACGGCATCGTTTGCAATGGTCGGGGTTGCTCTTATGCGTTGCAAAGTCATAACCTTTATGCCGATTCTTATGCTTGCAATGTTGATTGCGTTTTCAAGAATTTATCTGCGTGTTCACTACCTTACGGATGTTATTGCCGGTATGATTTTAGGCTTAACCTGCGGAATCTGCTCTGTCCTTATTTTCAATACCGTAGTTCCGATGTGGTTTCCTATGGTATAACTTTTGAAAAAAATAATATGATAAATGAATTGCATCGGTCGCCCGAACAAGGCTCCGATGCATTTTTGTTTGTACGCATAACTTTTGAGTGACGAAAACACTATGTAATATGTGGCAATAACATTATGTTATAAACATCCTTTGCTAATCAACACTCTTATCGGTTTATTTATTTTTCTGCAATTATCTATAACAAATTTAGTACCCCTGCTTTTTCCGTCCCAGAAAGCCAAAACAAAATCTGCATTGTCAATGATTTCAAGATTGCGTTTCAGCGGAGCATATCTTCCATGTATTTTATATTCAGGAAGAAATTCCGTGTATCTGATATTGTTTTTTACCGCAAATTCCTTTGCACATCTGTCAATTCCATTTGCACCTCCCGAAATGATTTCTGTTGTATCTTTCGGAATATATTTTTCAAGGTTTCTGACTGTAAGCGTCCTTGAACCGATAACCGCAATTTTCATTAACAAAGCACTCCCTTTTTATGAACCCATTATGGGTTCACTTTTACATTATAGCACAATAAGGACTTATAATAAACCCATAATAGGTTCATTTGAGGTGCAATTTTATGACGGGAAAGCCAAAACATTTGTCACTACGCATTGATGAAGATTTGTTGCGTAAATTTGAGTATGTCGCAAAGTATGATGACAGGTCAATGAATTGGTATCTTCTTCATCTGATTAAAAATGAAATTGCGGATTTTGAAGAAAAACACGGTGAAATCCCCACCGCCTCCGACAGTAAAACAGAATAATCAAAATTAATTTAAGGTCGAAAAAGCAATTTTTCGGTCTTTTTGTTTGCCTACATATTTTTTGATGTAATGAATGTTATGCTTTAATTTGGTATGCACACGAACGGGAGAACAAGGTTCTCCCCTGCATTTAAACACAACTTCTATATATAAAAAACAGTCGGGCGACAATGATTTGCATTTTGCAAACTGTCTGCCCGACCGCAATTTTTAATTTTCCATTTTCAACTTTCAATTTAAAAAAACTTCCGCTCGGGCATAATATATTTTAATATTACAAACTGTAACAGCAAAGCAGTCGGTTGGCAATATACCAACCGACTGACTTTTTAATTATTCATTTTTACTTTTTTCTGAGTAATTTATTACTCACGATTACTCATAAAGCGGATATTTTTTGCAGATTTCTTCAACACCTGCTCTAACCTTTTCCTTGCTGTTCTCATAGTCGTTAAGAACGAGGGTGATGTACTCGGCAATCTTGTCCATATCTTCCTCGTTAAGACCTCTTGTAGTAACAGCGGCAGTACCGATTCTTACACCGCTTGTTACGAACGGTGAACGGGGTTCGCCCGGAATTGTGTTTTTATTCACTGTGATGTAGCAATCGTCAAGACGAGCCTCAAGCTCCTTGCCGGTTACATCTGTATCACGGAGATCCATAAGAAGAACATGGTTGTCCGTACCGCCTGAAACAAGCTTGTTGCCTCTTTTGAGAAGTCCGTCTGCAAGAGCTTTACAGTTAGAAACAATCTTTTTGCCGTACTCCTTGAACTCAGGCTTTAATGCCTCGCCGAAGCAAACAGCCTTTGCGGCAATAACATGCATAAGAGGACCGCCCTGTGTACCGGGGAAGATAGCCTTGTCAATCTGCTTTGCAAATTCTTCACGGCAGAGGATAAGACCGCCACGAGGACCACGGAGAGTTTTGTGTGTTGTTGTTGTAACAAACTCACAATACGGAACAGGGTTCGGATGAACGCCTGCGGCAACAAGACCTGCGATGTGAGCCATATCAACCATAAGATATGCGCCTACTGCGTCGGCAATCTCACGGAGCTTTGCAAAATCAACGATTCTTGGGTATGCAGACGCACCTGCAACAATCATCTTAGGCTTGCATTCCTTTGCAATTTCAAGAACCTTATCATAATCAATTCTGTGCGTTTCGGGATCAACACCGTATGGAACAAAATTGAAGTATTTACCTGAAATATTAACAGGTGAACCGTGTGTAAGGTGACCGCCTTCGTTAAGGTTCATACCCATTACCGTATCACCGGGATTAAGCATTGCAAAATATACCGCTGTGTTAGCCTGAGCGCCTGAGTGAGGCTGAACATTTGCGTGTTCGGCACCGAAAAGCTCACACGCACGCTGACGGGCAATTTCTTCAACTACATCAACGCACTGACAACCGCCGTAGTATCTCTTTCCCGGATAACCCTCGGCATATTTGTTTGTGAGCAAGCTGCCCATTGCAGCCATAACTGCCGGAGAAACGATGTTTTCACTTGCGATAAGTTCAAGGTTTCTGCGCTGTCTTTTAAGCTCGTCTGTCATTGCGTTACCGATTGCGGGATCGTACTCGTTGAGGTAATCAAGAGTAGCGATATTTGTTTTTTCACTCATTGTTATATTCCCCTTATATTTTTATTTTAGGATACTGTGTATCCTTTTTGAATTTATGTCATTGCAACGAAAGGGCTTTTTGCCTTAATTCGTACAAATCATCAAGCGTTTTAATTTTTCCTGCCTCATTTCTCAAGGCTGCCGCACCCTTCATGCCTTTGAAATAGCCGACTACAAGTTTTCTTGCCTGAAGCATTGCCATATGCTCGCCCTTATATTCAACCATTTTGCCGATATGTTCAATCATTACACCGAGCCTTTCTTCAAGGTCGGGAGTGTGAATTTTAACATTCGGGTTTTCAAGGTATGCGTTAATCTGCGAGAAAATCCACGGATTTCCGAGCGTTGCCCTACCGATCATAACAAGGTCACAGCCCGTGATGTCCATAACCTCCTTTGCCCTTTCGGCACTGTCAATGTCTCCGTTTGCAATTACGGGAACGCTGACGGATTCTCTTACAGCCCTTATAATACCGTAATCAACGGGAGGCTTGTAATATTGCTGTCTTGTTCTGCCGTGAACGGTGATTGCCGCCGCCCCTGCCGATTCGCAGATTTTTGCAACTTCAACGGCATTTACGCTGTCATCATCCCAACCCTTGCGGATTTTTACGGTTACGGGTATGTCGGTAACGGCTGTCACAGCCTTGACGATTTCTCCGCAAAGCCGAGGATTTTTCATCAATGCACTTCCGCTGCCGTTTGAGCTTATCTTCGGAGCAGGGCATCCCATATTGATATCAATAATATCAGGTTTGTTTTCAAGTGCGTGCTTTGCGGCATCAGCCATACATTTCGGATCATCACCGAAAATCTGAATTCCGCAAGGACGCTCCAAGTCTGAAATTTCCATCAGTTCTTCGCTCTTTTTACTGTTGAAAGAAAGCGCCTTTGAGCTGACCATTTCGCTTACGCAGTATGCCGCACCGAATCTTACGCAAAGCTCACGGTAAGCCCTGTCGCTTACCCCCGCCATGGGTGCGAGAACTGTGTGGGATTTCAGCGGAACACCGCCGATGTTAAGATTATCCATATTTTTACACATTTAATGCTGTTACCTTATTCTTTTTCTTGCACCGACTTTTGTGCTGATCATTACAACCGCAATTGCAACTACTCCAAGACCTACGCAAATCCACGAAACGATTCCCGCCGTGTAGCTTGTGGAATACTTTTTTTCGCTGACTGTTTTTGCGATTGTCGGAGCCTGAAATTCCGTTGAATCGGTCGCCTGAGTTTCAACATACTGATTCTGATACTGCGTTTCTTCCTGTTTCTGAGCTTCCGTTTCGGGCTGAACATACTCAGTTGTGTGTTCTTCCGTTTCGGGCTCAACATACTCGGTCGTAGGCGCTTCGGTGTAAACAGGCTCGGTATAAACCGGCTCTGTGTATTGCGGTTCGGTTTCAACGGGAACATACTCCGTCACTACGGGATCGGGCTGGGGATCGGGAGTTTGCGGATCGTCCGCTCCTACCGCAAAGGCGGTTATTGAACAAACCGACAATGCAAGAACCGCAAGTACGGTCGGAAGTATTCTTTTTCTAAAAATTTTCTTAAAATCTGACTTCATATTTAATACCCCGTTCATTCTGCGTGGCACATATTTTCATATACATACTACGATTATAGCAAAAGCAGGCGTTCATTGCAAGATTTCAGACAACTTTTCTGCACACAATTAATGCCCAAACAACAAAAAATCGGAAAACCGATTGTAAAACCGATTTTCCGACTTGATTATTATGTCAAATTTTTGAGTGTTTTTTAGCCTTTGGCATAACAAGACTGTAGCTTTCGTCAATCAGCGGAAAGATTTCTTCCTTGCTCACAGAGCCGTCAAGCAGAATACTTATCCACTTGTCCTTGTTCATATGATAGGCTGGTAGAAATCCGTTTTCCATTCTCAGCGAGCCGACAAGAATCGGATCGCACTTGACATTCATCACATCGACAAAGCCATCGCCGTCAAGCCCTAAAATCTGCCTTTTGACACGCATAATTATTGCGTACCATTTGCCCGACATCATATTCCGCAGAACCGCATTATCGGGACTGTTCTCCCACGGATATTCGGGTTCTGTTCCGTATGTGCTAAGGGCATAGTTTAAAATTACATCTCTGTTAATGGAATTATCATTGTATGCCATTAAGCCTTAACTCCTGCTTTTTTCTTAACGAGTGAAATATATTCCTGCATTGTGATTTCGTTACGCAGTAATTTTTGACACCATTCTTTGCTTTTGCTGTCAATGGTATAGCCTTCCATTTCAACTGATGCGGCAGCATTTTCTCATTTTCTATTATCTGTTCAATCGGCTTATTACCGTTCACAGTAACACTCCCTTTCGTGAAAGCTGAACTTCATATCATTTTATCATAACAAAGGCATATGTCAACCAAAAGGTGAAAATTACTCGCCAAAGCTGATGCCCATTTTTCTTGCTGTTTCAACAACCTCGCTGTCTTTCGGAACGCTCTTGAGCTTGCCTGCGATGTCCTCAAGCGGAACGGCAACTACCTTATTATTTACAAGGGCAACCATTTTGCCGTAGTCTTTATTGATAATAAGCTCTGCGGCTTTAACGCCGAAACGAGTTGAAATCACACGGTCATAGGCATCGGGACTGCCGCCTCTCTGGAAGTGACCCGGTACTGTAACCCTTGTTTCCTGACCTGTTGCCTCCTCAATATCATGGGCAATCTGATAGGAAATTGACGGATATTTCATCTCTGCAACAGCAGCTTTTCTCTGCTTTTTAGGCAAAGCTGCAATTTCTTTTGAAATTGCACCCTCGGCAACTGCAAGAATTGAAAAGTTCTTACCGCCTGCGGTTCTTGACTTGATTGTCTTTATAACCGAGTTGATGTCGTACGGAATTTCGGGGATAAGGATAATATCCGCACCGCCTGCAATACCTGCATAAAGTGTGAGCCAGCCAACCTTATGTCCCATAACCTCAATAATGAAAACTCTGCCGTGAGATGTTGCGGTTGAGTGGATACAGTCGATTACATTTGTTGCAATATCAACGGCACTCTGAAAACCGAATGTCTTGTCTGTACCCCAAAGGTCGTTGTCAATTGTCTTAGGAAGCGAAACCACATTGAGTCCCTCTTCACGAAGAAGATTTGCGGTTTTTTGAGTTCCGTTGCCGCCGAGTACAACAAGACAGTCAAGACCAAGCTTTTTGTAGTTCTTCTTCATAGCCTCAACCTTGTCAACGCTGTTCTCGTCAACAACACGCATAAGCTTGAACGGCTGTCTTGATGTGCCGAGAATCGTACCGCCCATTGTGAGAATACCCGAAAAATTCTCGGGTTTCATCTTTCTTGTTTCGCCGTAGATAAGACCTCTGTAGCCGTCAATAATGCCGATGATTTCAACATCATTGCCAAGCTGATTATAAAGTGTTTTTGCAACGGCACGGATTGTTGCGTTAAGTCCCTGACAATCACCGCCGCTTGTTAAAATGCCTACTCTTTTCATTGTTCGGAGTCCTCCTTTTTCACTTCAACGGGTACAATCGGAGTTCCGACGGTGCTCGCATATGTCTTCTTCATTGCCTGCTTTTGAGCCTTTAACGCAAGCTTTGAAAAGAATTTCTGACAATTTGTTTTGTGTTTTCCACGCTTGTCAACAGACTTATATACACCTGTTGAAAGCTGTTGGCGTGCATTTACGGTATCCTTAAATGAAACCGTGATAACCTCCTGCACACGCTTTTTGATATCCTCGTCCTCAACAGGGAACACAAGCTCAACTCGTCTGTCGAGGTTTCTCGGCATCCAGTCGGCACTTCCCATATAATAAAGCGGATTTGAATTGTTTTCAAATATGAATATTCGGCTATGCTCCAAAAGCTGACCGACAATTGAAATTACTCTGATGTTTTCGCTGAATCCATGAACCCCCGGAACAAGACAGCAGATACCTCTTACTATGAGGTCAATTTTTACGCCTGCGTTTGACGCATCGTACAAAAGGCTGATGATTTCAGGATCAACAAGCGAGTTCACCTTTGCGGTAATTTTGGCAGGAAGTCCGAGCTTTGCGTTCTCGGTTTCCTGAATAATCATAGCCTCAAAGAACGGACGCATTCCGTGAGGTGCAACGATAAATTTGTTGTATTCAGGCGGAGTTGAGTAACCTGTCAATACATTAAAAAGTGATGATGCGTCAACACCGTATTCTTCACGACAGGTGAACATACCGATATCGGTATAGAATCTCGCCGTACTGTCGTTATAGTTACCCGTACCCATATGCAAATATCTTCTGATTCCGTCCTTGTCTTTTCTTACTACAAGACAGATTTTGCAGTGGGTTTTAAGTCCTGTAAGACCGTAAATTACATGACAGCCCGCCTTTTCAAGCTTTGTTGCCCACTGAATGTTGTTTTCCTCGTCAAATCTCGCCTTGAGTTCAACAAGAACAGTTACCTGCTTGCCGTTTTCAGCCGCCTTGATAAGAGCCGCAACAATCGGTGAATTTCCGCTGACACGGTACAAGGTTTGCTTGATGGCAAGAACATTCGGATCGGTTGCCGCCTTTTTGACAAAATCAACCACAACATCAAAGCTTTCATAAGGATGATGCACAAGTCTGTCCTTTTCACGGATAGCCTCAAAAATATCGTCATAACCGCAGAATTCCGCAGGCGGATTTACGGGAACGATAGGTTCAAAGCACATATCCTCACAGCCCTTAATGTGGGCAAATTTTGAAAGGAATGTAAGGTCAAGAGGACCTCTCTGAAAGTAGATTTCACGCTCCGTAACATCGAGAGCGTCAACAAGAAATTCACGAATTTCTCGGTTGCATTTCTTGCCGAATTCAAGACGAACAGGTTCTCCTCTCTTACGCTTTCTGATTGACTTTTTAATTTCAGCCATAAGATCCTCGGTATCCTCGTCAATGTCAAGGTCGGAATCTCGGGTGATTCTGAAAGGATCGTACTGCTTAATGTTGTAAAGCTCAAAAAGCTCACCGAGGTGCATTGCGATTATTTTTTCAAGCAGAATAAACGCTCTGCCCTCGTGAGTCGGAAGCTCAAGAAATCTCGGAAGAATTGACGGAACCTGAACCAATGCGAAAAATTCTTCATTCTCGGCATTTGTAAGGCGAACAGCAATGTTAAGACTTTTGTTTGCAAGCATCGGAAACGGACGGCTTGTATCAACAGCCATAGGCGTCAATACGGGGAAAACTACTTTTTTAAAGTATTCCTCAACAAACGCTTTCTGGTCGCCGTCAAGCTCGTCAGCCTCTTTGAACACAATGCCTGCCGAACGAAGTGACGGAATTATTGAACGGTTGTAACAGCTGTACTGCTTTTTGGCAAACTCGTGAATTTTTTCAACAAGTCCGTCCATAACCTCTGTAGGAGTCATGCCCGATGCGTCACGGCTTGTTCTGCCGTGATGAATTTGGTCAAGCACACCTGCAACACGAACCATAAAAAATTCGTCAAGGTTCGATGCCGTAATTGAAAGGAAGTTGCATCTTTCCATAATTGGATTGGTCTTTTTGAACGCCTCTTCAAGCACTCTTGCATTAAAGTCAACCCAGCTTAATTCTCTGTTAGTATAAGGCATCTTTTGCCATTTTGACATAAGCTTTGCTTTTTCGGATGTTTTTTTATTGTTGTTTTTTGAATTTGACATATAATTCACCACCATAAAAACTGATATATAACCCAATTTAATATATCTGATTAAGTATAAAATACGAAACGGATTATTTCAAGCGAATTGCACTAAATTTTACCTTTGACAACGCATTCTTTACATATATTTTACAATAACACAAATAAAATTGATTTGCAATAGATTTGACAAAATTCGCAAAGATAAAACCAAAATTTTCTTTTTGCAAAATATTCAAAAAATTTCAAAAAATATTGTTTTAATCTCTGTATTATGTTATACTTGCGTTGATTGTTTATTTACAGATTTTAAAAAATTCTAAAGAAAATGAGAGGTAATTATCATGAGTAAAAAAAGGGGAAGCTTTTCCGGCGGACTCGGATTTGTATTTGCCGCTGCGGGAAGTGCAGTAGGCTTGGGAAATCTCTGGAGATTTCCGTATTATGCAGCTAAGTACGGCGGCGGAACATTTATCTTTATCTACATAATTCTTGCGCTTACATTCGGCTTTTCACTTTTGACTGCCGAAATCGCAATCGGCAGAAAAACAAAGCTAAGTCCGATTCTCGCCTACAAAAAGCTATGTAGCAAATTCTCGTTTTTAGGCTACCTTGCAACGCTTGTTCCTATAATCATTATTCCGTACTACTGCGTTATCGGCGGTTGGGTTACAAAATATATGTGCGTTTATGCACAGGGACTTGTTGCCCCTGCGGCACAGGACAACTTTTTCTCGGACTTTATTTCCGACCCGTTGTCACCCATTGTGTTTTTCTTAATATTTATGCTGTTGAGTGCAGTGGTAATTATGCTCGGAGTAAACAAAGGCATTGAGCGACTGAGCAAATTTTTGATGCCTGTTCTGCTTGTTCTGACAGTCGGAATTTCAATCTACACACTCACGCTCCCAAACGCAATGGAGGGTGTTTCGTACTACCTCATTCCCGATTTCAGCAAGCTGTCAATTTGGACATTTGCGGCGGCACTCGGTCAGCTGTTCTTCTCAATGAGCATTGCAATGGGAATTATGGTAACCTACGGTTCATACACAAAAGATGAGGTAAACCTCACAAAGTCGGTTAACCAAATTGAGATTTTCGACACAGCCGTTGCACTTCTCGCAGGTCTTATGGTAGTTCCTGCGGTTTATGTATTCAGCGGTGAAGAAGGTCTTGGTGCAAGCGGTCCCGGACTTATGTTCATCACACTTCCAAAGGTATTCAACGAAATGCCTGCCGGCGTAATCATCGGATTTTTGTTCTTTATTCTTGTATTCTTTGCAGCTATCACAAGTTCAATCTCCGTAATGGAAGCAATTGTTTCTTCGCTTATGGACAAGTTCAAGCTTACACGAATCAAGTCCTGTCTTATCGTTATCGGCATCTGCCTTATTATGGGTATTCCGTCGTCACTCGGCAACGGTATATGGTCAAATGTTAAGATTCTCGGAATGGACTTCCTTACATTCTTTGACTTCTTGAGCAACAGCATTATTATGCCGATTGTCGCACTTTGTACTTGTATTCTCATCGGCTGGGTTATCAAGCCAAAGACTATTGCAGACGAAGTCACAAGGAACGGCGAGCGTTTCAGCAGAAGGGCTTTGTTTGATGTTATGATTAAATATATAGCTCCAATCTGCCTTGTGTTCATCTTAATTTCCTACACACTTGCGCAGTTCGGCATTATTTCACTTTAACCCGACACTTTAACACGATTATTTATGAATTCAAACAGTAATATCACCGAAATGAATCATAAGTAATTGTCTTTAAATGAAACATACAACAATTAACTATTCTCCGTTTATCCCATGAACTCTTGAAATTATATGCAATAATTGGTATAATTACAGTTATAGCTCATTTGCTGAATTTTAGGGAGGACAAATACTATGTGTCAGAAAAAACCATTTTACATTACAACGCCTATTTATTATCCGTCAGGCAATCCCCACATCGGTCATTGCTACACCACCGTTGCGTGCGATTCTATCGCCCGTTACAGACGAATGCAGGGATACGATGTTATGTTCCTTACGGGTACGGATGAACACGGTCTTAAAATTGAACAGAAGGCTGCCGAAAAGGGTGTTACTCCCAAAGAGTATGTTGACGAAATTGTAAAAACCTTTAAAGGCTTATGGAAATTTATGAACATAAGCTATGACAGATATATCCGCACAACAGACGATTACCACATTGAAACAGTTCAGAAGATTTTCAAGGAGCTGTATGACAAGGGCTACATCTACAAGGGCGAATACAAGGGCAAATACTGCACCCCCTGCGAAAGCTTCTGGACAGAAAGCCAGCTTATTGACGGCAAATGCCCCGAATGCGGACGAGAGGTTACAGAGGCAAAGGAGGAGGCATACTTCTTTAAGATGTCACCTTTTGCCGACAGAATTGAAAAGCTCCTCACGGAAACAGACTATTTACAGCCAAAGACAAGAGCGGTTGAGCTTGTAAACAACTTTATCAAGCCGGGACTTGAAGACCTTTGCGTATCGAGAACAAGCTTCAAATGGGGCATTCCGGTTACATTTGACGAAAAGCATATTGTTTATGTTTGGATTGACGCACTTTCAAACTATATCTCCGCTCTCGGCTACAAGAATGAAAAATTTGACGAATTTGACAAATACTGGCCTGCCGATGTTCATATGGTAGCAAAGGACATCATGCGTTTTCACGCTATCATCTGGCCTGCAATGCTTATGGCTCTTGACCTTCCGCTTCCAAAGCATCTTGCCGTTCACGGCTGGATTACTTTCAACGGACAGAAGATGTCAAAGTCACTCGGCAATGTTGTTGATCCGTTTGTACTCGGCGAGCGTTACGGCGCTGACGCAATCCGTTACCACATTATGCGTGAAATGGCTCTCGGTGCAGACAGCTCATTCTCAAACGAAATTATGATTAACCGTATCAATTCCGACCTTGCAAACGGTCTTGGCAACCTTGTTTCAAGAACAGTTGCAATGGTTCAGAAATATTTCGGCGGCACACTTCCCACAGAGCGTGAGAGCGGCGAATTTGACGATGACCTTATCGAAACCGCAACATCGCTCCGTGCAAAGGTTGACGATTTCATGGACAAGACTCAGCTCCAGAACGCACTAGCCGAAATCTTCAAGCTTGTTTCCCGTGCAAATAAATACATTGACGAAACCGCTCCGTGGGTTATTGCCAAGGACGAAACAAAGAAAGCAAGACTCGCAACGGTTCTCTACAACCTTCTTGAGGCAATCCGTATTGCCTGCACCCTTCTCTCGGCATTTATGCCAACAACAATGCCAAAGGCTCTTGAGCAGATCGGTGCTTGTGAAAAATGTGCCGGCTACGAAAACTGCGACAAGTTCGGTGTTCTTCCTGCTGATGTCACGGTTCACAAGGGAGATGCACTCTTCCCACGAATTGATGTTGAAAAGGAAATTGAAGAACTCAACAGCATTATCAAGAACAACGAGGGTGAAAGTGAAGAAACAAAGGCACTCCGTGAAGAGCTTGAGGGTGTTGCACAGATTGGCATTGATGACTTTGCCAAGGTTGACCTCCGTGTGTGCAAGGTTAAGACCTGCGAACCCGTTAAAAAGAGCAAAAAGCTTTTACAGTTCACAATTTTTGACGGTGTAAAGGACAGAACCGTTGTCAGCGGTATTGCAAACTACTACAAGCCCGAGGAGCTTATCGGCAAGAAGATTATTCTTGTTCAGAACCTCAAGCCTGCAAAGCTTTGCGGTGTTGAAAGCTGCGGTATGATTCTTTCTGCAGTTCACGGCGATGATTTAAAGGTTGTTTTTGTTGACAATATGCCTGTCGGCTCAAAAATCTGTTGATTTATGTTCGTGTAGACAGTTTGATAAATTAAAAGCTATCTATGCCCGAGCGAAAGTTTTTTAAAATTGAAAGTTGAAAATGGAAAATTGAAAATTGCGGTCGGGTAGACAGTTTGCAATATAAAAACATATTATGCCCGAGCGTAGCATAGTTCGTGTGCGTTGCACACGATTGCACGCAATGCGTGCAAAATTGAATACACATATGTTATATCAAAACATATGTGTATGAACATATAAATTCATCAATGTGGGCGGTCAATGACCGCCCATACTTTTAGGGAGATACACCGATGTCACTTTACAACAACATTTTCGATGCACACGCACATTATGACGACAAATGGTTTGACGATGACCGTTTTGAACTTTTGGAAAACATTCACACAAAGGGTGTGTGCGGAATTGTCAACAATGCGGTTGACCTTGAAACGGCAAAAACCTGCATTGAATATGCCGAAAAATATGATTTTATGTATGCCGCAGTCGGATTTCATCCAGAAAATCTCGAAAATATTCCGGACAATTATCTTGAACAGCTTGCACAGCTTTCAAAACATAAAAAGGTTGTCGCAATCGGCGAAACAGGGCTTGATTATCATTGGGACATTCCGAAAGACTTGCAAAAGCGTGTTTTTGAGGAACAGATCAGGCTTTCTCTTGACCTTGAAATGCCGCTTATAGTTCACGATCGTGAGGCTCACGGTGATGTGTACGATCTTCTGAGAAAATACAAACCAAATGCGCTGGTTCATTGCTTTTCGGGCAGTGTTGAGCTTATGCGTGAAGCGGTTCGCATGGGAATGTACATCAGCCTCGGCGGTGTTGTTACATTCAAAAATGCCCGTCACAGCCTTGAGGTTGCCTCGGAAATTCCGCTTGACAGGCTTCTGCTTGAAACCGATGCTCCGTATATGGCGCCCGTGCCGTTCCGTGGCAAGCGTTGCGACAGCTCTATGATTGTCTATGCCGCTGAAAAAATCGCATCTCTGCGTAATATAAGCATTTCCGAACTTCTGCAAATCACCTGCGACAACGCAAAACGATTTTACAATATTGATGATTAATTCATAAAAAAACACGGTCGGAATCCCCGTTTGGAAATCCGACCGTGTTTTTTTTTCATTATTTTAGTAGTGGCGAACACGGTTCGCCACTACTAACAGACAACAACTTTCATATAAAAAACGGTCGGGAAGACAGTGTTTTGCATTTGCAAACTATCTTCTCGACCGTAATTTTACATTTTCAATTTTCAACTTTCAATTTCATCAGTCTTCACTTGCGTGTCTGCGCATACTCTTGTGCAGGAAGAAAAGTCCGATCGAAGCTATAAAAAAGATTACAGAACAGATTGCAAGGGCGATAAGAATATTGTTCATACTCTGAACAAAAAGGTTGTAGAACGCCCTTGAATCAATATTAATCTTGCTCATATAGCCTGTTGAAAGCAACACCGCCGGAATTATACCAACCGTAAGGAATGCCGCAGATGTTGAATAACAGATATACCTTACCGCTCTGTGCTTCCAACGATTTGTAAAGATGATGATTACGCATAGAATTGCGACAAGGACTGCAAGACCGCCGATAATCAACGGCATCATATTTTTCAATGCAATGAGATAAACAGAAAGTGTGGCAAAAAGCGGTATTCTGAGCGCCGCCGCATAAATGTTAGCAGCCTGATTGATGAGATATTCTCTGCTCCCATCGTTTGCAACCTTGAGATTATTCTTACTTATGTAGCTGTCAAGCTCGCTGTTGAATTTCTGCTTAAACGCTGTTGTGTCAATCTTAGCCTCCTCGCCTGCATAAAAGCTGTTGAGATAGGCCTGTGTATTATCGTGAATTGTCACTTCGTCAACAACATTTTCAAAAAATTTTTCATCAAGTCCCGACGCATAACCGAGGTTAACAAGGCTCTCTTTGATTTCGTCACGCTTGTCAACAAAATAGTTGCTCGCATTCATATTATCCATAATATACGATGGGTTGAGGATTGTTGACTGAAGAACTATTGCAAACGAAAACAAAAACAGTACAAACGAGAGAACGAACGAAATTATTCCGTAAATAATATGTCTTACTTTATGTCTTACTTTAGAATTCATCAGTTCGCCTCCTTATCAATCGGAGTACCCGACACTAACTTTGCATACACAAAATATCTCTGTGTTGTAAGACCGAGTGCATCAAACGGATAGCAGGTGTACATTATGAGATTTTCATAATCCGCCGAAAGGTCATATGCGGTTCTGTCAGTCGCTTTTTTGACAGCCGTGTCGGTGATTTCATAGATGTAATTACCGTAGCTTGTCTTGATTTCAACCTTCTGACCGACTTCTGCGTTTTTAAGACCGTTGAAATAAGTGTTGTTATGACCTGCAACAAGGATTGTTCCGCCGTAACCGGGGACAAAACTTCCGGCATAAATGCCAACACCGTTTCTGAGTGCAACATCATTGTCACCGAAAAAAAGATTTGCGTCAACATTGCAGTCATTGATTATAAGCTCACCGAACAGATTTCCGTAGTTAGGGTACTGAACGGAGTCGTTTTTAACATAAGTTTTTTCCTGACCGTTTGAATCCTTTTTTGTAACGGTAGGAACGGTTGAGTTTTCTGACACGGGCACAAAAATATTATCGTACTCTGTTGAATAATCCTTTTCATTATCTGAGAAGAACATACCTACTGCCGAAATCACAGGTGAAAAGGACGGAACAAAAGCAAGATACAGCACAAGATATGTTATCAAACAAAAGATAATGGGAAGAATTATAAAACTCTTCCCATTCTTTGATTTATGACCGTGTCTGATTTTTTTATCAGACATTAGAATCAAGCTCTTTCTTTTTTAGATTTTGCAAGGTAGAAAGCACCGCCTGCTACCATTACAAATGCAACAGCAGAAACAGCGATAATGCCGCTGAAGTCAGCCTCTGCGCCTGTTGTCTTGATAACACTGTTATCCTGAACACTGCCTGCCTTTGTAAGTGTAGGAACAGCTGAGAATGCAACCTTGCCGTCTTTGCCGTAAATTGTAAGCTTCTTTGAAGATGTGTCATATGACATTGTCATGTCAAGCACACCGACAACTTCCTTACCGTAAGAAAGAAGTGTCTGCTTCTGAGCAAATGTGAGATCTGCAATATTAGATGCACCTGAGTTCTCAAGGAAGCTCTCGCCCTTCTTGAGAATAGCAACGATCTGAGATGACTCATCTGCTGTCATATCGATTGTGTTAAAGTAGTTTTCAGCCTGGTTTACAAACTCGCTCGGAATAACCATCTCTGAACCGTTCATCTTAACAGATGTCTTGAGTTCGTTGAGGACAGCCTGTTCGCTGTCATTGATTCCTGCTGCAAAAGCAGTGAAAGCAGTTGCTGCAACAAGGATGAACGCTACTAACATTGCTGATAACTTTTTCATAGTTCATACCACCTTGTATTTTATTTTGTTTTCATCAGCAAGAAGCTTCACGGATTCATTGGCATAATACGCATCTGCAAGCCGAAAACTGCAGGGAGCACAATGGAAAACTTCACCATTTAACTTCTTTGTACAGTATTATACACCACATTTCGCATTTTGTAAAGCATTTTATTATAAAAATTTGTTATATTCGGAAAAATTACAATCCTTTTGTCAAATCAGGCATTTTCATTGTGCATTATGCCGTTTTAAATCAATTTTGCGCTGCATCGTTTTCTTCTAATCTTGTATTTTAATTCATTTGTACATTTGCCTTTTGCATAAAAACACGCCTGCCGATTTATAAATTCCTTCTTTTGCAAATATTCGTGTACAGACCTTATCCGCTTGCCCCACACCTTTTTCTGTAATTGTTTTCTTATTATGACATATTGTGACATACTAATATATAAGTAGAAAATTTGTCGGTTATTCCCCATGTTTTTGTTTATTTTTTTGCAAATTTTACCTGAGCTTTATTTCAGCTCGTTATTTATGTATTTTTCGGCTAACTGCAACAAAATAATCATATATTTTATGTATGTTTTGTACACATGAAAAATCAGAGTAATTGCATATTTTGCAAAAAAGACATATTTTTCCTTTATTAAGCCTTTGTTCATATTGATTTTTTTACTGATTTGAAATATAATAGAAGTGTCATGTTTAAAAGTATTTTGTGCTTTTGTGCCGTTTTTCGCCTACAGCACTTTCGTGTCGACTGTGGCATTATCTTGCCATATGCGTACAAAAGCCGAGAAGAGGAGTAATTTAATGGAGATAACATTCAAGGACATAACGAGAATTATCAAGAAAAATATTGTGTTTATTGCGGTGCTGTCGCTTTTATGTGCGGCTGCGTCATATTTTATAACAACATTTTTTGTTCCGAAAACATATACTTCAACCGTAAAGCTTTATGTTGAAACCAACTACAAAAGCCAGTCGGCTTATGACGACTATCAGAGTATCAACTACGCAAAGAATCTTGTTCTCACCTATATCGAGTTGCTCGATTCAAATTCTTTCTACAATTCCGTTTCAAAGGAACTCAAAGAAAAATACACGGCGTCACAGCTTAAATCAATGATTAAGTTTGAAAGCATTGAAGATACCGAGGTTTTTAAGGTGCTTGTAAATTCGGGCAGTCCGTCCGAATCAAAAAACATAGGCAACGCAATTGCAAAAATTGCACCAGATACAATTGCCAATGTAAAGGACAATGCAAAGCTTAAAATTGTTGACAAGGCTACAACACCGAAAGCTCCTACATCCCCGAATGTTTCGAGAAATGTTATGATAGCTTTCGCCGCAGGTATTATTATTTCACTCATCATTTCATTCGTCCGTGACATCCTTGATGTTAAAATCAAGTATAATGATGAAATGACAACCGTTCTTGACCTTCCGTTGCTTGCCGCTATTCCCGACTTTGAATATTTTTCAAATCAGAAGGCAGCCGAAAAGAAGTACGGTGACTACGAATCGGGTTATTAATTGTTAAAGGAGTGAAACTGCAATGAAAAAGACTAAAATCGACCGTTCAATCGATACCGAGGCACTTGGCTTTCAGGTTCGTGAATCATACAAAACAGCAAGAACAAACATCGCATACTCAATTTTCAAAAAGGGTTGTAAAAAGGTAGCCTTTACTTCTTCAACAAAAGGTGAGGGCAAAACCGTAACTTCAATCAATGTTGCATCTGCTCTTGCTCAGCAGGTTGGCACAAAGGTTATCGTTGTTGAATGTGACCTTCGCCGTCCGAGAGTTAACACAGCTTTAAAAATCACACCTACTCCCGGTCTTACAAACTACCTCAACGAGGAATGTTCACTTGAGGATATTGTAAAGGATACAAAAATCGAGAATCTCAAGGCAATTACATACGGCGCTATTCCGCCGAACCCGTCAGAGCTTCTTGCGAGTGAATCCATGTTTGATCTTATCAAAACTCTTGAAAAAAATTACGACTACATTATTTTCGATACACCGCCAATCGGCGTTGTTATTGACGCCCTGCCTATTATGAAGGCGTCTGACGGTGTTGTTATTATTGCAAGAAATAACTCAACAACATATCCCGAGCTTTCAAGAACAGTTGAAGTTATCAAAAGAACCAATGCAAAAATTCTCGGTGTTATTCTTAACCGTGTAAAGCCTCACGAAACCCGTAAGGGCAAGAGCTATTACTCAAGATACGGCGGATATTACAAGGCATCAGCAAATGACTGATGCCAAACCGCCTTTGCAAACATAAATTAACAGGCTCGTCCTGCCCACGGAGGGCAAAATGGAATCCGTAAAAAGCATAAACAAAAGTGCGTCATCAAGCGGACATACAACTGAACAAAAGCCCGTTTATGATTTTTTTAAACGGATTTTTGACATCATATGCTCGTCCGAGCAGAAAGCTGAGTACGAAAGAAATTTCAAGCTTGAAGACGATCCCGGAGTCACAAAGGTCGGCAAATTTATGAGAAGAACAAGCCTTGACGAGCTGCCTCAGCTTTTCAATATTTTAAAAGGCGACATCTCTATTGTAGGACTAAGACCCGTTATGGAGGTTGAAACTGAAATTTACGGCAACTACCGTGACATGCTTTTGAGCGTAAAGCCGGGACTTACGGGTTTCCGGGCGGCAAACGGCAGAAGCTGTACCTCATATGCATGCAGAAGAGCAATGGAGATTTGCTATATCAAAAACCGCTCTGTCTGCTTTGACCTGAAAATTATTCTCAAAACTATCACCTCTGTTTTCAAGGGTGAGGGTGCTGTTTAAGGAGGCAGAGTTTTGAAAGCAGTTATACTCGCAGGAGGATACGGAACAAGAATTTCCGAGGAATCCCAGTTCAAACCTAAACCAATGATTGAAATCGGCGGAATGCCTATTTTGTGGCACATTATGAAGCTGTACACCCACTACGGTGTGAATGAGTTCATCATATGTGCAGGTTACAAACAGCATGTAATCAAGGAATGGTTTGCCGACTATTTTCTTCATACATCAGACATCACCTTTGATTTTACTCAGGATGATAAGATTATCGTCCATAACAAAAGAGCCGAAAAATTGAAGGTTACTGTTGTTGACACAGGTCTTGACACGATGACAGGCGGCAGGCTTAAAAGGATTAGCAATTTTATCGGAGATGAACCGTTTTTTATGACCTATGGCGACGGTGTTTCCGATGTTAACATAAACGCTCTGCTCAATTTCCACAAAAAGCATGGCAAGCTTGCAACTATGTCAGCCGTAAAACCCGAAAGCAGATTCGGTGTGCTTGATTTGACCGAAAACAATGAAGTCAGAGCTTTTCGTGAAAAAAGCGATATTGACTCAGGCTGGATTAACGCAGGCTTTATGGTGCTTGAACCGAAGGTTTTGGACTATATAAAAGATGATACGGTTATGTTTGAGCGTGAGCCGATGGAACAGCTTGCAAGAGAAGGTCAGCTTATGTGCTGCAAGCATAACGGATTTTGGCAGTGTATGGACACATTGCGTGACAAAGAGCGTCTGGAAAAGCTTTGGAACGACTGTACTGCTCCTTGGAAAGTGTGGTCGGAATGATGCTTGATTTTTATAAGGGTAAAAAAGTGTTCATTACGGGACACACAGGATTCAAGGGCAGTTGGCTCTGCAAACTGCTTGCAAATGCCGGTGCGGATGTAACGGGTTATTCGCTTAATCCGCCAACCTCACCGTCACTTTTTGAGATTGCAAATATCGAGAGCGATGTAAAGTCGGTTATCGGGGATATCCGTGATTTTGATTCGCTTAAAAAGGCATTTGATGAGGCACAGCCTGAGATTGTACTTCATCTTGCGGCTCAGCCGATTGTGCGTGACAGCTACAAAATGCCTGCATATACATATGAAACAAATGTTATGGGAACGGTCAACATTCTTGAGTGTGTACGGCAGTCAAGCTGTGTGAAATCGTTTCTCAATGTTACAACCGACAAGGTTTATGAAAACAGGGAATGGCAATGGGGATATCGTGAAAACGAACCGCTTGACGGGTTTGATCCATATTCAAACAGCAAAAGCTGCTCGGAGCTTGTAACTCACAGCTACAAAAATTCTTTCTTTGCCGACGGAAGAACAGCAATTTCCACAGCGAGAGCAGGCAATGTTATCGGCGGCGGAGATTTTGCAAACGACAGAATTATTCCCGACTGCGTGAGAGCCTTGGAAAAGGGCGAGGATATTATCGTCCGCAATCCGCATTCCACAAGACCGTATCAGCATGTTCTCGAACCGCTTTATACATATCTTATGATTGCAAAAGCCCAGTACGGGGACATTAAGTTTGCCGACTGTTATAATGTAGGTCCTGACGAGTGCGACTGCATAACAACAGGCGAACTTGTTGACTTGTTCGTAAAATATGCCGGCAATATAAACCGGATTGACAAAAGTGAAAAGAATGCAGTCCACGAGGCTAATTTTCTCAAGCTTGACTGCTCAAAACTCAAGACTGTTTTTGGCTGGAAACCTCATTGGCATGTTGATGATGCAGTTAAAAAAACGGTCGAATGGTCATGCTGTTATATGGAAAACGGCAATGTAAGAGACTGTATGGATAGGCAGATTGAAGAATTTCTGAAATAATCATACGGCAAATATAAAAAGAGGTTTACTTATGAAAAAGGCAATTGTAACAGGCTCAAACGGTTTTATCGGCTCAAATGTCTGCAAAAGACTTTGTGCCGACGGTATAAAGGTGTTTGCCGTTGTTAAGGATGAAAACGAAAACATTGATAACATAAAGAGTCTCAGCGGCATTGAAATTGTGTATTGCGAGCTTGATGAGATTGAAACCTTGGCTGACATGATTTCCGACAGAGATATTGATGTTTTCTACCACTTTGCATGGGTAGGCTCGGCAGGATCGCTCAGATGCGATGAAAATGTTCAGCTGCAAAACGCCCTGTGGACCGCTCGTGCTCTAAGAACAGCCGACAAAATGCAGTGCAAAAAGTTTGTAAATGCCGGTTCTATTATGGAAAAAGAAACCTACACCGCTGTTTACACTCAGGAAAGCAAGCCCGGACTTCCGTACATTTACGGTGCAGGCAAGCTGATTGCAAGAGCAATTTGCAAGCCGATTGCAAACAGCCTTTCAATTGACCTCTGTTGGGCAGTTATCACAAACGCATACGGCGTCGGTGAGCTTTCGCCCCGTTTTGTAAATTCTACAATCCGCAAAATCATTGCAAATGAGCCGTTGCAGTTCACCGCCGCAACACAGAACTATGACTTCATCTATATTGACGATGTTGCAAGAGCATTTGAGGCAATCGGAGAATACGGTAAACCTAACAAGGAATATACAATCGGCAGCGGAAACGCAAGACCTCTTAAAGAATTTATTCTTGAAATGCAACAGACGCTCGCCCCCAACGCAAAGCCGATTTTCGGCGATGTACCTTTTACGGGAATAAATATGCCGCTTGAGGCATTTGATACAGCCGATATTGAAACAGACTGTTATTTCAAGCCCTCGGTTTCTTTTGCCGAAGGTGTTTCAAAAACAATGGAATGGCTTAAATCACTCAATTAGTTTTTTAAAGTAAGGTGTATTTTAATGATACAGAAATTTGAATTTTGCAATACGGACTTTGAGGGTGCATACCTCATCAAACCGTTCTGTGCAACCGATATCAGAGGTGCATTTATAAAGGACTACTCAAAGGAAGTTTTTGAGGCTAACGGCCTTGAACACAATCTTGCCGAGGTTTTCTACACGGTTTCTCACAAGGGTGTAATTCGTGCGCTTCATTTTCAGAGAGTTCACGAACAGGCAAAGCTGGTACGGTGCATTAAGGGCAAGGTTTTTGATGTTATCGTTGACCTCCGTCCCGAATCACCTACATTCAAAAAATGGCAGGGATTCTACCTTTCCGAAGAAAATATGAACGAGCTCTATGTTCCCGAACATTTTGCACACGGCTATCTTGTGCTTGAACCGTCTGTTGTTTCATACAAATGCGGTGAAAAATTCTACGGCGAATATGATGACGGCATTATGTACAACGATCCGGATTTGGGAGTTGAATGGCCATTTGATGAAATCGGCGGTATTGAAAATCTTATTATTGCCGACAAAGATAAAAATCTTCAATCGTTCAAGAAATATGAGGAAATGTATCTTAAATAAGTTTTAGTATATAAGCCCCGGAGGGTAAAATGAATGTAGTTTATTCAAGCTCGGACAGCTACTCGATGGTTGCGGGTATATCAATGTATTCCCTGCTCGAAAACAACCAATCTGTTGACGAACTAAATATTTTCCTGATTGAAAACGGTATGTCGCAGGAAAACAAAGACAAATTCACAACAATGTGTCAAAAATTTAACCGTCAGATTACTTTTATTCCCATTTCCGATATTGAAAAGCTGACAAACTCATCAATCAACATCGGAAGATGGAATATTAGCACATTTGCAAGACTTTTTTATTCAAGTATGTTGCCCGAATGGGTTGACAAGGTTATCCACATTGACTGCGACACAATGATAATGTCCTCTCTTGAGCCGTTATGGAACATTGATATGAAAGACAAGATTGTTGCAGGTGCATATGAATGTATCGGTGACAGCTATAAAACGGAAGTCGGAATGAAACCCGACGACATATATATAAGCGCAGGCAATATTATGCTAAATCTTGCGGAAATCCGCAGAAGAAATCTTGAAGAAAATTTCAAGAAGTTTATACAGAATCACCGTCATCTCTCCTTTGTTGACCAGCCTGTACTGAATGCCTGCACTACAAACGAGGACAAGCTTCTTATTCCGCTCAACTACAACGCCTACTCAATTGTTTTTTATCTCAATTATAAAAATGCGAAAAAAGCCAAGAGAGTCAGCCGGTATTATACGGAATCGCAGGTGCTTGATGCAGTTTCCAACCCCTGTATTGTTCATTTTACGACCTGTTTTATGGACGGAACAAGGCCGTGGATTGAAAACAACAATCATCCTATGATAAAACAGTATCTTGATTACAAGCAAAAGAGTGAATGGGCAGACACACCGCTGTGGAAAGACAACCGCAGTGCCGTCAAGAAGTTAGGCGGCAAGATGTTCAATATTCTGCCACAGGGCTTTGTTGCGGGTTCAATCGGAATTGTTCATGACAAAATACTTCCTGCACTGCATAAAATCAAGAAATGATACGGAGGTCAGTATGGAACCGATAAGAGTTTTGCACAACATCGTGCTGATGGATGCGGGCGGAATTGAAACCCTCGTAATGAATTTATACAGACATATTGATAAGGAACAGATTTTATTTGATTTTCTCGTTCACAGACCGCAGGAGGGTTATTACGAAAAGGAAATCAGAGAATACGGCGGAAAAGTTTACAGAACCCGTCCGTTTAATCCCCTGCATATGAGAGAATACAAAAAGGAATGTATGAATATTCTCACAAGTCATCCGGAGTACAAAGTTTTTCATGTTCATCAGGAACTGGGACTCTGGACGCTTGATTATGCTCATCAGGCAGGAATTCCGACAAGAATTGCACATGCTCACAATGCGAAAACTGTCGTAAATCTGAAATATTTCTTCTTTCTTTACGAAAAAATGTTCATCAAAAAACATTGCACGGATATGTTTATGTGCTCAAAGCCTGCCGGAGAATGGCTGTTCGGAAAACAGGCTGTTCAGGACGGAAAAGTAAAATATATCAACAACAGCATTGAAACAGACAGATTCAAATATAACGAACAGACACGCAGAGATATGCGTGAAAAGCTCGGCGTCGGCGACAAAATCGTCATCGGTCATGTAGGCCGTTTTGCACAGCCGAAAAACCATACATTTATTCTTGATGTCTTTAACGAGATTCACAGGATGAATAAGAACACGGTTCTTGTTCTCTGCGGTGAAGGAAAGCTTGAGGACGATATAAAAGCTAAAACAAAGGCACTCGGTCTTGAAAATGATGTGATTTTTACGGGCATTATGGACACAAGCGTATTGTATCAAGCGCTTGACCTTTTCCTTTTTCCGTCATTATGGGAAGGCTTGCCGCTTACGGGCATTGAAGCCCAGACTTCGGGCTTGCCGATTGTTATGAGCGATGTTATTGCCGATGAAACTGTTGTTACGGACAATGTAACACGACTTTCGCTTTCAAACTCTGCCGATGTATGGGCAAAAACCTGCCTTGATGTGCTTGACGCATACGAAAGAAAGGACTGTCAGAAACAGGTTACAGACGCCGGATTCGATGTATGCAACACGGCAAAGCTTCTTCAGGACTTCTACATTGACCGCACACTCAGAGCAAGACACGCACAAAAAAATTTATAATTACAGCAAAACATTTTAAGGTGGTATAAATGCAACAGCTCGTTTCCGTTATCATTCCTACATATAAGGGTGCCGACAAGATCAACTCTGCCGTTGACAGCGTTCTTAACCAGACATACAAAAACATTGAGGTAATCGTTGTTGACGATAACGGCGAAAATGAACCGGAACAGTTGCTTACTGCCGAAAAAATGAAAAAATACGAAACATTTGAAAATGTAAAATATCTTGTACACAAAAAGAATATTAACGGTTCTGCCGCCAGAAACACGGGAATCAGAGCGTCAAAGGGATTTTATTTGGGCTTTCTTGATGATGACGATGTATTTCTTCCGGACAAAACGCAGAAACAGGTTGACTGCTTTGAAAAGCTTCCCGAAGATTACGCAATGATTTACGGCTCGTTTCTGGAGCATATGACCGAGAACACCGACCGTATTGTAAAAGCGGATAATGCCGACAATTTTCTTTACCGCTTTTTGTGCAACGAAATAATTGCCTGTTCAAGTACAATTATGATTAAAAGAAGTGTGCTTGACTATGTAAAGGAATGGGACGAATCATTTAAGCGTCATCAGGATCTTGAATTTTTTGCCCGTGTTGCCTGCGGCTGCAGGGTTGCCTGCATAAGTGATGTCTGCATTGAAAAGTTCAAGCTTGACCGCAATATGCCGAAGGGCGAGCTTTATGAACAATACAGACTTCATTATCTTAATAAAATGAAGCCGATTATTGAACAATTCACCGAGAAAGAACAAAAAAGATTGTACAACATTCATTATACGGAAATCGGCAAGGCGTATTTAAAACAAAAGCAGTTGAAAAAGGCTATGCATTGGGCGTTCAAAACTTCCAATCCGGCAAAGGCTCTGTTTTTGTTTGTTAAAGACGGAATGACTTTTATTCTACGAAAATAACCGAGGTAATTTATGGAAAACACGCTTCAAAACTCAAAAGACCGGCTTTTCATAAAACTTAACAGCTTTGTTGTAGCCATGATGATTTCAGCACAGACCATCACGGGTACAATCGTTCGTATTCCGGCTTTTAAAGATTTTCATAACAATTTCATAATTTTGGTAATTGCACTTACAATAATCATTGCGGAAATAATTTACTACAAGAAAGTGACTATAGAACTTCCTGTTATGTTCTTTCTCTCTTTTGTAACCTTGTGGTATCTTTATTCCCTCATTTTTCACGGAAATAACTGCGATCTGAATGTGATTCAATTCATATTTTACGCAATAATACCGATTTATGTCATAGGCAAAAAGCTTGACGGGGAACTTGTGATGCGGTATATTCTCTATCTTTCCCTTATAACCCTGCCGGTTATAAATTTGTTTTTTGTTCTCCAGTATGTAAAATACAATCAGGCATATATGGGTAATATCTACGCAATTTTATCACCTGTTATCGTTGCCATGATACATTTTAAGCTGTACAGAAAGCAGTCGAACCTTCTCATAAAACTTACATATATATACAACCTCTACATAATGGCTAAGATTGTTTTGTTTGCAAACAGAGGCGCTGTTCTCTGTCTTGCCTGCTGTGCCATTGTGCTTGTCATAAACGCATACGATGACGACAAACGCAAAAAATTGTCTGCGATTAAGCTGTCGCTCATTATTGTCTTCTCTGTAATCGGAATTTTGATAATTATATTTGCACTTCCCCTGTTGCATTCGCTGGCAGACTTGTGCAACAGTATTTTAAACAGCGTTCCGAGCTTCATTTCAAAAATGATTAAATATCTTGAACTCGGTGATGTATCTGACGGACGAACCGCAATTGATGCATTTACATTGCCCGCAATTGCGAACAATCCTATTTTCGGCTACGGCATTGAAACCTTCTCAAAGGTTTCGGGTGAGCTGGCAAACCGTTCATGGCCGTATCCGCACCAGTACATCTACCAATACCTCTTTGAAGGCGGAATTGTATTCGGACTTATTCCGGTATATTCAAGCCTTTCGCTGACGGCAAAGGTTGTATGCACAAGAATCAAAGATAAGTCGGAATTTGCGTTGTGCTGTACGCTTGTGTGCGTAACACTTCCAAAACTTCTGATTTCCACCGAACCATGGGCAACAACATCGATATGGATGCTTATTACTTATTCGCTGATATACATATGCAAGACAAATCCGATATTTATATCTCTTAATCAGAGCTTCTGCTCACGGCGCAAATAATACAACGGAGAAAATACAATGGTATATAAGATAATGTATCCCCCGATTCCGAATATGGGAGATCTTCTTAATAAAGATATGCTTGAAGAACTGTTTAACATCAAGGTTGTAAGAAAAGACCTTAAAAGCTGTAACCTGATTGCAATCGGTTCTGCACTTGACCACATAATGTACTCAACATATCCGAGGATCAGAGCAAAGCAGAAAATTGAGCATTTTATAAATGATAATGTCCACATATGGAGTACGGGCTTTATCCGAGGCAATGCCGAGCTTGATTTGGGGCTGATATTCAGACATATACATATACACGCTCTGAGGGGCAGACTTTCATTGCAGAGAATGGAAAATATTCTCGGCAAAAAGCTTGATGTGCCGACAGGTGACGGAGGACTTCTTGCCGAAAGGTGGCTTGGATTTTATCCCGAAAAAAAGTATCGTGTCGGAATTATCCCGCACTTTAAGGAACAGGATCACCCTGTTGTGAAAAAACTTCTTGATAACTACGATAATTCAACGCTTATTGACCTGAAGGAAAACCCAAAAAAGGTTGTCGAAAAAATAGGCGAGTGCGAATACATTATTTCAAGCAGCCTTCACGGTATGATTGTTGCTGACAGTTTCCACATTCCAAATATGCACATAACCCTTACGAACAATATGTTCGGTGACGGAAACAAGTACAATGATTACCTCTCTGCCTTTGACATTACACACACACCCTTTGATTGTTCAAACGGTGATATGCCTACAATCAGCGAGGTGAAAAATAATTACAGAATCGATCCGGATATTGTTGAACTGAAGAAAGAACAGCTCTTCAATGCTTTTCCAAAATTTTAATCAGTTAAAACTAAGGTCATATTATGAAAAAATTATCAACAAGTAAACAAATGGCAATAAATATGGTTGCCGCCATAGTGTCTTTTTTGATAGGAACAGGAATTAACTTTGTTCTTGCACCCTATCTTGTAAAGGAACTCGGTTCTGAAACCTACGGATTTATCGGACTTGCAAACAACTTTGTCCAGTATGCCACCATTGTAACATCTGCTCTCAACTCAATGTCGGGCAGATTTATTTCAATTGAATACAGCAAAGGAAACATTGACAAGGCATCAAGATATTTCAGCTCGGTTCTGGTTGCCGACCTGATTATTGCCGGCGTTTTACTTTTGGTTTCGTCAATTATTACATTCAACATTGAATTTATACTGAATGTTCCCGAAAATCTTGTTGACAGCGTAAAGATATTGTTTGCGCTCACTTTTGCAACATTTATAATCAGCGTTATCACGGCAATATTTACTACTGCGGCATTTGTAAAAAACAAGCTGTATATCAATTCCCTCCGTGATATTGCGTCAAACACGCTCAAGCTTTTGCTTGTAGTAATTTTGTTCTCGTTTTTTCCCGCAAAAGTATATTTTCTCGCTATGGCATCACTTGCAAGCGGAATTTTTCTTTTGCTTACCAATATCAAAGTCAAGAAAAAAATTCTGCCGGAAGTAAAGATGAACTTCAACCTTTTCAGTTTCAAGCTGGTAAAAGTTCTGATTTCCGCAGGAATTTGGTCGTCAATCGGTTATCTCAGCACAGCTCTGAACAGAGGTCTTGACCTGTTAATCTGTAACCTGACTCTCGGAGCGGGACTCATGGGACTTTTATCGATTGCAAACACCGTTCCGCACTGCATTGATAACTTTATTACAACCATTGCAAATATCTTCACTCCCAGATTTACAATCCTTTATGCAAAGGGCAACACGGACTTACTTGTTGAAGAAACAAAGTTTTCGTCAAAGATTATGAGTTTTCTCATGACTGCACCTCTTGCGGGATTTATTGCGTTTGGCAACAAGTTCTATACATTGTGGCAGCCGACCAAATCTCCGGACGAAATTACCATAATTCAGATTTTGTCGGTGCTTGTATGTATTTCATACCTGTTTACCTGTCACACAAGAACTCTTTCTAGCCTTTTCACCGTATGCAACAAGCTCAAGGCCTCCGTTCTTATCTCGCTTGTATGCGGTGTTCTTACGGTTATTATCGTTTTACTGCTCATACACTTTACACCGCTCGGCGTTTATGCTATTGCAGGCGTCAGCTCTGTTTTTATCGGTCTTAAAGCGATAGTATTTGTTCCGTTGTACGCCGCACATATTTTGAAAATAAAGCTTACAACATATTACAAGTCTATTTTCAGAGGATGGTTCTGCTTTGCTGTTGTTATCACCATGTTCATCTTTATCAACAGCTTTGTACACGCAAACAGCTGGATGTCATTCCTTCTTCTCTGTGCAGCAAGCGGACTGGCAGGATATGCCGTTTCCGTTCCGCTCATTTTCTCAAGAAAAGAACTAGTTCTTATCAAGGATAAAATTAAGAAGAAGTTTAAGAAAAGCTAAATTATTATCATTTTGAGGTTGCAATGACTGAATATACTTTTTCCGTTTTTACACCGTCATATAACAGGGCAAAAACTCTGCCCAGATTATATGAGGCGCTGAAAAGACAGACATACAGAAATTTTGAATGGATAATTGTTGATGACGGTTCAGCCGACAACACAAAAGAAACGGTTGAGAAATTCATCAGCGACAAGCCCGACTTTAACATAACCTATAAATATCAGACCAACAAAGGAAAACACATTGCAACAAATGTTGCGGCACAGATTGCAAAGGGTGAATTCTTTATAACGATTGACTCCGATGACAGCGTAAAAGACGATGCCCTTGAAACATTTATAAACGAATGGAACAAAATTCCCGATGAAGACAAGTCAAAATACAAGGGAATTTCGTGCCGCACCTGTAACGAAAGCGGCAAAACAAACGGTTGTCCTCTGCCGTCAGAACGATTTGACTGTTCCGACCTTGACCTGAGATTGAAGTATAAAATTGACGGTGAGATGTGGGGAATGACAAAACTTGAAATAATCAGAGCCAACCCATATCCGTGTGTTTCGGGACTTCATTTTTATCCCGAAAATATCTATTGGGACAATATCGGAAGAAAGTATATAACCCGTTTTATTGACACACCGTTGCGATATTACATAAACGATCAGGAAAATTCTTTGACGGGTAACGCTTACTCGGCTCACAGGGAAACTATTTTCGTAAGACTCCACTTTATAAACGAATGTTGGGATTACGCAAAGAGCAATCCTAAGTTCTTTATCAAACAATTTGTGGGACTTTCCCGTGACGGCTTACTCAACGGCAAAAGATTTTCCGAAATAAAAAAGATGCCCGACACATTTTCAAAGAGGGCTCTTGCGGTCATATTTTATCCCATGGGATATTTTTTGTACAAAAAACAATCAGGGGGAAGCAGATAATGAAAAAGGTAGGCATTGTAACATTTCACCGTGCATTGAACTACGGCGCTGTGCTTCAGAGCTATGCGTTGCAAAAAACCGTTTCCTCGCTCGGTGCAGAGTGTGAAATTGTTGACTATATCTGTCCGAAAATCACAGCCGACTACAAACCCTTTCGCATTTATAAAAACGACCTTCTGAAATCCTTTGCAAAAAGCTGTGTCATGGTAAGGAGAAGAGCAAAACGCAGAGACGCTTTTAAGTCGTTTTTCAATAACTATCTTGTAAAGAGTAAAAAGTCGTATACTCCGCAGAATATCGGGGAGCTTAAAAACGATTATGACTTGTTCATTTCGGGAAGCGATCAGGTGTGGAGTCCGAGATGCGTCGGTTTTGATCCCGCTTATTTTCTGACATTTGCCGATGACAAACAGAAGTATTCATATGCGGCAAGCTTTGCCGTTCCGACATTGCCCGATGAATTTATTGATGAATATAAAAAAAGGCTGAACGGTTTTCAGAAGTTCTCAGTTCGTGAACCGAGCGGAGAAAAGCTTGTAAAAGAACTCACGGGCAGAACCGCCGAAACTCATCTTGATCCTACCCTGCTGATTTCGGCAGACGAATGGAAAAAGATTGCCGTTTCAAAAATCGACAAACCGTATATCCTCATTTTTACGGCTAATCCGGCAGTTTCGCTTGTGGATTTTGCCCTTAAACTGTCAAAAGAAAAGAACCTTCCCGTTTACTGCATAAACGATGCACCTCACCCTGTAAGTCACGGTATAAATTATATTGTTGCACCTACTGTTGAGGAATTTGTCGGCTGTTTCAAAAATGCCGAATATGTTGTTACAAACTCGTTTCACGGAACAGCGTTTTCTGTTATTTTCAACAAGAATCTTTTTGTTGAATTCAAGAACAAAAGCGGAAGAAACATCCGCTCCGAAGGCCTTTTGAAAAGTCTTGGAATCGACCGTGAAATTGTTGACGGAAACTGCCGAGAAACCGAAATAAACTGGTACGATGTGAACAAAAAAATCAAGAACCAGACAATAATATCTTTGGATTATCTTAAATCCTTTGTCAGCGGTGGTTAAAATGAGTCTTAAAAATACACTAAAAAAAGTCAGACAGGGCATAATCAAAACATTTAAAGCAAAAAATGTTGTTCCCGTGTATGTGCAGAAGGAGAACAACAATATTCTTAACGGCAAAATCGCTCTGATTACAGGCGGTTCCGGAATTATTAAAAACTAAAGCGGAGGAAAGCGTATGTATTCTACAATAAAAAGCATTCAGTTGCTCACTGCACTTCTGAAAAAATATAATATCAACAAATTGGTGCTTTCTCCCGGAGGCAGTGATATTCCTATAATTCATTCACTTGAAAATGACGATTTTTTTGAGTGTCATTCGGTCGTTGACGAGAGAAGTGCCGTGTATTACGGCATCGGACTTGCACAACAGACAAAATCCCCCGTTGCCTGTATCTGTACCTCGGGTACGGCTGTAAGCAACTATCTTCCGGGTATGACAGAGGCATTTTATCAGGATGTTCCGATTGTCGCAATTACCGCTGACAAAGACCCGTACAGATTAAATCAGCTTATGCTGCAGAAAACCCAGCAGGTCAATATTTTTGAATCGGTTACAAAAAAATCCGTTAATCTTCCCGTTGTGCGTGGCGGAAATGACAGATGGTACTGCGAAAGACTTATTAACGAGGCTCTTTCGGAGCTTGACCATCACGGAACAGGACCTGTGCATATCAATATTCCGATTGTTGAAAACTCGGCTGTATATGATTGTGAAAATCTTCCTCAGGTTAGGAAAATCAACAGAATTTCTCCCGATATGCCCTCCGAGAAGTGGCGTGAATATGCAGAAAGGCTTTCAAAATATAAGAAAATTCTTGTCATTGCCGGTCAGAACAACTGTTTCTCGGAAGATGACAGAGCGTGCGTTGAGAAGTTCTTTGAGAAATACAATTGCCTTATATCGGTTGAGCATATGTCAAACCTCAAGTGCAAGGGCTGCCTTATGACCTATCCTTTGTCAGAATGCTCAATGCAGGGAATGTTCGGCGAGTTATGCCCCGATCTTATTATTTCGTTCGGCAACAATATTGCTTCATATAAACTCAAGCCTATGATTAAGGCTCACAAGGAAAAATTTGTTCACTGGCAAATTGATACTGCGGGAAGAATCAGAGATTTTTCCGACAAGCTGACAGATATATTTGAATGTACACCGCAGTATTTCTTTAACTGCTTTGCAGAGAACGCACCGCAGGATTCAAAAAATGATATGACATACTACAATATGTGGAATGACGATATCAAAATGCTTGATTATTCAAGCAGTCTTCCGTTCTCAAATATGTATGTTGCCAAAAAGCTTGCTGAAATTATTCCCGACCGTTCTGTTCTGCACCTTGCAATTCTCAGCAGTACAAGAACTATGCAGTTCTTCGATTTGAAACCGAATGTCAAGGTTTACAGCAATATCGGCGCTCTGGGTATTGACGGCTGTATGTCTTCGTTCTTCGGACAGGCATCGGCAACAGACGAGCTTGCCTTTTGCGTTGTGGGCGACCTCAGTTTCTTCTATGATATGAACTCCGCAGGCATCAGAGGAATCAAGAACAATGCGAGAATTATTCTTCTCAACAACGGCGGTGGTTCAGAATTTCACTTCTTTATGGGCAAGGAAAAGATTCCTACAATCAATCAGTACATCTGCGCCGAACATCACAAGGGCGCAAAGGGCTGGATTGAATCACTCGGATATGACTATTACAGCGCAACAACCAAGGAAGAAGTTGACAACATTATTCCTACACTTGCAGAAGAATCCGACCGACCGATTTTTGTTGAGATTTTCACCGATATGGAAGAGGACGCAAAGCTTATTAACAGGCTTTTTCATGACAACAGAATGAAATTTGGCGGAATGAAGCTCAAGATGATGGAAAAAGCAAAGTCAATTCTCAGTCCGTCACAGATTCAAAAGGCAAAAAAATTATTAAAAAAGTAATCAGGTGAAACCAAATGAAAATAGCAATTGCCGGGACAGGCTATGTAGGTCTTTCAAACGCTGTACTTCTTTCGCAGAAACACGAGGTAACCGCTGTTGATGTCGTTGAAAGCAAGGTAAGGTTAATCAATGAAAAGAAATCTCCGATTGCCGACAGGGAAATCGAAGAATATCTTGCTGACAAAAAATTAAATTTGGTTGCAACCGTTGATGCAAAATCTGCGTACAAAAACGCTGATTTTGTAATTATCTCTACTCCTACCAATTACGATGACGAAAGACACTTTTTTGATACATCGTCCGTTGAGGCTGTAATTGAGCTTGTAATTGAATGCAACCCAAATGCGGTTATAGTTATCAAATCCACTATACCGGTTGGATACACAAAAAGTGTTATTGAAAAATACAAATACACAAAAATTCTTTTCAGTCCCGAATTTTTGCGTGAGGGCAAGGCTCTCTATGATAACCTCTACCCGTCAAGAATCATTGTCGGTGTTGATATGGAAAATGAAGAACTGAAAAAATCTGCCGAGACTTTTGCAACGGCACTTGCAGACTGTGCAATTAAGGAAAACATAGACACTCTCTTTATGGACTACACAGAGGCAGAGGCGGTCAAGCTTTTTGCAAATACATACCTTGCAATGCGTGTCAGCTTTTTCAACGAGCTTGACACATATGCCGAAATGAAGAACCTTAACACTAAAAGTATCATTGACGGTGTGTGTCTTGATCCGAGAATCGGAAATCACTACAACAATCCGTCCTTTGGCTACGGCGGTTACTGTCTGCCAAAGGACACAAAACAGCTCAAGGCCAATTTTTCGGATGTTCCGAATGACATTATCAGCGCTGTTGTAACATCTAACAAGACAAGAAAAGAATTTATTACATCACAGATAATGAATAAAAATCCAAAAGCTGTCGGAATTTACCGCCTTACAATGAAGTCAAATTCCGATAACTTCAGACAAAGCTCAATTCAGAGCGTTATGGAGCTTTTGAAAAATAACGGTATCGAGTTAATCATCTACGAACCGACACTTAAAGTCGATTTATTCGAGGGCTTTGGCGTTGAAAACGACTTTGAAAAGTTCGTCACAAAATCGGATGTAATCGTTGCAAACAGATACAGCTCCGTTCTTGACTGTGTAAAAGAAAAGGTTTACACAAGAGATTTGTTTTTCAGAGATTAATTTGAGGGTAAAAGTATGGAAACATTGATTATCGGCAAACCGAAAATTGAAAAACTTGCTAATCGTGCCAGACTCTGTTCAAAAATCAGCGAAAACGGAAAGCCTTCCTACATTCTCTGGTTTGATGTTGATGCAAAGTATGCTGACTATCTGACCGAAAGTGCCGACGCATTCGTTGTTGCGCTGTTGCCGTATGCAATGAACAACAGTCTAAATATTTCGGCAGAAGCAAAGATGTCGAAGCAACTGTGTTTTCAGCTTAATGAAATTTTCATTCCCGTTCTTACAAAAAATTCAAAATTATTCAACAAAATTTCGATATCTGCAAAAGAGCTTACACAGGAAAACTACTGCTGCAAAAATGCGTCGGCAACAGGATTTTCGAGAGGTGTGGATTCATTTGACACAATTTGCAGTCTTTCCGAAAACAGAACGGAAAAGCTGAGTCATCTTACCTTTTTCAATGTCGGCTCCCACAGGAGTACGGCTAATTACACACCCGAACAATCTGCCGAGCTGTACGAAAATCGTCTTGAAATTGCAAAAAAATCCGCAAAAATCTTTGATATGCCGTTGATTGACATTAATTCAAATCTCGGTGAACATCTTACCCTGCCGTATGTAAAGGTTCATCATTATTGCAGCTTTTCGGCGGTCTTATGTATGCAGAAATTTTTCAAAAACTATTACTATGCGTCGGGATACCCGATAAGCAGTTTTTCGATAAAACAATGCGACACCGGCTCGGCACACTATGAGGCATTTACGGCAAGTATGCTGAGTACCGAAAGTACCGATTTTTACATTACAGGGCTTGAAAAGACTAGGCTTGAAAAGGTTGACTTCATTTCAAAATTTCCGATTACATATGATAACCTCAATGTGTGTTACTACGGTGAGAACAACTGCGGTCACTGTGAAAAGTGCGTCAGAACGCAATTTGAGCTTATGGCACTCGGAAAACTTGAACTGTATAAGAATGTTTTTGATATTCCGAAATTTTACAGAGACAAGAACAAATATATGGACTATGTTCTCAAACATCAGAACAAGGACTATTATACAGAAATTCTCAGTCTTATGAAAAAGAAGGGTTTCAAGCTTACGCCAATTCAAAAAATTAAAAAGGCTGTCTATGCCGTTTATCTTAAATTCAGAGGGAATTAAGGCTTACGGTTGCTTTAACCGACAAGCCATTGAGGAGGTATAGCAGATATCAGATGATGTCTGCGTTTTTATAATGCCTCACGGCTGTGGGTTTGGCGGTTACTTCGCACAAAACAAAAATGCATCAGAGCTTTTCGGGCAACTGATGCATTTTCTTTTTTAAACTGTTTTCTTGAATAGACTGCGGTGGCACACCGCCGACATCATTTTCTGTTTTCAACTTTCAATTCTTAATTGAAAGCACCGCTCTGGTATTTAACTTTTGCGTATGCAAATACTGCTACCCGAATTGGGTGCAACAACTTGTTGCTTATTCTTCCTCAGCAAGCTCATCGGCTGTAACTTCTGCCTGCGGTTCTTCCTTTGCAGCCTCCTCAGGCTCTTTTTCGGAAACAATATCGTCAATTTCCTCAATAAGCTTCTGTTCTGCGCATCTGTGCTTTTTTAAAGCGAGAAATGCTGCTGTGGCAGCCGCAAGTGCAGAGATTGCACCGATGATTGTGTAGAATAATTTTTTGTTTTTATCCATTCCGGCACCTCTTTCAGTATTAATATAAATCAGCGGAAAAACCGTATTTTTCTACTTATCGCTATTTTATACCATTTTTACAAATTTTTCAATAGGCAACTGATAATCTTTGCACAAATGGCTGTCAATGTGTCATATTCTCTTTTTACGCTCTGCAAGGGCAAAAAGTACTCCGCCCGAAATTACAACAAGCATCATAACAGCCGTTGCTGTCACTCCTGTCTGAACACTGCCGTTTTTATCAGGCTGTGAAGGAGTGCTGTCCGATGTTGCGGCACCGCCTGTTGCCGAAGTCGGATTTGCAGAGGTTGTACCGACAGTTGCAGGCTCACCCGTTGGAGCAGTCTGAACAGTCTGTTCCTGAGTAGCAGTCGTTTCTTCCGACGGTGACGATTTTTCAACAAGATTTGCATTTGCGGCAGCCTTTTCAAAATCGCCCTTGCCGATATAATCACGCAGAATTTGTTCGCAGGTGGTATATTCTTTCACGGTCGTGAGCGACGCAACATCGCCGTAATCGGAACTGTCAAACGCATAGTTATTTGAAACCACTCTGTAAGTTTTTAAAGTGTCAATTGACTTTCCTCCGATTTTTACATCTGACACTCTGCCGCCGTACGGCTTTGAATAGTCATATACCGCACTTAAACCGCTGAACTGCATTACAGAACCGCTGTTATCCGGCCAGCTGTATTGATACGGGTCTTCCCCGTCCTTTATCGCCTGCTTTTGAAGGTCATAAACCGCATTGTTTTTCTTCATAAGGTCAACTGAAAATTCAAGAATATCAATAATCTGCTGACCTGTAAGCTCCTTTTCAACAAGCACATTGCCGTAGGGTGAAATTGAAATCAAATCGGAATATGTCACATTACCCTTTGGAATACCCGAACGGATTCCGCCTGCATTCTCCATTGCAACATCAGCACCCGTAAAGTCAAGATAAGCGGCTGTTACGATTCTGCCTATCTCCTGCTCGCTTGTTCTCAGCTCTTCCCAGCTGTAAGCGTACTCCCTACTGCTCTCGCCGATTACTTCGCTGAGTACGCTCTGTTCACGCTTTTCAATTGCAGAAATATCGGACGCAATCTTTTCATCGGACATCCCCTGAGTATCGGCAGACGAATATGTTTTTTCGACTGCATCGGTAACGCCCTTTTCATTGGAATATGTCAGAGTAAGCACACCTACATTTTTGAAAAAGCAGTTTGCCTCAACAAGCTTTACGCTCTTGCCGTCACTGTCAGTACAGTATTTGTCAATGAGAATGTGCTGATGACCTGCGATTACCGCATCAATGCCCGATGTTTCGGCAATGAATTTTTCGGGGTTTGCATTATGAGTCAGCGCAAGTATAATATCACAATTCTCGTCATCTCTGAGAAAATTCGCATACGCTGTCGCTGTTTCGGCTGAATTTTCAAAGCGAACATTTTCAACATTCTTTGCCGATGTTGATGTGTAAAAATCTTCGTCAATAACGCCGAAAACTCCGACTCTTACCTTTGTGCCGTCATCAGCAGTAACATTCTTTATATAAAAGTTGTTGTCAAAATATCTGTTGCCGTTTGTGTCTGCCACATTTGAGGCAAGTATGGTAAAAGAGCTTTCTCTGTCAAGCTCTCTCAGCCTGTCGGCACTGTAAGACCAATCGTGATTGCCGGGCGTCATTGCGTCATAACCTACAGCGTCCATAAGCTCGGCAATGCTTTTTCCCTCTTCAACGGTGGCAAATGACTGTCCGTGAAAGGTGTCGCCTGCATCAAGTATCAAATCGGCATTTTCCTTGTCCGCAATGGTCTTGACTGCATCAAAACCGATTTGACCGCCCGATGTGGACTTGTAGTAGCCGTGAATATCGTTTGTGTGAACTATATGAATTTCCGTTGATTTTTCTTCGGCAGATACAGCACACACCGAAATGCCCGAAAGCATTATGGCGCTAAGCAAAACACAACCAAATTTTTTTATGTTTTCTGATTTCATTACTTTACTCCTTTCAAATTAAAAATATGTAGTAATTGTTTGTAAAATCAATGCTTTGTTGGGTGAATTGTACCATATTCTGCGCAATTTTTCAATAGTTGTATATTGGATACGGCGGCAAGGTGTTTTATTATTGCAAAATTCTGCTTTATCTGCTATTATTTTAAGATGTTGATAACCCAAAAGTTACGCTGAGATTTCTCAACAAGGACAGCTCAAAAATCTTTGAATACACCTTTGATTCATCAATTTTGCTGAAGAAAAAACAACAAAAGCATAATAACAAATAAAAATCAAAACAAAAACGGCAGTACCAAAAAAATCGGTACTGCCGTTGTTATATAAGAAATTAATCTCTTGTTTTTTCGCCGTTAAGAATCATTTCCGCATTCTTAACACGCTCTTTTGTCGGGGGCTCAATGCCCTCGAGAGGATAGTCATAACCGAGAGCCTTCCACTTGTACACACCGAGTGTGTGATACGGAAGCACCTCTACACGCTCAACATTCTTGAGCGAACGGATAAAGTCGGCAAGTCTGAAAAGATACTCGTCCTTATCATTTCTTTCAGGCACAAGAACATGTCTTATCCATACGGGCTTGCCCATATCGGAAAGCTGTCTTGCCATTTCAAGAATATTGGTGTTTGGCTGTCCTGTAAGGATTTTGTGCTGTTCGTTGTCGATATGCTTTATATCAAGCAACAGCAAATCCGTATATTCCATTAGCTCTTTCCACTTTGAATAGAACGGCTCTTTGGTTGTAAACGGGTTGGCGCTTGTGTCAATACAGGTATTAACGCCCTGCTTTTTAGCCTTCTTGAACAAATCAAGCAAAAAGTCAATCTGTAAAAGCGGCTCACCTCCGCTTACTGTGATACCGCCCTTATTTTTCCAATAGGGGCGGTATGCAAGCGCTTTATTAAGCAACTCGTCGGCGGTGTATTCCACGGTGTTTTCATCGTGTTTCCAGGTGTCGGGATTGTGACAGAACTGGCAACGCATTGCGCAACCGCTCAGAAAAATCACAAATCTCACGCCCGGACCGTCAACAGAGCCAAAAGTTTCTATTGAGTGTACAAAGCCTTTAACAGCGTTGTCCGACATTACATTCTGTCGTGGCAGGTTCTGGCAATAACATCCAGCTGCTGCTCTCTTGTAAGGTCGATGAACTTAACAGCATAACCCGATACACGGATTGTGAAGTTAGCGTACTCTTCCTTCTCAGGATGCTCCATAGCGTCAATGAGTTTTTCTGTACCAAATACATTTACATTGAGGTGGTGTGCGCCCTGATCAAAGTAGCCGTCCATAACATTTACGAGGTTGTCAACACGCTCGTCATCGTTGTGTCCGAGAGCACCCGGGTTGATTGTCTGAGTATTTGAAATACCGTCAAGAGCGTACTCGTAAGGAAGCTTAGCAACAGAGTTAAGTGAAGCAAGAAGGCCGTTCTGCTCTGCACCGTAGCTTGGGTTAGCACCCGGTGAAAGCGGCTCGCCGGCTTTTCTGCCGTCAGGAAGTGAACCTGTAGCCTTACCGTAAACAACATTTGATGTGATTGTAAGGATAGAAGTTGTAGGCTCTGAATCTCTGTATGTGTGGCAATACTTGAGCTTAGCCATGAATGTCTTGAGAAGATCAACGGCAATCTTATCTGCTCTCTCATCATTGTTACCGTATCTTGGGAAGTCACCCTCTGTTTCAAAGTCAACAGCAATGCCGTCCTCGTCACGGATAACCTTAACCTTAGCGTACTTAATAGCGCTGAGTGAGTCAACAACATGTGAGAAGCCTGCAATACCTGTTGCAAATGTTCTTCTTACATCTGTATCGATAAGAGCCATTTCTGCTGCCTCATAGTAGTACTTATCGTGCATGTAGTGAATCATGTTAAGTGTGCCTACATAGAGGTGAGCAAGCCAATCCATCATTGTGTCATACTTCTTGATAACTTCGTCATAATCAAGGTACTCTGATGTGATAGGTGTATATTCAGGACCAACCTGCATCTTTGTCTTTTCATCAATACCGCCGTTGATAGCGTAGAGAAGGCACTTAGCAAGGTTAGCTCTTGCACCGAAGAACTGGATTTCCTTACCTGTCTGTGTTGCGGATACGCAGCAGCAGATTGAGTAATCATCGCCCCATACAGGACGCATTACATCATCGTTCTCGTACTGAATTGAGCTTGTTGTAACTGAAATATGAGCAGCATACTTCTTGAAGTTCTCCGGAAGTCTTGAAGAATAAAGAACTGTGAGGTTTGGCTCAGGTGAAGGTCCCATATTCTCAAGTGTGTGGAGGAAACGGTAGTCGTTCTTTGTAACCATTGAACGGCCGTCAATGCCAAGACCTGCAACTTCGAGTGTAGCCCATACAGGGTCGCCCGAGAAGAGCTGGTTGTAAGACTCAATTCTTGCAAACTTAACCATACGGCACTTCATAACAAAGTGGTCAACAAGTTCCTGAGCCTGTGATTCTGTAAGTGTACCGTTCTCAAGGTCACGCTCGATGTAGATGTCGAGGAATGTTGATACACGACCAACGCTCATTGCAGCGCCGTTCTGAGTCTTGATAGCAGCAAGATAACCAAAGTAGAGCCACTGAACTGCCTCTGCAGCGTTCTTAGCAGGCTGTGAAATATCAAAGCCGTAAGAAAGTGCCATTTCCTTCATATCGTTAAGAGCACGAATCTGATCGGCGATTTCTTCACGAAGCTGGAAGTCGCCTCTTCTCATACCCTGACGGTTTGTTTCTGCAAAGTCCTCTTTCTTGCCTTCGATAAGACGGTCAATACCGTAAAGAGCAACTCTTCTGTAGTCACCAACGATTCTGCCTCTGCCGTATGTATCGGGAAGACCTGTAAGAATCTTGTTGTGACGAGCAAGCTTCATCTCAGGAGTGTAGATATCGAATACACCCTGGTTGTGAGTCTTGTGATATTTTGTAAAGATTTCGTGGAGTTTAGGGCTTGGAGTGTAGCCATACATCTGGCATGACTGCTCAGCCATTTTGATACCGCCGTAAGGCATAAATGCACGCTTGAGAGGCTTGTCTGTCTGAAGACCTACAACCTTTTCAAGGTCTTTATCAAGATATGCAGCGCCGTAAGCTGTGATGCCGCTTACAACCTCAGTTTCCATATCAAGAACGCCGCCCTTGGCTCTTTCTTCCTTCTGGAGTTCCTTGAGCTCGCCCCAGAGCTTGTCTGTAGCTTCTGTAGGACCTTCAAGGAAAGACTGGTCGCCGTCATAAGGTGTGTAGTTTTTCTGAATGAAGTCTCTGACATCAATGTCGGACTCCCATTTGCCACCTGCAAAATTTGTCCATTCTTCTCTCATTACTGTAAAACCTCCGATAATGATAATTAATACTGAATTTTGTATATGACACAAAAAAATGCCGACTCAATTCCAAGCAGACGCCCGGTAAGGTCAGCTCCTTGAAAAAATCGTCATACATCCTTGTATTCTGTCATTTATTCACTTTTATAATCATATAACCAACACCATTAAAATAACACTTTTTAAGGGCGTTGTCAAGCATTTTGAGATACTTTTTACACCACTTTTTCACACTCAAAACGCTATGGTAAATGAGTACAATTTTAGGGTGTGAGGAACATTATTTTCAGCAGATTTTTTCCTGTATTTGTGCGGAATATTTTGTCATATGCCTGCTCTGCTGCACTGCGGCTTGAATCATCCTCATAAAGGTTCACAAGGAAGTCAGCCTCTACCAAAATTCGGTACGGCAAAGTATCAATATTTCCATAGGTGTGATGGTGTCCCACAAGGTAACAAACTTTGTCAATAAATGTTTTTTCGTAGCCGAGAGCAGCAAGCAACTTTTCAGCCTCGTGAGGACCTTCAAGTTCCTGATACTTTCCTGCAGACGAATTGTACTTTTCTTCGCTCACCTTTATGCCGATGTCGTGAACAATTGCGGAGATTTCAAGGAGCTCCTGATCGTCGGGCAAAAGATTTTCACTTTCACCGATTGTCTTTGCGAATGAATAAACCTTGAGAAAATGGTGAATTCTTTTCTTGTCACTTCCAAAATATTCAATCATAGCAGTTATAACTTTGTCGGTTTTCATATTATCACTCCTTACGGCGAGCCGCCGTACCCTATTCGTGTAGACAGTTTTTTTGTTTGTGCAATTCTGTAGGGGTAGCCTTGCGACTATATTTCAGACGGGAGGATTCGCACAAACAATCACTTTTTCATACTTCTTATATATGCAAAAGTCTTTTCTTCACCCTCATCTCTCAGCATAACCAATAATTTTTCAAGCAAGGCCTCGGTGTTGGGGTGCATACGGTGTTTGCCTCTGATTCTGCAAAAATATGTAAACGGAGCGCCGTCCGTGTAATTTTTGCCGTTGTAGATTTTGCTTGCGGCAACTCGGTCACAGAACATTTCGATAACATATTTTACAGGCATTTCAACATTTTCAATCTGCTTTGTCTTTGGGTTGTAATCGTTCCAGTATTCGTAATGGTGACGGTTTCTGCCCTTGTGATGCAGCCACGCCTGTGAATAGCCGTACAGCTCTCTTTCCTTTTCATTGGGACTTCTCGTGCCCTGAAAATACTTTGCACCCGGAATAAATTCTGTAGGCGAATACTTTGACAAATCGTGTATTAATCCCTGTCTGAGAATTCCTGCCCTTGCACAGTTGGCAATTACCTTGTGCCTGTGACGGGTTATTGTTCTGAAATGTTTAATCGGATGTGCCATAATTATCACCATAAATTGTTAGTTTGGAAAATACAAAACATTCTCCGACTGACATTTTACCACATTTCTCGCCGATTTAAAATAGCACTTGCAAGATTGTCGAAAAAAAGTTATAATATACAAAGGTTAAAATTTTGTAACCATTTAATGTTAAATTCTATAAGGATAGGTAATCTATGAAAAAGAAAATTTTCATTCTTTTACTTTGTGTTGTCCTCATTGCAACCTGCATATTATGCGGTGTGACGGGAATTTTCGGAAATGATTCTCAAAATTCTCCAAAACCGCAGACGCCCGATACGGCAGTAACCGAAAATACGACATTTCCGAGCAAGGTTGATTCGCTCACATTAAAAGTCGGCGAATCAAAGCTTATTGAACTGTCATCCGAAAAAGCAAAATCCGTTACCAAATGGACAAGCTCGGACAGTAAAATTGTTACCGTTGATGACGGCGGAAGGGTTGACGCTCTCAAAGAGGGTACGGCTCTGATTTCTGCCATTTCAAAAGATAAATCAAAGTCGGAATTTCAGGTTACGGTGGCAAAATCAACCACGAAAAAACAGCAAAGCTACTCAACCTGTATAACGGCAAATCTTGACAAGCTTGAAAGCAATAAGCGTAACACGGCAAAAAACCTGTACGCAATCAAGGTCAACCGCACGGCAAACTGCGTGACGGTTTACACATATGACGAAAAGGGCAAGTACACAATCCCCGTAAGGGCGATGATTTGCTCCACAGGTCTTGACAATTCGACAATCACGGGTGACTACACAATCGGAATCAAATCTGAATGGCTTTCCCTTGTGGGCGATGTTTTTGGAAGATACATCAGCGGAATTTCGGGCGATTATCTTTTCCACTCCGTTCCCTACTACTCAATGAGCGAAGAAGATTTGGAGCTTGAGGAGTTCAACAAGCTTGGCGAACAGGCATCACAAGGATGCGTAAGACTTGCGGTTTCGGATGCAAAGTGGGTTTATGACAACTGCCCCACAGGCACGAATGTAAGCATATATGACGATGCAGAAAATGCAGGCCCTCTCGGAAAACCGGATGCAATCAAAATCACCGATTTTACCAACAAATGGGATCCGACAGACAGCAATAAAAAATGCCCGTATGCCAAAGCAACACCAATAATCAGCGGTGCAAACGATTACACGATCAAAAGCGGCGGCGAATTTTACGCCCTTGCAGGAGTAACAGCCGTTGACACCTGCGGCAACGACATAACATCAAATATCGAAGTTTTCGGCAATGTAGTAACCACCCGAAAAGGCAAGTACAAGGTAACATATTCAGTCACCGATGTGCTGAAAAGAACCAATTCCGTCACGATTACGGTTACGGTTGCGTGATTGTTAAATTGAAAGTTGAAAATTGAAAATGTAAAATAAAAATGCGGTTGGCAATGTGCCACCGCATTTTTTATGTTCGTGCAGACAGTTTTCACAAACAGTAGCGGCGGTCAGTGACCGCCATTTGATTTGGTTGCAAAACCAAATCAACCATACAGCAACATACATATTTTGACCAAGTATAAAATTCCAATTATTTTTGCAATGTATGTTTTAGGGGGAACCGTGTTCGCCCGTTCGTATGCAACGCATACGATTGCACGCAATGCGTGCAAGGTTCAATACACAATTATAATCACATCAAAACATATGTGATTAAACAAAATATTTCATCAAGGCGGGCGGCCGATGACCGCCCCTACGGGTTTACATTTATAAATTATTATTTAAACGGAAAAATACTGACGTTGCCTGTGGTCGAACCGATTTTGCAATCGGTTCGATTGGCGTTCACTGTACGCCGCTACAATTTTCCACTTTCCATTTTCAATTTTCAATTAAAAAAATCCCGAACACGGCAAATGCCATATTCGGGAGAATTTTTTATTTATTCACATATTCACTTTTTACAAGCTTTAGCCAAAATTATTCGGCATCGGGAAGGCTTGCAAGCTTTTCAAGGTGAGCATACTTATCAGCAGCAACCTTTTCAGCCTTTTCAAAGAGTTTTTCTGCTCTTTCGGGGAATGAACGAGTGAGTGAGTTATAACGAACTTCGCCCATGATGAAGTCACGATATGATGCAGAAGGAGCTTTACCGTCAAGCATGAACGGATTCTTTCCTTCGTCTGCAAGACGAGGATCGTAACGGAAGATGTTCCAGTAGCCTGCCTCAACAGCCTTTTTCTCCTCAAGCTGAGCAATGCCCATGCCACCCTTGATACCGTGGTTGATACACGGAGCGTAGCAGATTACGAGTGACGGACCGTTGTAGCTTTCAGCCTCAACCATAGCCTTGAGAACCTGATTGTTGTCAGCACCCATAGCGCACTGTGCAACATAAACATAGCCGTAGCTCATTGCAATAGCGGCGAGGTCTTTCTTCTTAACAGCCTTACCTGCGGCGGCAAACTGTGCAACCGAACCTACAGGAGTAGCCTTTGAAGCCTGACCGCCTGTGTTAGAATAAACCTCAGTATCGAATACGAGGATATTAACATTTTCGCCTGATGCGATTACATGGTCAAGACCGCCGAAACCAATATCGTAAGCCCAACCATCACCGCCGAAGATCCACATTGACTTCTTAGCAAGTTCGTCCTTGTCAACGAGTGTTTTCTTAACAAGTTCGCCAACCTTTGCATCCTCTGTGTTCTTTTCGAGTTCAGCGATAAGAGCGTCTGTTGCAGGACGGCTTGAAGTTGAATCTGTTACTGTGTCGAGATAGTTCTGACAAGCTGTCTTAAGGTCAGCGCTGTCTGTATCCTTCTGAATACCCTCAACATACTCGATAAGTCTGTTGCGGATAGCCTTCTGACCGAGAGCCATACCAAGACCAAACTCTGCGTTATCTTCAAAGAGTGAGTTCTGCCAAGCAGGACCGTAACCCTTCTTATTCTTTGTATAAGGTGTTGCAGGAGCAGACGCACCCCAAATTGATGAACAGCCTGTTGCGTTAGCGATAAACATTCTGTCACCGAAAAGCTGTGTAACAAGCTTTGCATACGGTGTTTCACCGCAGCCTGCGCAAGCGCCTGAGAATTCAAGCAACGGCTGTTTGAACTGACTGCCCTTAACTGTAGTGAACTTGAACTTCTCGTGAACTTCAGGCTTATCTTCAAGTGTGAGAGCGTAGTCAAATACTGCCTGCTTAGGACGCTGTGAGTCGATTGACTGCATTGTGAGAGCCTTAGCGCCCTTCTTACCCGGACAAACCTGAGCACAAGCGCCGCAACCTGTACAGTCAAGTGTTGAAACTGTCATTACAAAGTTGAGGTCCTTAAGTCCCATCATCGGGAGGCTCTTTGTACCCTCGGGAGCTTTTGCAAGCTCATCGGCTGTCATGGCAACAGGACGGATTACAGCGTGAGGACATACTATTGCACATCTGTTACACTGAATACAGTTTTCAGGATTCCATTCGGGAACATCAACTGCGATACCTCTCTTTTCATAAGCGGCAGAACCGTTAGGAGCAGTACCGTCAACATGATCCATAAATGTTGAAACAGGGAGCTTGTTACCCTTATATGCATTTACAGGCTTGAGGATTTCGTTTACATACTCAACGAGAGCGCCGTTACCCTCTGCCTTGTCGGCAGCTGAATTATCAACAGCGTTAGCCCAATCAGCAGGAATTTCAACCTTTTTGAGGTCTTCCATACCACGGTCGATAGCGGCGTAGTTCATATCTACGATAGCCTGACCTTTCTTCATGTATGACTTCTTAGCGGCAGCCTTCATAAGCTCCTTAGCCTTGTCGGCAGGAATGATATCTGCAATCTTGAAGAATGCTGACTGAAGAACTGTGTTGATACGACCGCCGAGACCGATTTCCTTACCAATCTTGATACCGTCAATTGTGTAGAAGTTGATGTGTCTTTCAGCGAGAATCTTCTTCATCTTACCCGGGAGACGCTCGGAAAGCTCTTCTGTATCCCATGGGCAGTTAAGAAGGAATGAACCGCCTTCTTTAAGGTCATCAACAATATCGTACTTGTCAACATAAGACGGATTGTGACAGGCAACAAAGTCTGCCTTTGAAATGTAGTATGTTGACTTAATGGGAGTTTTACCGAAACGAAGGTGAGAAACCGTAAGACCGCCTGACTTCTTTGAGTCATATGCAAAGTAGCCCTGAGCGTACATATCGGTGTTATCGCCGATAATCTTGATTGAGTTCTTGTTAGCACCGACAGTACCGTCAGCACCAAGGCCCCAGAACTTACAGCTGTGTGTACCCTTCGGAGTTGTATCGGGATTTTCAACGATCGGAAGTGAGAGATTTGTAACATCATCAACAATGCCGATTGTAAATCTTCTCTTAGGTGTTTCGCTTTCAGCGTTTCTGTAAACAGCAATGATGTCACCGGGTGTTGTATCCTTTGAGCCAAGACCGTATCTGCCTGTGTAAACCTTTACACCTGCAAAGTCCGAACCGTTGATAGCGGCGAGAACATCAAGATAAAGAGGTTCGCCGATTGAACCGGGTTCCTTTGTTCTGTCAAGAACAGAGATTGTCTTAACAGTCTTAGGAAGCTCTCTGAGCATATAGTCGGCAACGAAAGGTCTGTAAAGGTGAACTTTAAGAAGACCGACCTTTTCGCCTGCGGCATTGAGGTAATCAACAACTTCTTCTGTACAGTCACAAACAGAACCCATAGCAACGATAACATGCTCTGCATCCTCTGCACCGTAGTAGTTGAACGGCTTGTAGTCAGTGCCGATTTTAGCATTAACCTTGTCCATGTACTTAACAACAACTTCGGGAACTGCGTCATAATACTTGTTACAAGCTTCTCTTGCCTGGAAGAAGATATCGTCGTTCTGAGCAGTACCTCTTGTTACAGGATGCTCAGGGTTAAGAGCACGACGACGGAAAGCCTCAACTGCATCCCAGTTAAGCATATCGGCGAGGTCTGCGTAATCCCACTCCTCAATCTTCTGAATTTCGTGAGAAGTTCTGAAACCGTCAAAGAAATGAAGGAAAGGAACTCTGCCTTCAATAGCTGCAAGGTGAGCAACAGCGGCAAGATCCATACATTCCTGAGGATTGTTTGAACAAAGCATAGCATAACCTGTCTGACGGCAAGCGTAGATATCTGAGTGGTCACCAAAAATAGAAAGTGCGTGGCTTGTGAGCGCACGGGCTGATACATGAATAACGCCCGGAAGGAGCTCGCCTGCCATCTTGTACATATTCGGAATCATAAGGAGCAGGCCCTGTGATGCTGTGTAAGTTGTGGTCAAAGCACCTGCTGCGAGTGAGCCGTGAACAGCACCTGATGCGCCGCCCTCCGACTGCATTTCCGTTACCTGAACCTGTCTGCCGAAAAGGTTCTTGGCACCCTGTGCCGAGAACTTGTCGGTAAGGTCAGCCATTACGGAAGAAGGTGTAATAGGATAGATAGCCGCAACATCGGTAAACGCATAAGAAACATGAGCTACTGCGCTGTTACCATCCATAGTTTTCATTTTTCTTGCCAATGGAATCGTCCTCCTTTTTAATCAAAGCGGCAAAGGAAATGATGCCGCATAAATTTTCGATACCCGTTAATTACGCACCGTAAATCAACAAGCGGTACGGATACTTTGTATCATCTTAAATTTTATCACTTAAACACCGATTTGTAAAGTGTTTTACACAAGAAATTCAAAGCAGGATATATATTTTTGTTTCGTTTTTTACAAAAAAGTTTTTTATATTTACTTGTTCCTGTCAAAATACTTTGTTGTTGATTTTTTAAAAATCAATAACAAAGGTTTTGATTATTTGTACAAACGGTTGCAATACTACGCTCGGGCATAATTTGTTTTTTGACATTCACAAACTGTCTGCACGAATTGGGAACGGCGGCCCGCCGTAATTTTCAATTTATAAATGCTTTATCGCTTCGCTTAAATCCGTACACAAAAAATCTATCATATGACGAGCCGACCGCCGCAAGGGCATTGTCGCCCACATATTTTCCGACCATCCATGTATCGGCAAGGTTGTAAAACTGCTGAAACACACTGCCGAGCATAAGCGGTACTGCAAAAGACCACAGGCCGCCTGTTATACTGCCTGTGGTCAAATCTCTGTTTTTATTTAGTTTTATCACAAAATCATTTCGTTGCAACCGCAGATTCTGCGGTCATATTTTTTTGTTAAATTCACTTCCGCATTTTGGACAGCGAACAGTATGATTGCCTTTTTTGTTGCGAACACGAAGCTGCGCCTTGCACACGGGACACTTGATATAACGGTAGTCCTTGCGGTCACGAATTTTCTTGAAGGTCAGTTTGAACCAACCTGTTACCGCATTGTAAATCGGAAGAAATTTTCTGTTTTCGGCACTTCTTGCAACAATGTTGCGTGAGAACATACGAAAACAGATAAGCACGATAATCAAGAGCATTATTCCGTCAATGATGTATCTTGCAACACGGTTCCACACAAAAATATTCACGAACCACAGTATAAGCAACAGCACCCAGAGTGCATTGTTGAGCTTATCCGTGCCGTATCTGCCCTGCATAAAATTGGCGAATCTGTTAAATAATCCACGCATAAAGTTCATCCTTTCCGCAAAAAGCGGTAATTACAAAAATCATCCTTCCACCATTTTATCACAGGCAGGGCGTACATTCAATAAACATTTGACGATATATGTCACTAAATCAGCCGAGAACGAGCTTTGCCGTGTCAACGCTTTCTTTTGCGTCACGGCAGTAGTAGTCAGCGCCGATTTTCATAGCGTAGTCCTTTGTAAGAACCGCACCGCCGACAAATATTGTGCATTTGCTTGAGCCGTCGGGATTCTGAAGTTCCTTACATTCTCTTACAAGCCTTATTGTGTCTTCCATGCTCTTGAGGGTTGTTGTCATAAGAGCCGAAAGTCCTATCATTGTAATATTCTGTTCAACGGCAGTATCAACAATAAGCTGAGGATCAACATCACGACCGAGGTCAACAACTGTGTAGCCGTAGTTATCGAGAAGAACCTTTACAATGTTCTTGCCGATATCGTGAATGTCGCCCTTTACGGTTGCCACGATAATTTTGCCCTTGCTTACGGGAGTTCCGCTTGTCTTTGTAAGGTGCTTTTTAATTACATCAAAGCACTCCTGAGCTGTGTTTGCGCTTTGGATAAGCTGTGGAAGGAAGATTTTATTCTTTTCAAAATCTTCACCCACTCTGTCAAGTGCAGGGATGAGCATTTCGTTTACAACCTGCATTGCATCGGTTGTTTCAAGAAGCTTTGCGGTTGCGGCTGCACCTTCGTTTTTAAGTCCGTTATAAACAGCCGCAAAAATATCAACATTGCTGTCTGCCTTTTTAACGGGAGCGGCAGGAACAGCATCGTTATATGCGTTGATAAATTCAAGCGAGTTCTTGTCAATGCCGTTAAGCACACGGAATGCTCTTACAGCGCCTGTCATCGACTCAACATTTGGGTTGATAATCGGCAAATCAAGTCCCTGTTCCATAGCCATTGTAAGGAAAGTTCTGTTGACAAGCTCACGGTTCGGAAGTCCGAAAGAAATGTTTGAAACGCCAAGACAGGTTTTACAACCGAGTTCCGTTTTTACTCTGTGCAAGGCCTCAAGAGTCTGACGGCAAGCCGCCTGTTCTGCGGAAACCGTAAGAGTAAGACAGTCGATATATACATCTTTTCTGTCAATGCCGACAGCCTCGGCTCTTTCAACAATTCGTTTTGCAATCTCAAATCTGCCCTCGGCGGTTTTCGGGATACCGTTTTCGTCAAGTGCAAGTCCGACAACAGACGCACCGTACTTTTTGACAAGAGGAAGAACCGTTGCAAGGCTCTGTTCCTCACCGTTTACGGAGTTCAGAATCGGTTTGCCGTTGTAGTAGCGGAGTCCAGCCTCAATAACCTCGGGCTTTGTGGAGTCAATCTGGAGCGGAACATCACACACACTCTGAATAGCCTTAAGAACACGCACCATCATCTTTTTTTCGTCAATTTCGGGATGACCTACATTGACATCAAGAATTTCCGCACCGCCCTGAACCTGACTGAGAGCCTGAGTGAGGATATAGTCAATATTATTTTCAACAAGCGCCTGCTTGAACAGCTTTTTACCTGTGGGGTTAATTCTTTCGCCGATAATTCTCGGACCATTGATTTCGACAACCGTCGTTGAACTGCAAACGGTTGTGTCAACGCTCTTTGTCTGAGGCTGATATTCTTTGTCGGCAACCTCTGACTTAATTTTTGCAATATAATCGGGATTCGTTCCGCAGCATCCGCCGATAACCTTAACACCGTATTTGAGGAGTGAACAAACGCACTCGGCAAATTTGTCGGGCATAATGTTGTACTCGTTGCTGTTAGGATCGGGCAAACCTGCGTTAGCCTTGATTACAAGGGGAAGATTTGTGTATTTCGACATCTCGGAAACAACGGGTTCAAGCTCATCCGGACCGAGTGAACAGTTTACACCGAGAGCGTCAACACCGAGTCCCGTAAGAGTGACAGCCGCACAGGCAGGGGATACACCCGTAAATGTTCGTCCGTTTCTCTCAAAGGTCATTGTTGTGAGGATAGGCTTGTCGCAGTTTTCCTTTGCGGCAAGGACTGCGGCTTTAAGCTCGTAAAGGTCGGTCATTGTTTCAAAAACTATGACATCGGCATCTTTACCGGCAAGAATCTGCTGTTTGTAATACTCATAAGCCTCGTCAAATTTCATTGAACCGGCAGGTTCAAGCAACTGACCTATCGGACCGATATCAAGGGCAACGAGGGCGTCTGTACCCTCAACGGCTTTTCTTGCAATCTTAACACCGGCGCCGATGATTTCTTCAACGCTGTAACCGCTGTCCTGAAGCTTGTAGGCATTTGCACCGAAGGTGTTTGCGTACACAATGTCAGATCCGGCATCAATATACCTCCTGTGAAAGCTCTCGATAAGCTCGGGGTGAGTAATGTTCAGCACCTCAGGCACATGGTCGTACTTTACACCGCTTTTCTGAATGAGAGTTCCTGTTGCACCGTCAAGCAGAATAAAATTCTTTTGGTTGAGATATTCACTAAAGTTTGAAAAATTCTTAAACACCACAATGTTCCCCATTTCTTCTGAAGCGACATTTGCCTTTCATACTGCAAATTGCACACCCTCGTTTTCTTCGTTCAATCGGATTGTCTGAAATTCCGAGAATCGCCGTAACCGACTTTGACGGCACAAGCAGACAGCTGTCGCCTGTTGTAAGACCTATTTTTCTCGGAGCGTCAAGTATTCTCAGATACTCCTTCTGCATCTCAATAGGATAGTCCCCATAGCCGGGGCTGAAACGGAAGGTCATATACTTTCCGCTGTATTTTTCGGCAAGGATTTCGTCAACCTTTTGACACACCTGTTCAACGGCAACGCTTGCAAAGCTGTCAAGCACAACCGCCCTTGCCATATCGGAAATCTGACTTATACGGATAAGCTTGTCAATTTCCGAACCGATTGTCGCACACATCATAACGGCTGTGTGGCAGCCCTCAAGGTGCTTTTTTATATCATTGCCGAGTAAAATATCGTCAAACGGAGCTTTGCGTTCAACATAGAGAAATCTCGGCTCTGCTGTTTTCAGTATTTCTTTTTCGCATTCATCCATCAGCACATCCATGCGGTAATTAAGGCTGATTCCTGCACCGCCGAGGTAGCGTATAGCCTCTTTGCGGTTTAATCTGTCAAGCGTTATCATAAAAGACTTGACACCGCCTCCGTAATTTTTCTTGCAACATACGGGTTGTTCATTGTGTAGAGGTGGATGCCGTCAACACCGTGTGCGATAAGGTCAACAATCTGGTCAACCGCATATGCAATGCCTGCGTCACGCAAAGCCTCGGGCCTTGTATCATACTTCTGCATAATCTTTGCAAATTTTGCAGGAAGGCTTGCACCGCACATTGAAACCATTCTTTCAATCTGACTTTTGCTTGTTACAGGCATAATACCTGCCTCAATCGGAACATTCACGCCTGCAATCTTCGCTCTTTCAAGAAAGCGATAGTAAACGGAGTTGTCAAAGAAAAGCTGTGAAATAAGGTGGCTTGCACCCGACTCAACCTTTTTGCGAAGGTTGTGAATGTCCTCAACCTCATCGGTTGCCTCGCTGTGAACCTCGGGATAACAAGCGCCGGCAATGTCAAAATCACCCTGTGACGCAATGTATCTGCACAAATCGCTCGCATAAGTGAAATCCTTCTGCGGTTCAACACCTTCAACCCTGTCACCACGTAGTGCAAGAATATTCTCAATGCCGTTCTCTTTAAAAAGCGCAAGGTTGCGGTCAATATCAGCCTTTGTGCTGTTAATGCAGGTGAGGTGTGCCACGGATTCAACTCCGAAATCTCTCTTGATTTTTGTTGCGATTTCGCAGGTACGGCTCTTTGAACCGCTGCCGCCTGCGCTGTATGTTACGCTGATGAAGTCAGGCTTTAAAGACGAAATTTCTTCAAGCTTGCCGTAAACCGATTCAATCGGAGAGGTCTTTTTAGGCGGAAATACTTCAAAAGAAAAAACTGTTTTTCCGCTGTTAAATAAATTGCTTATTTTCATATATAAACACCTCGGTAATGGTTTTGTTAAACTTGATTAATTATAGCATAAATAATTTTTGCATACAATACTGTTTTGGTGGGTTTTGTCGTTTAAGACTATCATTTTTTGGGAGATTTGGATATAAATGAAAGTTATGACAAGGAGTTTTGTTATATGTAGCACGGTGTAGGGGCGTTCATTGGACGCCCGCAAGTAACGACACAATTTTTTTGATAAAAATAAACCATATAAATGAGATACAATTACCTAAATGATGTAGGGGAGAACCGTGTTCTCCCGTTAGCAATGGTACAAATTTGATGTCAAATCACATTATATAAAAATCACAAAGTTACTGATATTTTGTAGCGGAGAACCTCGTTCGCCAATCGTTTTGGTTATACAACCAAAACGAACACACAATTTTTGTAGTATGAAATGATATGGTAGCTGACAATAGTCTGCATTAAGTCGAACCGATTTTACAATCGTTTCGATTGGCGAACACGGTTCGCCGCTACAGACTATACACCGTTTTCATCAAATCAAAAATTTATGTTCTTACAAATTATTTCATCAAGACGGGCGTCCAATGAACGCCCCTACTGATTAAACAAAAACGGTCGGGAAACAATGATTTGCATTTTGCAAACTGTCTTCCCGACCTCAATTTTCAATTTTCCATTTTCAACTTTCAATTTTAAAAAAATCACAGATGCAAAATCAACTTTGCAACGCCGAAATAGATAAGCAATGAAAGCGAGTCGCAGACTGTTGAAATGAGCGGATTCGCCATAACGGCAGGGTCAAAGCCGACCTTGCTTGCCAAAAGAGGCAGACTGCTGCCGACAAGCTTTGCCATAATAATTGTGCCGACAAGCGTAAGCGAAATTACAAGGGCAATCATAAATGCGTTTTCCTGACCGTTGAGATCAAACAAAAGCAGTTTTACAAAGTTTGCCGCCGCAAGGGTAATACCGCAAAGAATTGACACCCTGAATTCTTTCCACAGCACAAGGAAAATGCTCCTGAAATGAATTTCACCGAGCGACAACGCACGGATTACGGAAACCGACGCCTGAGAACCTGCGTTACCGCCCGAACCCGTAATCATCGGGATAAACGATGAGAGAATCAAAACATTTGCAAGCACAGCCTCAAATGATGAGATAATCGCACTTGTAAAGGTTGCCGAAAGCATGAGTATAAGCAGCCACGGCGCTCTCTTTTTGTACAGACCGAAAACGCTTGTTTTCATATACGGTTTGTCAGACGGCAATACGGCTGCCATCTTTTCGATATCCTCGGTAGCCTCTTCCTGAATAACATCAATAGCATCGTCAATTGTTACGATACCGACAAGTCGGTTTTCGTTATCAACAACAGGAAGAGCAAGGAAGTTATAGTTTGAGAACATCTGGGCAACCTGCTCCTGATCGGCAAGAGTAGTTACCGAGATAACATTTTCCTCCATAATCGACTTTACAAGCTCGTCATCTTCGGCAAGCAAAAGGTCTTTTACGGTGGTAATACCGATAAGCTTGTTGTTGGCATCGGTTACATAGCAGGTGTAGATTGTTTCCTTGTCAACACCTGTTCTTCTGATTCTTTTAATAGCCATTTCAGCCGTCATATCGGGACGAAGCACAATAAACTCGGTTGTCATAATCGAGCCTGCGCTGTCCTCGGGATATTTCAAAAGCTCGTTAATCTGCTTTCTCATATCCTTGTCGGCCTGTCTTAAAATACGCTTTACAACATTGGCAGGCATTTCCTCAATAAGGTCAACGGCGTCATCGACAAATAACTCATCGACAACCTCTTTCAGTTCGCTGTCGCTGAAGCCGTGGATAAGGAATTCCTGAGTTTCGTCATCCATTTCGACAAAGGTTTCCGCCGCAAGCTCCTTTGGCAGAATACGAAACAGAATCGGCATTTTTTCATCCTGTAGATTTTCAAAAACCGCCGCAATGTCAAACGGTTTCATCGTAATCAAAATGTCACGCAAAGTGCTGAACTTTTTGTCATCAAGCAACACTTTGATAGTTTCGGTAAGGGTTACGTTAACCTGTTCCATCATCTTTTCCTCCTTTTTAATTCAATTGGAAGTAAAGACGGTGTCACCCTGAGTATTAAATTAAATCAATTCAAATTAAAATAAAAATACAAAGCAAAATCAATAAAACAAAATGAACGCACAAGCGCACATTCTGTTGCAACTTCGCCCGGGTACAGCGCCTTTATTACCGTCTGCGTCCATTAAGTTTTCACCTCATTCGCATTTAAATTCGGGCAAAAGCCCGTACATATTTATTTTATTCTTTTTTATGTCCGATGTCAACGGATTTATCCGCTAAAAATCCACTTTGCAAACATTTTACATTATCCTCTGTAACAGCTTGGTAACTCGGTATAATATTTCTTGCTTTTTGAAGTGTATCAATGTATAATGAATATGCATGATTTAAAATAAAATTTCAAAGATTGGAGATTAACCGTTATGACAGATATGGTTAAAAAATATGTTCCCTATGCGGTAATAATTTTGCTTGTTTATATGCTGTTGCCGCTTGTGTTTATTCCGGGCGCAATGCAAAAGTTTTCACCCGTTGCATATGACTTTGTGTTCCCGATTACAGCAATCGGCTGTTCGGCACACTACTGCTCAAAACACGGACTTGACTTTCTCTTTGCACTCATTGCGCCGATTATTTATCTTCCGAGTATGCTCATCTACAACGGCGGATTTTCTTCAAGCACACTTTCAACAAACCTTATTCTCCTCGTAGTTTATCTTGTTGCCGGAATTTTCGGACTTTTCCTCGGCGACCTTGCTTTCGGTGACAAGCGCCGTCAGAAAGAAAAGGCAGAACAGGAAGAAGCAGAGGAAATGCTCCTTGAGGCAAAGCGCCGTGAAAAGGAAGAGCTTGAGAACATGACTTCATCAAGCAAAAAGTCCGAAAGAAAAGCACCTTACAGACAGGAACGCAAGCCTGCACGCAAACCGTCACCTGCACCGCAGAAAGCCGAAACAGCAGATGACGACGATTTTGATTATGACAAGTACCTTTCCGGTATTGACAAAAAGCAAGATCCGAACGAAAGCGAAATTGACGATATCTTAAACGAATTTAGACACTAACGGCGAGCCGCCGTTCCCAGTTCGTGCAGATAGTATTTATAAGGGCGAAAATAAAATACCCTAGCAGAACTCTATAACTAAAAATGTAAAATTAAAGTCGGGAAGACAATTTGCGAAATGCAAAGCATTGTCTTCCCGACTGTTTTTGTTTAATCAGCAGGGGCGTTCATTGGACGCCCGCCAAGTAATGACAGAAAATTTATGATAAAAATAAACTGTATAAATGAGATACAGAATTGCAGTTACTTTGTAACATTTATATCATTTAAATTACAATATTATTTGTACCATTATTTTTGTTTAAATCAACCCAACGATATACTTCTGAATCAAGGTTGCGTCAACAACACTGATTTCGCCGTCATGGTTTACATCGCTGTTAAAAAGCTGAGTCTTGCCGAATTCTACAATACCTACAACATATTTCTGAACAGATGTTGCATCTCCAACCGTAATGTTTCCGTCTGGATATACATCACCGCAAGTCAGGCAGTTCAATTTGCCACCAATCGTTGTTTTACACTCTGCGCCGTTTTTAAGTCTGCAATATTTATAAGCCATAAGGCCCGTATCCTCGCCAAGCTGTCTTGAAATATAAAACTCCGCATAGCCGTTCTTATCGGGGACAAAAAATGTTACCGCACCTCCGCTGACAAAATATGCGCCCGAGGTTGCATAGCAAGGTTTGCCGCTGCTGTCTGTACCGAAATCCTCATATGTAAAGTCAAAATTCTTGTATGTGCCATCGCTGAGTTTTCCGGTCATTGTGCCATCATCATTAAAGACATCAGGAAAATAGTCGGAGAGTTTAATCCTCATCTTAACATATTCTCCGCCTGTTGAATCATAATTGAATTTCATACCCGTATTACCAAAATAACGATTATTCGCTGTTATCATATGGCGAGTAAATTCCTGATTTTTCGGGAGATTTACAAACTTCGGTGCATCAATACAGTCCTTAAACATCACGCTGTACTTTTGATAATCCGTTGATATGAACATTGCCCCGAAATTCTTTGCCGTATTTTCGGTATATCCCGTTGTTGACACAAAAAGCTGATTGTTTGAGATTTTCTGCGTTGTACCTGTAACTTCAAAGTCCTTGCGATCTTCATACTCGCTTACCGCACCTGTCATAAGAACCGAACCGACGGTAAGCACACCGCACATTGCGATTGCAGTTATTTTTTTAATTATATTTTTCATTGTTTACACCTATTTATGTTGTTTAGCTATCCAAACCGACAATATGTTTCTGAATCAAGGTTGCATCAACAACACTGATTTCGCCGTCATGGTTTACATCGCTGTTAAAAAGCTGAAGCTTGTCAAAGTCCTCAATACCTACAACATATTTTTGAACAAGCGTTGCATCAGTAACAGAAATGTATCCGCTTAAATCCGTATCACCGCAAGTTAAACCGACCAGAGTATCTCCGATTCTTCCGTAATCGCAATGAGCTCCGTCTTTAAGTCTGCAATAGCGGTATGACATTACTTTTGTATCTACACCAAGCTGTCTTGAAACATATATTTCAGCATAGCCGTCCTTATCGGGAGCAAAGGAGGTTACCGTACCTCCGCTTGTTGCATATACACCGGATTCCGCATAGCAATTAACACCGTTGCTGTCAGTTCCGAAATCTTCGTATGTAAAATCAAAATCCTTGTAAGAACCGTCTCTAAGCTCAGCAGTCATTGTTCCGTTTTCATTGAACAGACGGGAAAAATCGGAAAGCTTAATTTTCACCTTGACATATTCACCGCCTGTTTTGTCAAACTGATAGAATGTCTGAACATTACCGAAATAACCGTGCCCCTGCGTCATCATATATTTTACAAATTTTTCGCCCTTTGGAAGATTTACAAATTTCGGTGCATTGATACAATCCTTAAACCATATATCGTAATCCTTTTCTTCGGTTGTTTGGAACTTTGCACCGAAATTTTTATCGGTATTTTCAGTGTATCCCGTTGTTGTCACAAAAAGCTGATTGTTTGAGATTTTCTGCGTTGTACCTGTAACTTCAAAGTCCTTGTGATTTTCATCCTCGCTTACCGCACCTGTCATAAGAACCGAACCGACAGTAAGCATACCGCACATTGCGATTGCAGTTATTTTTTTAATTATATTTTTCATTGTTATCCTCCGTATTTGTAATTTTATCCGCAAATTTGTTCATACTTGTCTAAGTTTATCAATCTATTTTTCTTATGTCAATAATTTTAAAATAAATTCGGCATTTACGGCAATATATGCGTATTTTTCCCGATATTAATTATTACAAAATAACAGACAAAATATTCGGGAATTTCTGTTTTTAACAATTGGTCTTTAAACAAAAAACAGACTGTACCGTAATACAGTCTGCTGTAAATTATGACGCACGCTCACAGATTACATAGTAACGGTCAAAACCGCCGTTGCCGTCACTTATGCAGGTAAACATCGTGAGCAAATCTCTGTCCTTCTGCAAATAGCAGTCGCCTGATTCGCTCGGCTTATTGACTTTGGTTTCAACGACCTTGTAATTGAGTGTATCCCAATAATTTGTGATTGAAACCCTGTCACCGATTTTGAGGTTGCGGAGATTGTCAAAAAAAATTCGACCGATGTATCCCGTGTGACCTGCAAGGACTGCGTTTGTATTCTTACCGCCGATCGGCAATGAGGTTGCACTCATATGTGCCGCACCGTAGCTCATATTTGAGCTGTTCGCACCAAGGTAAATCGGCAGACGCATATTTATTGTTTCGGCGGTAACATAGCCGTAAATGCCGTCCGTTATGCCGTAATCCTCAAGATTGACGGCAGCCTGTGAATAGGTATCGTTGCGGAGCATTTCATACTGGTTTGTTTCAAGTTTTTTGTTGTAGGCAACGCTGTCATTGAAAAGTCTGTCGAGGTCAGCCTTGAAAACAACGGGCTGTTTGGAGGTACGATTGCCTTCCCTGTCAATTTTGTAACCATCTTCGTCAACCTTGCCGTCCTTGACCGCCTGTTCAAAAGAGCCGTCCTCAGCTTCTTCAACACGGGTGTCAAAGCCGTCAGCCTCACCGTTTGAAATCTGTGTTCCGATAAAATTTGATATAGGGGGGAATGCGACAAGACCTATTCCGACAACGAGCATTGCTATTGCCACACCCGTAAGTATTTTTTTAATCATCGGAATCACCGCCCAAATCATTCTGATTTTCGTCAGCCGAGTCATCTCTCAGCCGTTTTGCACCGTTTGACTTCTTCTTTTTACGCTTGAGCAGAAATACAACCACAAACACAACAAGTGCAACAAAGCCGACAATTATGCCGATTGCGACTGCATAAGGGATTTTGTAACCGAGAAAAAATATGTAACCGTTATCAAATTTTGCAAGCGACTCGCCCGTTTCAATATACTTTGTATCGTCATAATCGACACGCTTGCCACGCACGAGAAGTCTGTGAGTATTAACGCCGTATGGGGTACAGGTGAGGAGCGTTACAAGGTCTTCGCCGTCAACAATCCGCAAGGAATTGATTTCCGAGGGAAGAACAACTTCGATTTGATCAACCTCATATTTCAGCGTTCTGTCGAGGATATGAACATAAAACTCATCGCCGACTTTCATATCGGTGAGGTAATCAAAAAATGTTTCGCCCGGATAACCCGAATGGGCAGAAATTACTGAATGTGTGCTTGCACCGCCGACAGGCAGGGAAGTATTTTGAAGATGTCCTGCACCTTTGGAAAGAACCTCTTCGCTTGTGCCGTGATAAATCGGCAGATAAACATTGATTTTCGGCACATCAATATAGCCGATAAGACCGTTATCATCAACATTGAGAGTTTTCTCATAATTTGCGCCGATTTTCTGAAAAGCCTTTTCGTCGAACGGGTCGGTAATTATCATATTATTTGAAAGGCTGTTATTGTACTTAGCAGCCTCTTCAAACATTTTTTGAGTTTTCTCACTCGGCATCTGAGCAACCCTGTTGGTGTACTCCTTAACCATGCTTCGACTGACATAGTTATTAATTGCGGAGCTGACAAGCGGATAGCTCATTATGCCGATTCCCGCAACAAATATTAAAACTATTAGTAAAATTGACAGCTTTCGTTTCATAAAATTTTCCTTTTCTGCGTGTTTTTGTTCCGTTGTTATTATACTATATTTTACTATTTATCGCAACTGCGTGCCGCAGTCCCAGTTCGTGAAGATAGTTTGTGCAATGCCAAAACATATTCCGCCCGAGCGAAAAATTTAGTTAAATGTAAAATTGAAAATGAAAAATGGAAAATTAATGTCGGGAAGACAGTTTGTAATGTAAAAAACATATTATGCCCGACTGTAAAAATGTAATGGTTCTCCCCTACAGACAATACACAATTTTCATCACATCAAAACATATTATATAAACATAAATATTCATCCGCTTCTACAGCTCTTCTGTAAATAGAACGGGGATGCGTTGCCGCATCCCCTGAAAATTACATATATCATATCACAGATTTTAAGATAAAGATATTCGATTAATTATTTAGCTGCTTTCTTTCTCTTAAGAACAAAGAGAAGAACGCCTGCACAAGCGATAAGTGCTGCACCGCCAACATAGAACATCATTGTACCCATACCACCTGTCTTAGGAACAGTTACAGGGTAGTTAGCAACAGCAACATTGTCACCGTCTGCAATGTTACCTACAAATGTATACTCCTTGCTCTTGTCAATGCTTACTGTAAATACTGAGCTGTTGAGGTTGTAGCCTGTAGGAGCTGCTATCTCTTTTGCATAGTATGTCTGTGTAGCATCAAACTTGAATGTTGTTGTTGTGCCTTCGAGAACAAATATAGCCTCACCGTTAGCGCCTGTCTTAGCAACTACTTTCTTGCCGTCAACTGTAAGAGGTGTTTTAGCTTCTGCGTCTGTGAATATCTGGAATTCAGCGTCAGCAAGCTTCTGAGTTGTGTCATTGCCGTTAACCTTAACAACCTTCATGCCGTATGTAAATACATCAGGTGAAGTTTTACCAGGTTCAAAGTTTGTATCAGAATCGTTACCATAAACAAGACCGTCTGTGTTGCTGATAGCTGTGTTGAGCTTAGCCTTTTCGTTTAAATCAGCTGTGTATGTAACAACAACTGTTTTGGCATCATAGAAATCCTTTGATTCAAGTGTAGCAGATTCGAATACAACTGCGAATGTAGCAGTTGCCTCACCGGTCTTGCCTATGTAAGTATAGTTCTTTTTAATAGAGTAATCTGTACCCAAAGTAAGAGCATCAACTGCGCCGTCGTACTTAACTACAACTGAATTCTCGTTGAATGTAAGACCTTCATCCATTGTATCAACGATTGCATACTTTTTTAGCTGGTTGTCGATTGAACCTGCTGTTGAAGCTGTAAGTGTGTAGGTTACAGTCTTATTGTTGTCGCCTACATATGTCTTGTCAGCTTTCTTGTCAACTGATACTGAGCTTGTTGAAACCTTTTCAGCAAGGTTGTACGCTGTCTGGTCAACAGAAACATACTCTGTGCCGTTGAAGTAAGGAAGTGCTGCGAGTGAGCTCTGAACACCAGTTACCTTAGCGGGCTTAGAAGTACAATATACATAGTAAAGACCTGGGGCTGTTACTGTTGCAGTAGCCTCTGTAACTGTTGAAGAAAAGCTGATTGTTGTAGCAGCTGTACCGAATGCAGCTTTGTCTGTCTTGTAGAGGTTATCACAAGCCGTGATGATTTGCTGTGACTTTGCATCTGAGTATGTGCCATTTACAGCATCCTCAAGTGCTGTGTCGTCGATAGTACTTGTGTACTTACCTGTTGTAAGGTTGAGGTCTGCAATCTTGAAGAAGCTGAATGTGTAATTACCGACTTTGTCAGTGTCAGTTGCATCAACTGCAAGTTTGTACTTAGCTGAATAGCTCTCTACTGCACTTGCTGAGAATGGAATCATGAGAGCGATCATCATTACTGCAAGAACAGCTGCAAAGATTTTCTTTGTAGTTTTCATTTTTACTTTCTCCTTTGTGTTTGATTTAATATATGTAATTATATTCTAACCGAATGGTTAAACGGGTTGGGGTGGCTGCATGGCAGACACCGGCTAACAACGGTGTCCGTAGCAGTCAAAGAGGTTTTCTATGAAAGAAACATATGATTAAAAAATCACCTGTTCTAACAATTCAAATCATATCGGGTTACTTTCTGCGTCCTGCTCTGCGTTTTTTACGAACTTTTCCGTAATAGATTGCGTAGCCCGTGAACATTGTCACCGCAAGACCTGCAACCGACAAACCGAGAACAACATAGCCGTTCATACCGTCACCGCTTGCCTGTGGCATTGTGATTGCACCGTCAACATAATTATATGTAACATTGTACTCACCCTCAACAGGAAGTGTGAAGTAGGAAAGTGTGTAGTTCGGGGTGTAACCATCTGACGGTTTGTACTCAAACAGACAGTATGTTTGAGATGTTGAAGTACCTGTTATATAATTGTCGGAACTTTTGTTCCATACAACTTTACCGTTTGTTTTTGTAAACTCGCCCTGACCGTCCTTGAAGATTGTCAGTTTGTCAAACACAGCCTGACCGTTGCTGTCTGTCTTTTTAGAAGCCATATGAGTTTTCATTGAGGCATCATTAATGATTGTATTGATATCATCTGCAGTAAAGATATCCTCACCGGACACCTTCATCACCGCAAATTCCGTATCACTTACATTACCGCCTGTCTGATTCTTCTTGTTTACTGTTGCGCTTCCGTGTGTTGTTTCATTTGCAAACAGGGCTTCATTTTCTTTAACAGAAGTAGAATCGTTGAAGTAACCTGCAAGCTCAGCATCGGTTTTGCCTTCAATATCTGAGTTCTTAACCTTAATATACTTAGGCGGCGTTACTTCACCGCTTTCAAGCAATTCAATCTCGGCAAGCCAGGTGTTTGTATCCATTTTATAATCGGATGCATTTTCACCCTCGGCAAGAGCCTCGGTAATCTTAAATCTGTAAACACCCGCAGTGACTAATTTGAGGTTTTTGAATTCAACCTTACCGCTTGCGTCAGGTGTTTTCAAATTCGTGGAAATTGTTTTTGCGCTGTTTGTCTTGATAGGTTTGCCGTCGGCATCCTGTTTTGCTGTATCCATTGATTCAAGACCTGTCAATGTATAAACGAACTTGCTGCCGCTGTAAGCCTGACCGTCAAGAGTTTTATTTACCGAAATGGCAATGTTTGTAGGATTAACCTTATTGATAAAGTTAAGCGCATTTCCTGCTTTGGCGAGAGTACCGACAAATGTACCGTTGAAGTTCTGATCGCCTACTTTATAGGGAACATAACCTATAACATTTTTCTCTGTAATCTTATAGGTTGCACCTACAGGAATATTGAGAAGCTTAATGCTTTCGCCCTTTTTGATTGTAAACGAACCGTCCAAGGGTGTACGGTAAGCTGTGCTTGAATAATCTCTTGCGCCCTTTTCTTTGAGCTTATACTCAAGAGGATAGGTCTTGTAATCATAGGTTGAACCCTTGCCGTCAAAGTCGAGAGCAATCGCAAATGTAAACTGCTGATTTGTATCGTAATCGGTTGTACCGTCTTCACCAACAACATCCTTTGAAATTTCAAGAGGTGCTGTCACTATACTGTTGGTATAGTTGAGCTGGAGCTGTGCATAAGCACTGTCATCCTTGTCATCTACAAGCTTGAATTCCGAGTTCGTAGCTGAACCGCTCTTGATTATTGAACCGACTCTGTTGTTAACGAGTTCCCAGTTCGTTGTGTATTTAAGATTACTGCTGTCTGTTGACTCGTTAACCTTCATATCGTTGCCGGTCTTGAATGAGTTGTCAAAGTCAGCCATATAATTATCTTTAAGTGTGAAACCGCTGTTTGAAAGAGTTTCACTGCTTATGTTTTCGTCTGATTTTGTAAGCTTGTAGCTTTTACCGGAGGTATCTTTATCGTTCTCTTTGATTGTATAATCAAAAGTTTCATTAGCTTTGAGGTCATCTGAAATTTCAGAAACAACATCGCCTGTATCAAGTGCCTTTGTAACCTTGAGGTCATTGTTGGCAGGTGTCATTGTGAAGTTTACTGAGAAGTTAGACTCAGCCTCACCACGCTCCATATAGAATACCACCATATGGTATGTCTTGTTAGGATCAAGCTGAACACCATTGTTGATTGTCTTTGTAACTTTGCCAAGGTTTGTAGGATGTGACAAAGCGTCTCCGGTATACGGAGTGCCGTCACCGTTCCACATTTTACCGTAAAGATCTGAAAGCTTAAGGTTTGCTTTAAGCGTGCCGCCGGTACCCATATTCTTCCACTTACAGAAGTTAACTTCTGTATTGCTGCCAAGTAGATCCTTTTTGAATTTGTAAAAACCGTCTGATATTTCATAAGGATCTACATAATATCCATCTGCATTATATACACCAACCTTTGTATCCTGCCAAACATTCAAACAGAAGCTAGCATAATCACCTGTCTTAACCCAAAACTCACCACTCGGAACTGTAAGTTTTGTCGACGATGATGAAGGTGAGTAGTCGGCAAATACATCGTTAGCTGTTGCTTGCATTGTACTAAAGTCAATTGAACCTTTTGCCTCTTTATGGTCACCGCCGAGGTCGAGAGCAAGTTCTGCGTTAGCACCTGTTGAATCTTCACCGATATAAACCCAAAGGTCATCGTCACCGCTGAAGTTAAAGGTTGCAGGTTTGTTGTCTGCAAGCATACCATCTTTCGGAACTCTGAAGTCTATATCAAGTCTGATACCGAAACCATAGTCAAGGTTATCGTTAGTACCCTTGCCCGTTGATGTATTCTGAGTATTGTTGAATGGGAAAACACCATAACCGTTTTCTGTACCGCCGAATTTTCCCAAATCATCATGTACACCAAATTGTTCGCCCGCACCGTAGTTAATTTTTGTAGGTGTAAGGCCGTCCCATGTGAAGTAGATGTTATCGGTTGCATCTTTTGAAGTGAATTCATAAGTAGTAACACCATCAGGGGCAGTAGTTGTACGGAACGGGAAAGATGACTTATAAACATTGGCAACTCTTTTATCATTATATTTAGCGGTTGAAAGTGCCTCAGCATCAAAGTAAGGAGCCTTGACACCATTTGCAACCTGAAGATTGCCCTTACTGTCAAGCCTGTTGTACATAAGACCCTGTAAGGACTGGTTATAATTACCGTCGCCCCATGCCATACCGTTGGAGTTGTTTACTGCATAGTAATAGTTATCTTTATAATCGTTGATGTTTGTAAGTCCTGCTACGTGGTCCGTAAATTCTTTGTAGTGTTCCCCACCCTTATACATATTACCGAAGTAGAGAGGATACTTCCAGTCCGATTGATGATCTAAAGCAATGTCGCTTATGTACTTGTTGAAGTTATCAAACTGATACCAATAGTCATACATATTGTCGTTACCCTGACACTGAAGATACCCTTTCTCCTGCTCCATATCAGACCAGTAGTCAAAGTATGTTGCGTCAACGCCTACGATGTTAGGATTATCTGAGAATGAATTTTCAACGACAGCACCATAGTTTACATTGTCTATTTCCGAGAATTTTGTCCAGCCTTCGCCTCTGGCTGTCTTAACATATGTAGCCGTGTTCTTGCTGTAGCCCGAACCATCATATCCCGAACCTGTCGGATATGAAGTTGCGGAAGATGCACCGTTGAGGTTATGTTCGTTCGGATGGAATCTTAAAAGCGCACCCGCCGGAATTTCACCTTTGAACACCACAGAACCGCTTACCTTGGTGTCTATGGTGTCTTTTGTAAGCTCAACTGTTCCTTCATAGGCATCGTTGTAGTCAAAAGTTGCATAAACCTTTGTAAGCGACTTCCAGTCATCGTTTGAAACATAAACTGTTTTATATGTTGCCTTTGACTGTTTGTCGGGAGCTTCAACAGAAAGGTATTTACTTTCTTTGAACGAGCCGTCAGTTGTAAGATAAAATTCTGTGTCACCCGAAGCACCAGAAATGTCGATGGTCTTGATGAACGGGTTAGTCCACTGACTTTTTGAAGCGTCATAAAGAGCATTATCTTTACTGTATGAGTCGTTAATACCGAGGTCGCTTGTTTGTGTTTCGCCCTTGTTGCTGAAGATTACATTTTTATGGGATGACTTAACATCTACATAGTAGTAATCGCTGCCTGAAGATGTCTTAGTCATTGCAACACCCGGCCACTCTGCGTTGGAGTCAGTATCGTTTACCCAAGAATATGCATAAGCCTCATTATAGGTATTATTGCTGTTATTAAGATAGATACGGCGGGAACCGTTTGCAACAGTCTTTTCGGGAAGAGTAAAATTAACCCCGGAAGAAAGCTCAATTTTTGTTGCACCGGATGGTGCAATGGTTTTAAAAACTCCCGACGAAGGATCTTTGCTTACTTTTTCTGTTTTAAGAACCGTGCCGTCATCCTGAGCAAAACGACATGTAACAGAAGAAAAACCATTCCATTCCTTATTCTTGTTCAGGTTAATGTAAATCTTCTGATCCAAAGATGTTGCCGCAAACACATTAAGCGACATACCCGACACGGCACATATCGAAAGCATGAGGGTAAGTGCAAGCACAAGAGAAAAGCTTTTCTTTGCGGTTATGCAAAGCTTTTTACTTAATTTCATAATTTTTTCTTCTCCTTCATTGCCGATTACTTTGTTTTGGCAGTCAAAGTACAATTAAACAGAACTGCATAGGACAGTCCAACATATCTGCCAACTAATTATGAAACGCAATTTTTTGAATTTGTTCTTCTTTTTTACTTGTATACAATTATATAATATTTTATTGCATATTTGTAGAGGCAATATAGCTAAACTTTGGGTAATGTTTTTGGTTATTTTGCATATCTGCAAGCACGATTTAATATTTTTGACCATAATGTGATTTTATTGCTTATTTATCGCCATTTTTTGTGTTTAAGATAAATTATACCCATTGTACAACCTTAACAGGCAGTTAAAAAGTCAATTTCGGCACTAAATTTGTTGATTTTTAATTCTTTTTTCAAAAATATCAAAAATTTTATGCAGGTTTACTCCAAGCTGTGCGTGCGGAAATATGTATTATTTTGCGATTGCTGCTTTTAAAATGCCCTAAAACCAGCATTTTGCAGAATTTTTCAGATATATTTTTATAATCAATATCTATATCTCATCAAATTAATCACCGAATACCTTGAAAATTCGGCACAAATAAAGGGCAGAGTATTGCTCTCTGCCCCTCAAAATGTAATTCACTTAAATCGCAATTATACAAACCGCTTTATGCAAACATATTAAAGATCTCTGCCGCAGCACTTCTTGTACTTTTTACCGCTGCCGCACGGACAGGGATCGTTTCTGCCGATTTTCTTGCCCTTACGGATAGTCTTGTTGACAGAATCCGTACCGTCTGCAGAAGTTTCTGTAGGCTGAGCAACCTGCTCACGGTGAAGCGCCTGCTTTACGGCGTCCGACTGTTCAACAGCTTCTTCATCATCGGATGCAGACTTTGCCGCTGCGGCAGCCCTCTGAGCTGCTCTCTTTGCCGCTGCAATTGCATCCTGTCTTTTCTGAATCTCATAAACACGCTTTGGCATAATGAGCATCATCTTGACAGTATCCTCACGAATGCTTTCAATCATCTCATCAAACATATCGAAGCCTTCAACTCTGTACTCAACAACAGGATCGTGCTGACCATATGAACGAAGTCTAATACCGCTCTTGAGCTGATCCATATTATCGATGTGATCCATCCAATGTGTATCAACATTCTTGAGGAGGTAAACACGCTCCATCTCACGGATTGTTTCCTCGGGAAGAAGTTCTTCGTTTTCCTTGTAGATTTCAAGAGCATCGTCAACGAGCATCTTCTGAATCTCTTCGGGTTCCATATTTTCAAGATCCTCAAGACTGAAATCGTACTTAGAATCATCTCTGATAAGCCAGCCTGCATAGTAATCCTTAAGACTCTGGAAGTTCCAATGCTCTGCAGGACCTTCGGGGAGGTACTGCTTGATTGAAGTTGCGATTGTATCCTCAACCATTTTGAGGATTGTTTCGTGGAGATCCTCACCGTTAAGAACCTGATCACGCTGACCGTAGATGATTTCACGCTGTTTGTTCATAACATCGTCGTACTGGAGGACATCCTTACGAATGCCGAAGTTACGAAGCTCAACCTTTTCCTGTGAGCCCTCGATAATACTTGTGAGCATTTTATTCTCAATAGGCATATCTTCGGCAACATTCATACGCTCCATCATCATTTTCATTCTGTCACCGCCGAACAGACGCATAAGATCATCCTCGGTTGAGAGGAAGAAACGGCTGACACCCGGATCGCCCTGACGGCCTGCACGACCACGGAGCTGGTTATCAATACGGCGTGACTCGTGTCTTTCCGTACCCATAATGTAAAGACCTCCGGCCTCTCTTACCTTTTCAGCCTCGCCCTTAATCTCTTCCTTATACTTGTCATTCAGTTCTCTGAATGTATTTCTTGCATTGATGATTTCTTCATCATCGGTTTCCGCATAACCTGTAGCTTCTTCAATAAGCTCCTCTGTAAAGCCCTGCTTACGCATTGCGGCTTTTGCCATATACTCTGCGTTACCGCCGAGGATGATATCGGTACCACGACCTGCCATGTTGGTTGCGATTGTTACCGCACCGAGTTTACCTGCCTGAGCAACAATTTCAGCCTCTTTTTCATGCTGTTTTGCATTGAGGACATTGTGCTTGATGCCTCTCTTTTTGAGCATTTTTGAAAGAAGCTCCGACTTCTCAATTGAAATTGTACCGACAAGGACAGGCTGTCCCTTTTCGTGAGCCTCAACAATTGCGTCAATAACAGCGTGGAACTTGCCGTTTTCTGTCTTATAAACCGAATCGGGGAGGTCTTTTCTTAAAACAGGCTTGTTTGTAGGAATTTCAACAACATCAAGCTTGTAGATTTCCTGGAATTCTTCCGACTCTGTCTGAGCAGTACCTGTCATACCCGAAAGCTTTTTGTAAAGACGGAAGTAGTTCTGGAATGTGATTGTAGCAAGAGTCTTGCTTTCGCTCTGAACCTTTACGCCCTCTTTAGCCTCAATAGCCTGATGAAGACCTTCGTTAAAACGACGGCCGTACATAAGACGACCTGTAAATTCGTCAACGATGATAACTTCGCCGTCCTTGACAACATAGTCAACATCAAGCTTCATAACGCCGTTAGCCTTGATAGCCTGATTTACATGGTGCTGAATTGTAAGGTTATCGGGATCGGTAAGGTTTTCAATACCGAAAAATTCTTCGGCTTTCTTAACACCGCTCTGTGTGAGGGTTGCTGTTTTCTGCTTTTCATCAACAACATAATCAATGTCGTTTTCCTTGTAATATTCCTCCATATCCTCTTTTGCGTCAAGTTCTGCAAAACGCTGAACTTTAAGAGTTTTTGCAAAAGCGTCAGCCTTTGCGTAAAGGTCTGTTGACTTGTCGCCCTTACCCGAAATAATAAGAGGAGTTCTCGCCTCATCGATAAGGATTGAGTCAACCTCATCGACAATCGCAAATGCGTGTGGACGCTGAACCTTGTTTTCCTTGTAAACTACCATGTTGTCACGGAGGTAGTCAAAACCGAGTTCGTTGTTTGTTCCGTATGTAATGTCTGCGGCATAAGCCTTTTTTCTGCCCTCGTTATCGAGATCGTGGCAGATAAGACCGACCGAAAGACCGAGGTATCTGTAAAGCTTGCCCATCCACTCTGAGTCACGGCGGGCAAGGTAATCGTTGACTGTTACAATGTGAACACCTTCGCCTGTAAGAGCGTTGAGGTATGCAGGGAGGGTAGCAACCAAGGTTTTACCTTCACCGGTTTTCATCTCGGCGATTCTGCCCTGGTGAAGAACGATACCGCCGATAATCTGAACGGGGAAGTGCTTCATACCAAGCACTCTCCAGCCTGCCTCACGACAGGTTGCAAATGCTTCGGGGAGAATATCGTCTGTTGTTTCGCCGTTGGCAAGTCTTTCTTTAAGAATTGTTGTCTGGTTCTTGAGTTCACTTTCGCTCATAGCCGCATATTTATCTTCGAGTGCAAGCACCTTGTCACAGATTGGTTGCACACGCTTAACTTCACGCTTGCTGTAGTTGCCGAACATAGCCTTTAAAAAATTCATCAGGGTTCTTCCTTTCAATGTACCGAAAAAATCGGTCAAACTGTATTTTCAATAATATAATTTTAATTTACTGCACCGCAGACGCTCCAAGGCTCTTTGCAGCCTGAATCATTGCGGCCTCAACCACGGGACCGGCATATTGGAAACCGAAACCCGAATCCTGTACAACACAGGCAAAGGCGAGAGGGCAGTCCTCATCTTTTGAGTAGCCGACCATCCAGCCGTTAGGGTTCTTATCATCGCCGACTTCACCCGTACCTGTTTTGGCACAGACTGTAAGTCCGCCGAAAAGGTTGTCGCCGTAGTAATCCGAAACGGTGTATCTCATAACATCATCAAGCTTTGCCGCCGTATCGGATGAAAAAAGCTCCTGTCCGCTGCTCTTGTAGTTTATGCCGAGTGCGGAGAGTATGGACTCATCTTTGATAAGGGTAGGGTTTGTAGCCTTACCGCCGTTTGCGATTGCACCGCAGATAATTGCCATCTGCATCGGGTTTACCTTGTCATTATACTGACCTACGCCCGACCAGCCAAGCTGGTTTTCATTGGCATCGCTGACATCATATGAACCTTTTGCGGTTTTAATTCCGTCAACATCAAAGGAGCTGTTAATGCCGATTTTCTCGGCAGTTTTTGTCATTGTGTCACTTCCGAGTTCAACGGCAAGCTTTGCAAAAACAATATTGCAGGAATGTGCCATTGCCTCTTTATATGTCAGCGTTCCGTGAGTTTCCGTACAGGTAACTTCACTTCCGCCTATGTTCTCACTTCCGTTACAAACCCAAGTGCGGTCATAAAGGTCGGGAATATTCTCGATTGCCGCCGCAGATGTAACGATTTTGAAGATTGAACCCGGAGTAAAGGTTGACGAAAGCACATTATCAAGATAAACGCCCTCGTATTCGCTTTCGTTGTCCTCGGTAATTTCGGGAGGAGCCTGAGGATCGTAAGCCATGGTGCTTATGGAACAGATAACCTCGCCTGTTTTGTAGTTATATATTACACATGCACCTTTTTTGTTATAAGCTGCAAGAACATCATAAGCCGCCGCACAGGTTGCGGAATCGACTGTCAGCTTTATATCGTGAGAGGCACGCAATGATTCCGGCATATTAAGTCCGAAAACAAGGTTATAGCCTATCAGCTGAGAACGATACATACTTTGAACAGCCGTTGAAATGTTAAGGCTGTCATCACCGACAACATGAAGCAGAGATTTTCTTACGCTCTCGCTTTCGTTATAAACTCTTTTACCGTCAACCGTCTGTGCAAGAGCCGTGCCGTTGCGGTCATAAATTGCTCCTGCCTGTGCAAGGCCGCCGTCACCTGCTATATGCGCATTATATGCCTGATCAACCCAATCGTCTGCCCCTGTTACAAGCTCAAAGGCAAGATAGCCGAGTCCGCCGATAAACGCAAGCGCAACTATATATATAAGTGTACTTCTGCGAAGTATTTTTTTCAAACCTTACACCACCCTGTGTATCAAGTGAACAATCGAAAAATTAAAGAAAATGCGGCTTTGCTTGCAAAGCACTATGAATACGGTCGGGAGATAGAGCATTTTATTTTGCTGTTTTTCCTCTCGACAACAATTTCCCATTTTCAATTTTTCATTTTCAATTTACTAAACTTATCTTTTTACCGAATAAGTTCTCTCGTCTGCGGCTTTGATGAATGCAACAAGTCCCCAACAAGACATAATACTTGAACCGCCGGCAGACACAAACGGAAATGTTACGCCTGTAAGCGGAAGAACATCGGTTGCACCGAAAACATTGAGAGAAAGCTGAACGACAAAAAGTCCTGCCGCACAGCACGCTGAAATTGAATAAAAGGTACTTCTGCTTCGGGTTGTAATTGCCCTTGCATAAATAAACATTGCACCTACTGCCACGGCAAGTGTGAACGCAACGATAACTCCCATTTCTTCCGAAACAAGTCCGAAAACAAGGTCACTTTCGGATGCGGCAACCTGCTTTAAAAAACCATTGCCGATACCTACGCCGAAAAGTCCGCCGCTTGCCATATATGTGAGAACTCTTGCCTGCTGATAACCGAGATTGTCCTGAGTATGTTCCCACACATGACGCCAGCCCGAAAAACGGTCGGCAACATACGGTTTAAACTTGAGGACAAAGGTTACGCCGAAAATTGCGGCGGCAACAGCAAGAATAATCGTCTTGAAATCGCCCGAGCGCATAAACGCTGTGAGCAAAAATGTTACAAAGAAGATGAGCGCAGTACCAAAGTCACCCATAAGAGCCAAAAGTCCGACGCATACTGCCGAGAAGATAATGTACTCAAGCAGGTTCTTCTTTGTCATCAACACATCAAGTGAACTTGCGCCGATAAAGATGAAAATAATCTTTGCAAGCTCTGACGGCTGAAATGAAAACGAGCCGATATAAATCCAGTTGGCGGCGCCGTTTGTAATCTTACCGAATACAATTGTTACGCCCAAAAGACCGACCGCACAAATCATTGCCGGAAGTCTGAGTTTATTTACCTTATCGGGATCTTCAATCAGCTTGATGATTACGCAGAAGATAATCATACCTATTGCGGCAGCAATAAGCTGAACATAAGCCGAGCGTTCCGACTGTCTGATAAGCATCATTACGCCTATGCCCGTCAAAAACAGGGCAAGCGATTCAAGCTCGAAATTTACTCTGCGGATTACAAAATAGGAGATAAAGAAGAATCCCCATTCAACAGCCGCAAGAGCGCCGAACAGCACGAGCGGAGCCATTGTATTTGTGCCGTCATTCCAGAACATTGCCTGAACGCACATAAAGAAGTGAAAAAATGTAATAAGAAGCATAAGCTTCCACGATTTCATTGCAGGCTTATCGCTGACCTTTGAGAAAAACCAGCTCGACTGCAACGGCTGTTGGAACTCCTCGCCTCTTTTTACTATAAGGCTTGTACCGCCTATTGTTATTGTATCGTCAATAAGCACCTTTGCTCTGCCTCTTGTTCTTTTGCCGTTGAGCATTGTGCCGCTCTTTGAGTCGGTATCGCTTACATACCAACCGTCTTTACGGCGAAGGAGTACGCAATGATTTCTTGAAACCGTCGGGTCATCAACGGTTACATCACTGCTTTTACTTCTGCCGATTGAATTTTCCCAAAAAAGCACGGGGAGTATCTCGCCCGTTGCAGGGTTCAAAAGTGAAATCAAAGGAGTTTCGGGACGGCGGCGACGGCGCATTGCGGCAAAGCACTGGTACACAATTATTATTGCATAAACAGGCATAAGAAAACGCAGTGCAACAACACCCATATCGAAAATTATCGAAAGATCCGGCACTTTTTTCAACTCCTTCACAAATCATCTGTCCTAAAAATAAGCATACTTAAAGTTATACAGTTTAAATAATAATCCAATTTCCTCCAAAAGTCAATAGCCGAGTGCCTCGGCACCCCATTCGTGAAGATAGTTTGTACAATAAAAAACTTACGATACCCGAGCGTTACTATCTAATTATAAGTGAAGTAACTTTGTAGCCGAGTGCCTCGGCAGTCAATTTGTGAAGATAGTTTGTACAATAGAAAACTAAAAATGCCCGAGCGTAAAATTGTTATTGTCTGTACCAACCTGTAAGGGCATTCATCGGACGCCCGCAGGTAACGGCAGAATTTTCATAACAGATTAAATTTTATAAATGCCGCAAAACAATTGTTATATTGTAGGGACGAACCGTGTTCGTCCGTCCGTGTGCATTGCACACGGTTTGCACGCAATGCGTGCAAATTCGATACACAACATTTATCACATCAAAACATATGCGACTAAACAAAATGTTTCATCAAGGCGGGCGTCCAATGAACGCCCCTACGAGTTTGTGCTTTTTATACAATTTTATTAAACTCCTTGATTTATTAACTTCAATAATTTATAATAACTTTGACAGAGGATTTGTTAATCCATCTGTTGAGTGTTTCGCCACTTATTTAAAGGGCGAGTGTTTTTTATCGTTGAGCGTTTCGCCGCTTGTAAAAGTGCGAGTATTAACAAAAGACCTCACGAAATTCGTGAGGTCTTTTATCATAATATATCTATGAGGATTAATGAAGACTTTTCATTTTATCGGCTTTATCACGGCATATATGCGACCATTTGCAGTCACCGCACACCTGCGAAAGCCTGTCTTTTAAAATTATATTTTCTCTTGCAATTCTCGAAAGCTCTTTCCAATCGGCAGTATCGCCGATTTTCATTCCGAGTAAATCAAGACATCTTTTGTCATAGCATGACGCCTTGCCCGTAACATCGCAGCTGCCGTTGTCACGGTTCGGACACGATGAACAAATTTCGTCACAACCGCCCGTAAGCGTAAGGTTTGCGTTGTTATTTTCAAGAACCGACACTATTTTTGCCATTCCGCAGACAAATTCATCGCTGTAACCCTTGCCTTCAAAAAACTGCACACAAAGGCTGTGGTGCGGTCTGAACTTAAAGCTTAATGATTTTGTCAAGACGATTCACCAAAACTGTTGCAACAACAATCTTTGCAGCATCTGCAAGAAGGAACGGAACAACGCAGGTGAGAAGTGCGGCAACAAAGTCTGTATGCATTGCAATCATAAACCAGATTGTACCGAAAAGGTAGCATACTGCAAGGCCTGCAACCATTGAAACCGCAAGCACCCAAAGCTTTCTGCCGAGAAAATCAGTCATAAGTCCAACAATAAGTGCCGTAAAGAGGAAACCAATGATATAACCGCCTGTCGGACCGCCGAGAACGCCGATTCCGCCTGAGAATCCTGCAAACACGGGAACACCGATTGCACCGAGGAGAACATAAACCGCAACGCTGATGAGTCCTCTTTTCCAACCGAGCATAGCCGCAGCCATAAAGATGCCGAGAGTTTGAAGTGTGAACGGAACTGTCATCGGAATCTGAATCTGTGCGCACACTGTGATGATTGCGACGAACATCGCCATATACACAAGGCTTAATACATTACTTTTTGATTTACTGTTTGTTTTTGCTTCTGTCATAAAATTACCTCTCCTTTGCAAAACCGCTTCTTTTGTTTTGCAGATTGTCAACCAAATTATTTTATCGGTTGACAATTATTATAGTACCGATTATCGCATTTGTCAACCCGATTTATGTTTTAAAGTAACAATTACAATCCGTTTTGATGTAACAATTGGCTTTACAACCGTCTTATAATACAACTGAGTTAACCAAACAGAACATAAAAACAGGGACAGCGTTTTGCTGTCCCTGAAATTTTTGTAAAGATTAAGTTTGCGTGCTTACAATTAAGCCTTGTTAACCGAACCGAAGAGTTCCATCTTTTCCTTAACAGTAGCCTTGATAGCCTCTGCGCCGGGAGCGAGGAGCTTTCTTGGATCGAAGCCCTTGCCTTCGAGATCCTTGCCCTCTTCAATGTACTTTCTTGTAGCTGCTGCAAATGCGAGCTGGCACTCTGTGTTAACATTGATCTTTGAAACGCCGAGTGAGATAGCCTTCTTGATCATGTCGGCAGGGATACCTGTACCGCCGTGGAGAACGAGCGGCATCTCGCCTGTAAGCTGCTGGATAGCGTCAAGAGTTTCAAAGCTGAGGCCCTTCCAGTTTGCAGGATACTTACCGTGAATGTTACCGATACCTGCTGCGAGCATTGTTACACCGAGGTCTGCAACCATTTTGCATTCCTTAGGATCTGCGCATTCGCCCATGCCGATTACGCCGTCTTCCTCGCCGCCGATTGCACCAACCTCAGCCTCAAGTGAAAGACCGAGCTTGTTACAAGTTGCAACGAGTTCCTTTGTTTTTTCAATGTTTTCTTCGATCGGATAGTGTGAACCGTCGAACATGATTGAGCTGAAACCGGCTTCGATGCACTTCTTAGCGCCTTCGTATGAACCGTGGTCAAGGTGGAGAGCAACAGGAACTGTGATGTTGAGTTCCTCGAGCATACCGTTTACCATACCAACGACTGTTTTGTAGCCGCACATATATTTACCGGCACCCTCAGATACACCGAGGATAACAGGTGAGTTGAGTTCCTGTGCTGTTAAAAGAATTGATTTTGTCCATTCAAGGTTGTTGATGTTGAACTGACCTACTGCATAGTGGCCTGCCTTTGCTTTTGTAAGCATTTCTTTAGCGTTTACTAATGGCATTTTAATCTTCCTTTTTTAAAAAATTTCAGCAGACAAGCGTCCCCACCTGCCGATTTAAGTTTATTATACAATATATTTTTGAAAATATAAAGACCTAAAAAGAAGATTTAGTGAAAATTTTAACAATTAGTCGAAAAATTCTTCATTTTGTCCTGTTTTAGTCAATTATCACTAAACTTTCAAAATACACTCACACTTCCGTAACACAACAAGGTTGATTTTGATTTTGTGAAAAGGTATAATATAAATGTAAATTACAATACTTGATTTTGGTCAAGCGTTGTATGATAATATTTTTTGTAAACTATCCCGTAGGGGTAGTCTTGCGACCGCAAGTAATGACAGATATTTTATTGCAAAAAATTTTGTTTCATTACTTAAAGACAAACGCAGTTTGTACCCCACGGTAACAAATAAATGTAGGAGTAACTTTTATGGACAATTTTGACAACAACAATATGGGTGGGTTTGAACCGCAAAAGCCGTTCACCGAAAAGCCCGTACAAAACAATAATATGAACACGGAACAGACAATTCCCGTTTCCGAACCCGAAACACAGGAAGAACAGGCTCAGAATGTTCAGCCGCAGAACGGCAACACACCTTACGGTGATTATATTTTCGGCAACAACAATCAAAATACGGCAAACAATGCAAATCCGACTGAAAATGTTCCGCCGTATCAGCAGAATCAAAATCCGAATCCGAACACCTACGCTCAGCCGTGGCAGTACGGTTACGGTCAGTATCCCTACAGCGGACAGAATCCGCAGTATAATCAGAACAATCAGCAGTACGGACAGTATCAGAACAATACAGGATACAATCAGAATGTACCGCCGTATCAGCAGAATATGTACGGACAGCCTCCCTACGGCAACAACGGTACATACAATCAGCAATACAATCCGCAGATGTTCGCACAGTACCCCCAAAAGAAAACAAAGGGCGGAATAATTGCGTTGATTATCGTTCTCTGTTCACTTCTTACAATCGGTTTTATCGGCATGATGGTGTACGGATTTTCGGTTGACATAAAAGAAGATTTGAACAGCGACCGAAGTGATTCGGGCAATTCGTTCAGACTTCCGAATAAAGACAGCACAACACCGTTTGAAACCCTTCCTAACACCTCATCACAGGGTAAAACTCACGATGAGTCGGACTACAGTGACAAGGTGAACAAGGATTACTCGGGTATGAAGCTTGAAAGCAATCCAAAAGACGCAAAAACAAACAACAGCTACACAGCCGCAAAAGCGTCAGAAAAGGTTTCCGACTCGGTAGTCGGCATTCTCTGTTACTCGGACGATGTACCCGATCAGGCTGACACAACAACCGCATCTTCACAGGGAAGCGGAATTATCTTCTCACAGGACGGCTATGTTATCACAAACGCTCATGTAATCGGTAACAGCAAAACAGCCTATGCGATCAGAGTGGTAACATCTGACGGCAAGGTATACAAGGCAGGTGTTGTAGGTTACGATTCAAGAACCGATATTGCAGTTCTCAAAATGGACGATGCAAAGGGACTTACTCCTGCAACATTCGGTGATTCGTCACAGCTTGAGGTTGGTCAGGATATTATCGTAGTCGGCAACCCCGGCGGTCTTGACTATCAGAACACAACAACCAAGGGCGTTATTTCGGCGCTTGACAGAAAACTTTCAACATCAAGCCTTACAAAGTACATTCAGACCGATGCCGCAATCAATCCCGGCAACTCGGGCGGTCCGCTTGTAAACTACTATGGTCAGGTTGTCGGAATTACAACTTCAAAGATTGTTTCCGAAACTTACGAAGGTATGGGCTTTGCAATTCCGTCACAGACAGTAAAAAGCATTGTTGACACACTTGTAAAGAACGGCTATGTTGAAGGCAGAGTAAAAATCGGCATTTCGGGCATTGCAGTAACCTCCGATCAGGCATCAAATTACAACATTCCGCAGGGCATTTATGTTCAGAGTATCGTATCGGGCGGCCCGTGTGACGGCACAAGCCTTAAAGAAGGCGATATCATCACAGAGGTTGACGGCGAAACAATTACAAGCTTTGCAGATGTTTATGCGATTCTTGAAACCCACAAACCGGGGGACAAAATCAAGGTTAAATATTACAGCTCATCATCGGGCGATGGTGAGGTTGAAATCACACTTCAGGAAGATAAGTAATTTTAATATAAGAATATCACCAAAAGCAAGAGGGCAGTCACGGCAATGTGACTGCCCTCTTGCTAATTGAAAATTAAAAGTAAAAAATTGCAGGGGTGAACCGTGTTCGCCCGTTCGTGTGCGATGCACACGATTGAACGCATAGCGTTCAAATATCATATGCAACTCATTTATATAATTTGATTTTACATAAACATTGCGTCATTATTTTTTAACGGGGATAAAATTCCGCAAAAATCCTGCACTTCTTCCTTTCAGGTAAAACCAACCTATGGTGTCAAAAACTACCGCTCCTACAAAATTAACAAGCAAATCTTTCATTGTATCGATCAGACCGATGTCAAGGTAACCGTTAATACCGAGATTTTCACCGTTCACAACGGTTGATGTTATATCTCTGATGTGCATTATCACATTCGGCTTGCCCGAAATCAAACCCGAATGTATTGCCGTGATTACGGTGTCCTTTTGCATATCCTTTTCAAAAAGCATATCCGCACCAAACTCAAAAAACTCCCACACAACACCGACTGTCATTGAAAAGCAGAACGAAAACAGGCACACGAACATGGGCGAGAGGCTCAATTTCACCCGTTCGCTTCTGTTCAAAATATCGGTCAGTCCAAAACCAACGCCTGCACAGATAAAGCCGTTCACAGTATGGAGCAATGAATCCCATATCGGAATCTTTTCGTAGAACGCACCGAGCTCACCCATAACATTTGCCGCAAACACGAACAGCACAACAATCGTTTCAAGCACACTCGGCAACGCTACCGACAGCTTTCGGTCGATGAACAACGGAAGCATCAACAGTCCGAGCGTTAACACGCAGGTCATGACATTCTCCCATTTTCCGTTTAAAATGCCGGCAGTCAAAAGTGACACAAGTATGAGCCTTATAATGATGTAAACGCCTGCCTTAACCTTGTGCTGTCGCATTTCACGCACATTCAGCCACCGTGCAAGCCTTTGAAAAAATCCTTTAAGTCGTTTTTTCATAATATCCCCCGATTTTTACACTTATTTTTTCCTTAAAAACGAGATAAACCCCTGTAAAATTGTATTAGCTTTTTCTGCCTGATATTACCGCAAAATAAAAAAGCCACCGCCATCTGCGATGACTCATAAGCATTGATATTAAATTACTTTTTCTCTGACTTCTCTGACGATTCGGCTTTTTCGCCATTTTTTTCAGCCTCAAGCTTTTTCTTGAGTTCCTCTTTGCCGACAGCAAGCATCAGCTTGATACGGTTCTCCTGATTTACCTTCGGCGCACCCGGATCATAGTCGATGGTAACGATATTGGCATTCGGTCTGATTTCTTTAATCTTTCTGATTGCGCCCTTACCGTTGATATGATTTGGCAGACAACCGAAAGGCTGTGTGCATACGATATTCTCATAACCTGTATCAGCAAGCTCAATCATCTCGGCTGTCAGCAACCAACCCTCGCCCATCTTACTGCCGTATCCGATAACACCGTTTACAAGCTCCTTTGTGTGAGCATATCTGTGAGGCGGAACAAAGCCGTACTTTTCAGCGGCATCAACCATAAGTCCCTCAAGCTTTGTGAGGTAGTTAAGAAGCATCGAACAGAATTTGTATTTAACTCTGCTTCCTCCGAACATCTTGTAGTCCTCAATACGGTTATCAACCTTAAATGATGCAAAACCCATAAGACCAGGTACGCAAACCTCGCAATCCTGATCTGCAAGAAAGTCCTCAAGACCGTTGTTAGCCATTTTGGAGTATTTTACATAGATTTCGCCGACAATACCGACTTTAACCTTCGGCACTTTGTTAAGCTCTATTTTTGTAAATGACTTTGTAATTCGGTCAAGAGTTTCGTCAATTTCTTCAAGAGTGTAGCCCTTGCCCTGTATGAGCATATCGGAAATCTTATCCGTCCACTCATCAACAAGCGCCATACTTTCGCCCTTGTTCACTTCATAAGGCTTTGTCTGGTTTGAAAGCAGCATTAACTGGTCGCCGTACACAAGACCGCCGACAAATCTGCGGATAAGCGGAAGTGTGAGCGAAAAGCCGCTGTTGTGCTCCATACCGAACGAAAGTGAAATTACGGGAACGAACTCAAAGCCTGCCTTTTTGAGAGCCTTTCTCAAAAGGAAAATGTAGTTTGACGCACGACATCCGCCGCCTGTCTGAGTAATCATCAGGGCAACCTTGTGAACATCATACTTTCCGCTTTGCAGAGCATTGATGAACTGACCTATAACCAGCAAAGCCGGATAACAGGTATCGTTGTGAACATATTTAAGACCTGTCTGCGCAATCTCCGGACCCGTTGTGTCGAGCAAATCAGACTTATAGCCGTAGTAGTTGAACACCTTTTCAAGTATTTTAAAATGAATAGGCGCCATATTGGGCATAAGAATTGTGTATTCCTTTTTCATCTGCTTTGTAAACAGCAAACGACCTGTTTTTTTGTCATACTTCAACTCTGCCATAACAGAATTTCCTTTCATCAATCGTTTTCAAGCGCAGCAAGCAAACTGCGGATTCGGATTTTAACTGCTCCGAGGTTTGTAATTTCATCTATCTTAATCTGAGTGTAAATCTTATTTTTGCTTTCAAGAATTTCTCTTACCTCATCGGTTGTAATCGCATCAACACCGCAGCCGAAGGATACAAGCTGAACAAGCTCCATGTCCTTTCTTGTTGTAACATATTTTGCCGCCGCATAAAGTCTTGCGTGGTATGTCCACTGGTTAAGAACATGAGTCCGGAAATGTTCAACTCTCGGAGAAATAACATCTTCGCTGACGATTGCAACATCAAAGCCTGAGATAAGTCTGTCGATTCCGTGGTTAATTTCGGGATCAATATGATATGGTCTGCCTGCAAGAACAAAAATCTTTTTGCCCTCTTTTTCAGCCTTGGCAATAATCTCGCTGCCCTTGTCGATAACCTTTTTTCTGTAATTTTCCTGTTCCTGATATGCAAGCTTAGCCGCATTTCTTACCTCGTTAAGAGTGAGGTCGGGGAAGTGGAACGAAAGTCTTTCATAGGCTTTCTTCGGAAAATCGTTCGGGCGGTGAATACCAAAGTATTCCTTTATGAAGTGAACCTTGCGTATATCCTTCATATTATTTTTGATAACCTCGGGATAATAAGCAACAACAGGACAGTTGTAATGGTTATCTCCGAGATGCTCGTCAAAATTATAGGAAAGACAGGGGTAGAAAATTGTTTCTGCACCCATATCAATAAGAGTCTGAATGTGACCGTGAACAAGCTTTGCAGGGAAGCAAACGGTATCGCTCGGAATTGTCTGCTGACCTCTCTGATAAAGCTTTCTTGTTGAATACGGTGAGTGGAACACCTCAAATTTAAGTTCTGTAAAAAATCTGTACCAGAACGGATAAAGCTCATACATATTGAGCGCCATAGGGATTCCAAGCTTACCTCTTATGCCTTCAACAGGCTTGTAGGAATCAATGAGATTCAGCTTATAGGCATACATATTCATATCGTTTGCAGGAGCTTTCTTTGTGATCGGTCTTTCACAACGGTTTCCCGCAATAAACTTTCTGCCCTTGCCGAATGAATTTATTGTAAGACGGCAGTTGTTGTTGCACATACCGCAGTTTGCAACCTTGATTTCGTGAACGAATTCATCAAGTCCCTTTTTGTCGGTAATTGTACTCTTGCCAACGCCCTTTGACTTTTTCTTTGCGTAAAGAGCCGCACCATAAGCACCCATAAGTCCTGCAATGTTAGGACGGACAACTTCAACGCCCATTTCCTGTTCAAATGCACGCAAAACAGCGTCGTTTAGGAAAGTACCTCCCTGAACTACAACACGCTTGCCGAGTTCGTCGGGGCTTGACGCACGAATAACCTTGTAAAGGGCGTTCTTTACAACGCTGAGTGAAAGACCTGCCGAGATATCTTCAATTGTTGCGCCGTCTTTCTGAGCCTGCTTAACACTTGAATTCATAAATACGGTACAGCGTGAGCCGAGGTCAACGGGACGCTTTGCAAAAAGTCCGAGCTTTGCAAAGTCGGCAATCTCATATCCGAGAGCGTTTGCAAAAGTCTGCAAAAAGCTTCCGCAACCCGATGAACAAGCCTCGTTAAGGAAGATGTTGTCAATTGCACCGTTATGTATCTTAAAGCATTTGATATCCTGTCCGCCGATATCGATGATAAATTCAACATCGGGCATAAAGTATTTTGCGGCGGTAAAGTGGGCGATTGTTTCAACAATGCCGTAATCAACCGCAAATGCGTTCTTTACAATGTCCTCACCGTAACCTGTTACGGCAGAAGAAACAACATTTATTTCGGGATTTATTTCGTAAACCTCGTCAAGGAATTGCTTCATAATCTCAACGGGGTTTCCCTTTGATGGCAGATATTTTGAATAGAGCAGCTCGCCGTCATCATTGAGGACAACACCCTTTACGGTTGTTGAACCTGCGTCCATTCCTATATAAGCCTTGCCTGTGTAGCCCTTTAGCTCCTTCTGCTTAACATCAGCCTTTGCATGACGGTCGCAGAATTTTCTGTACTCCTCTTCGTTTTTAAAGAGGGGCTGATTGAACGCAAAGTTACCGCTGCCACGGTAGTTCTTTACCTTTTCGATAACCTCGTCAAAATCAATAGTCTTTTCGGCACACAAAGCCGCACCGCAGGCAACATAATAAAGTGAATTTTCGGGGCAGATGCCCTTTGTTCCGAGCGTGCGGTCAAAGCAGTTTCGCAGTTCGCTCATAAATGTAAGAGGTCCGCCGAGATATACAATCTGACCTTCAATTTCTCTGCCCTGTGCAAGACCTGCAACAGTCTGGCTTACAACCGCATTGAAAATACTCTCTGCGATGTCGCTCTTCCTCGCACCCTGATTAAGGAGCGGCTGAATATCGGTCTTTGCAAACACACCGCATCTTGATGCGATTGTGTATGTCTTTTCGTGCTGTTTTGCAAGCTCGTCCATATCCTCAAGCTTAACATTCAGAAGTGTTGCCATCTGGTCAATAAACGCACCCGTGCCGCCGGCGCAGGTACCGTTCATTCTTACCTCAAGTCCGTTTGTGAGGAACAATATCTTTGCATCCTCACCGCCGAGTTCAATTATAACGTCTGTACCCGGAATAAAAGTATTGGCGGCAACTCTTGTTGCGTAAACCTCCTGAATAAAATCAACGCCGACAGACTCGGCAACACCCATTCCGGCAGAACCCGAAAGAGCCACCGAGGCATTTTCAACGCCGTCAATCCTTGTCCGTACAAGTGCAAGAATTTCTGCAATCTTTTCCGTAATTCGGGAATAATGCCTTTCATATGTGCTGTATATTAATTTGTTTTCGTCGTCAAGCACAACACATTTTATTGTTGTTGAGCCAATATCCAATCCTAATTTCAACTTGTGCCTCCGAAATCAATACATAGTAATCTCATTGTGCATATCTAATTAATTATAGTATTTTTTGCCCAGAAAATAATTCTAATTCGGAATATTTTCATCTTTGATGAATTTTACCATTTTTATCACAAAAATTCAATACACATAAAGGGCATAATGTATAATCTACTGCATATAATTTGCCCTCAAAAGCAAAGCGGAGCATTGTTCCGACTTTAATATATCTTAAAAATGCAGAAAAACCTGCCGAAATCGGCAGGTCTTTAGCTTTAAGTATTTAAATTATCAGAAAAGTTCACCGTGAGGAGCTTCACCGTCATCTGCCTCGTCTGAATCTGCGGACTCGGAGAATCCTTCTTCACGCTTTGCCTCAAGCTCTGCCTTGAGGTCGCAGATGTTTGTAAGATGCTCGGGTTCTGCCTTTTCTTCGGTAACAGCCTCGGGCTGTTTTTCAACAGGCTTTTCCTCTTTAAAAGGAGATGACTTGTAGTCGCCCTCATTTGAGCAAGCTACTGTAATATCAACAATATCATCCTCTTTAACCTCTGGAGCAACCTCGGGATTGCCGTAGAAAATATCGTTTGAGCTGTTGACAATCTTTCTGTAACACTCTCTTGCTTTTGCAATTTTGGCCTTTGAAGTATCAATAACCTTCAAAAGCTTTTCGCACTCGGCGTCATTAATTTCAGTGCCTTTCTTTCTGCTGTCGTACATAACCTTTCCGAGAGCAATATATGCTCTGTTCATAAGCTCGCTTTCGCTTTTCATAACAAGTCTTAATCTGTTGAGCTTTGCGTTTGTTCTGTTCTTTTCTACTATTGTCTGAGCTACCGATGAAATTGTATCAACGGCTGTATTTACTGTTCCTTTTACACTGTCAAGTATCGTCATAGTAAATTTCTCCTTTAAAACCGCTTTGGCACAAACACTCTGACACATTCTGCCGTGGCGAATAATATTAAACTTATTTCTATTATTATGACAGATTTTTTTGATAAAATCAACATTTTTTTAAAATTTACTTGTTAAAATCACGGTCAATTGCTATAATTAGTTTCATAGAGTGTTAAAGAGGTGGTTTGGATGCCTGAAAAGAAAATTACCAAGGCAATCGTCTGCCCAATGTGCGGTGAAATGAGCAAGGCTGATGTTTACACCAGCATCAACCCGTCCGTAACAAAGGGTGTGCGCAGAAGAGCGCTTGACGGTGAGCTTTTTGCGTGGAAATGTCCGTCATGCGGATACTCCGCAAGGCTCACATATCCGATTCTCTACAATGATATGAAGAATCGTTTTATGGTGTATTTCATTCCCAAAATTGATCATTTTCAGCTCTGCGACAATGAGCTTGAAGAAAAATACAGCAATCTCCGCAACATAAGCAAACGAATTGTTCCAACCTTCAATTCGTTCAAGGAGAAAATTTTTATCTTTGAGTCGGGACTTGACGATATGTCGGTTGAGCTTACAAAGCTTGCAATCAGCCAAACGGTTTCAAAAAAGCTTAACGGTGCGGAAATTCATGACGGATACCTTTCAATGTACGATCGTGAACGCAACACAATGGGATTTACATATTTTACAGGTGAAAAGCATACGCCGTATGTTCAGACAGCAAGACTTGAAATTTATGTTAAATCGAAGAAAATTGTCGATTCGCTTGCATATAAGGACAAAAAGTTAAAGGGCTTTCTTAAAATTGACCGTGAATGGGCAGAAAACATTCTCTACCGCTACAAGCGCATGAAGCATATTGAAAAGCTTAACAAGCTGAAAGAGTAAGCTGTTACTGTAGTCAGTCGATTCTTTTGGTTTAAAAAAGAATCTGCAAATAAGTAACATATACACTGTAAAGAATATCCGTAAACATAAACTCGTTAAAGCAAAAATGCATAAAAATTTCCGCCGTACCGATTAGAGCGGCGGAATCATTCAGCTTAATATTTTTTGTATTTGCAATTCCAACTTGTTAAAATGCCGATACAATCGGGGATTTTCGTTGCACAAAAAAATCAGGGATCGACTCAAAGAGCCGACCCCTTTTTAATTTATTGAAAAGATTGGTAATTACTTGTTAACAGCTTCATAAACTGCAACTGCGCAAGCAACTGTAGCACCAACCATCGGGTTGTTACCCATACCGATAAGGCCCATCATTTCAACATGAGCAGGAACAGAAGATGAACCTGCGAACTGAGCGTCACCGTGCATTCTGCCCATTGAGTCTGTAAGACCGTATGATGCAGGACCTGCACCCATGTTATCAGGGTGAAGTGTACGGCCTGTACCGCCGCCTGATGCAACCGAGAAATACTTAACGCCGTTCTCATTTGCCCACTTCTTGTATGTACCTGCAACGAGGTGCTGGAAACGAGTCGGGTTAGTAGAGTTACCTGTGATAGATACACCTACATTTTCATGCTGCATGATTGCAACACCTTCACGAACATCGTCAGCGCCGTAGCAGCGAACTGCAGCTCTTTCACCGTCTGAGAAAGCTCTCTCTTCAACGATTTTAAGCTCTGATGTGAAATAGTCAAACTGAGTCTTTACATATGTAAAGCCGTTGATTCTTGAAATAATGTAAGCAGCGTCCTTGCCAAGACCGTTAAGGATAACACGGAGCGGCTCTTTTCTTGCTTTGTTAGCGTTACGAGCGATACCGATAGCACCCTCTGCTGCTGCAAAGCTTTCGTGACCTGCGAGGAATGCAAAGCACTTTGTTTCATCTCTGAGGAGCATTGCGCCGAGGTTACCGTGACCACGGCCAACATTTCTCTGCTCAGCTACTGAGCCGGGAATACAGAAAGCCTCAAGACCGATACCGATAGCTTCTGCTGCCTCTGAAGCAGTCTTTGCGCCCTTCTTAACTGCAACTGCACAACCGAGTGTGTAAGCCCAGCCTGCGTTTTCAAATGCGATCGGCTGAACGCCCTTTACGATGTCGTAGGGGTCAAAACCGAGATCGTTACAAATTTTTCTTGCCTCTTCAAGATTTGCAATACCGTATTCGGCAAGGCACTTCTCAATTTTAGGCATTCTTCTTTCCATACCTTCAAATGTTACTGCCATTATGGTGTCCTCCTTACCGAATTATTCTTCACGAGGGTCAATGTACTTAGCTGCGCCGTCAAAACGACCGTACTGACCGATGTTGTTCTTGTATGCTTCGTTTGGCTCAACGCCGTGACGAATGTCCTCGAGCATTTTGCCGAGCTTTACGAACTGATAGCCGATAACTTCATCGTTCTCGTCAAGTGCTGTCTTGAGAACATAGCCTTCAGCCATTTCCATGTAACGAACGCCCTTAGCGTTTGTGCTGTACATTGTACCAACCTGGCTGCGAAGACCCTTACCGAGATCCTCCATACCTGCGCCGATCGGAAGACCGCCCTCTGAGAAAGCTGTCTGGCTTCTGCCGTAAACGAGCTGCTCAAAGATGTTCTTCATAGCTGTGTTGATAGCGTCACAAACGAGGTCTGTGTTAAGGCACTCAAGGAGTGTTTTGTTAGGAAGAATTTCTGCTGCCATAGCTGCAGAGTGAGTCATACCCGAACAACCGATTGTTTCAACAAGAGCCTCTTCAACGATACCGTCTTTAACATTAAGTGTAAGCTTGCAGGCACCCTGCTGAGGAGCACACCAGCCAATGCCGTGTGAAAGACCTGAAATGTCTTTAATGTCATAAGATTTTACCCATTTGCCCTCTTCGGGAATAGGTGCAGGACCGTGCTTAGGTCCCTTTGCTACAGTGCACATATTTTCAACTTCTTTTGAATAAATCATGTGTACTTCTCCTTTCAATAAATTGTATGAGTCCGAAATCCTCAAACACCTATATTATACGGCTTAACCCGACATTTTTCAAGCATTTTTCGTTAATTTTTACAATTCCCCCACATTGTAATATTTCCCGTAGCAATTTTCCGTTTGATTTTGAAACGGTAAAAATAAAAACGGCAACCGTGAAACAAATCACCGATTGCCGTTAAAGTTTGCTTATTCTTCCCAAAACAATTCGTCAAGGGTTTTGTCAAGCGCTTTACATATTGCTATGCAAAGGTTAATTGTGGGATTGTAGTCGCCCTTTTCAATTGCGCTTATTGTCTGTCTTGACACCTTTACAAGTTCCGCAAGCTGTTGCTGTGACAAATCCTTTGCGGCACGGGCGCTTTTTAATCTTAAATTCTTCATTCTTCAACTGCCTTTTTGTCAATTATTGTTTTGATGACAACCATCACAAAAATACTTATTGCCCAAATCATTACAATGATAGGAATAATGTCAAGATTTGCTATTCCGTTTGTAACAAAGGTTTTTTTGCCGAAAGCAATTCCCAAATATTCTGCTCCCGCAATAAATGCCAAAACGCCTAAAAGACTCTTTCTGCCTTTATTTGATGTAAAATATGCGTCATTGAAAATGCTTATTCCAACGAATACGGCAGTTGAAAGAAACAGTCCTATAAACATTTGAACGCTGAGTTCAGCCCAATTAATCTCCAAAACATTAACTAAAGCGCAGACAATTATGTACCCGATAAGCACAAAAAATGCCGATTTATAAGCCTTGCCCCGTGCAAGAACCTGTCGTTCATCGTATTCTGTGTAAGTGTTCTTTTTCCTTTTAATGTTTGCGATAATGAGCGTTACGATAACTACGGCAATAAAACCGCAACAAAAACCAAGCACCCAATAGTATTTTTCTCCCATAATAACATCTCCCAAATAAATCAGCCAATTTGCAGATTTATTCGTCCAACCGATAATCCGCAAATAATATTAAAAAATTTTATGTGTTTAGATGTGAATACTTAAAAAATCCACAATGCGTACAAAAAGCTTTCTGTACCATTATAGTACATTAAAAGTTACTTATTGTCAAGTATATTTTACATAATTTCAAAAATACTTTCATTTGGCTGTTTTGAAAAATTAAATCCGTTAAGAAACCTGTCAACTAAAACAAAACAAGACAAGCCCATATTTCAGAGCTTGCCTTGTGGAATTACTCACCGTCACGCTGCATTGTTTCATTAATAGCACGATTAACAAAGCCGTTCACGCTTTCGCCGTTCTTTTCTGCGTGGGCTTTGATAATATCCTTTCGACCTTTCGGCACAGCAACATTGATACGGTCATATGCTTTAGCGTTATATCGGTTGTTTGCCTCAATTCTTGCCCTACTGTTCTTATTTTCTGCCATTTCTTCACCGCCTAAAATCTATTGACATCAAATTATTGTTGTTGTATAATATAGGTGAAAAGGAACGGCTTTAGCTGTTTCGCATTTGCGTATTTTTTTATTAAAAACCGCTCTGTATTGCGACTACAGGGCGGTTATTTCTTTATATTCTTAATGACTTCACTAAAAGCCACGAAAACAATTGCGAGAACAAACAAGTATGTAATCTCTGCCATTGGAATACACCCCCTTTCGCAAGGGAGTCGAAACAGCCGCCACCGTTCCTTTACAAATATTATTATAGCATACCTCTTTACACTTAACAAGTACCAATATGTACAAATTATACGCTTAAACATTGTAGTATAATATAGTCACAGGATAAGGAAAGGGGAAAGCGATAATCAGTATGACCGCAACGCAATTGCAGTATATGCAAGATAGATTGTACAAGAATAATATTAATCAGTTTGGATTTGGCAACGGTATTGTTTTCTAAACAACAATAAAAAGGTATCGGTCTTTTTAACCAATACCTTTTTATGGAGCTGATAACTATTCTGTGCATTGCGAGAGTACATACCTCGCTTGTTGCTTGCGGTGCAAATCCTGAACGCTCATCAACGCTACGCCATAAAAACGCTTTACTAAAGCGTTTTCTAAACGGGCTTTCGAATCCCTTATCTTAATCTGAAACAACAATAAAAAGGTATCAGTCTTTTTAACCAATACCCTTTTATGGAGCTGATAACGGGATTCGAACCCGTGACCTCGTCCTTACCAAGGACGCACTCTGCCTACTGAGCTATATCAGCATATTTAATTGTAAGGTTGCAACCTTTATAATGTTAATCTCGCAAAATTTCGGACATTAACAGCCAAATCATTGATATAAAAAACAGTAAAAATCCAACAATAACAAAGCCAAAATTAATTTTACTTTTTTTACACGGTCGCAAAACCACGGTGATTATATCACAAAAACATCGTGATGTAAAGTGTCCACGAAGTATAATAACACATTTGCACGGTGATTTCAAATGTTTTTTTAAACTTTTTTGTAAAAAATACGAAAAGATTTGAAAAACACTTGATTATAAGCCGTTTTGGTGCTATAATTTTCTTGTAAATAATGAAAGCTAAAGGAGTGGGCAACAAACCCGCTCCTTATTTATTAGTTTTCACTTTGTTCCTCGGTGCGGTTTATCTGTCTGCAATATTTCGCACAGAGTATTTTTGCAGACAGGAAGGCAGTGAATTTATGGCAAAAAGCAAAGGCGGTGTAACCGTATCAAAAGTATGGGAGCTTTGTCAGCCGATTGTTGAAGGTTTCGGACTTTCACTTTGGGATGTGCGTTATGTCAAGGAAGGTGCAGACCGTTTCCTGCGTGTTTACATTGACAAGCCCGAAGGCATTGACATTAACGATTGCGAAAATGTTTCCCGTGCAATCAACGGCCCTCTTGATGAGCTTGATCCGATTGAGGAGGCGTACTGTCTTGAGGTCTGCTCCCCCGGAATTGAGCGTGAGCTTATCCGTGACGAACATTTTATGCAGTTCATCGGCGCGGATATTATGGTTAAGATGCTCCGCCCCATTGACGGCATAGGCAGAGAATTTAAAGGGGTTTTAAAGGATTATTCCGACGGTAAGGTCACAATTGAGGATCACAGCGGTGAGAATGAAATCACAATCAGCAAAAAGGACGCCGCATGGATTAAGCTTGACGATTTTGATTAAAAATTGCAGTTTGAACACTACGGATACACATAACAGCATAACAATTTGTATATAACCGAAAAATAAGAAAAGGATGATTTGGAAAATGACTAACAAAGATTTATTTGAGGCATTGAGAACATTTGAAAAGGAAAAGGGCATTCCTATGGACTATATGCTTCAAAACATTGAAAAGGCAATTTCCGTTGCCTGCAAGAACTACTACGGCGGTAATGAAAATGTTGTATTCAAGGTTGATCCGGAAAAGAACAGCTTTGACGCAAAGCTTGTAAAAACAGTAGTTGACGAGGTTTTTGATCCTAACTTTGAGGTTACTGTTGAGGAGGCTCAGCAGATTAACAAGAGAAAGAAATTTATTGTCGGCGATGAGATTGAAGTTCCGATTGATCCCAAGCACCTCGGTTGGACATCTGTTTCTTCTGCAAGAAATGTTATCCGTCAGGGCATTCGTCAGGGCGAAAAAGGTCAGACTCTTATCGAGTTTCAGAGCAAGCTCGGTGAAATTGTTACTGCAACCGTTGAAAGAATTGATCCTAAGTCGGGAGTTGCAACAATCAAAATTGGCAAGAGTGAAGCTACTCTGCCAAAGAGCGAACAGCTCGGTCATGACGACCTTAAAGAAGGCGACCACATTAAGGTTTATATTGCAGATGTCAAAGACAACGAAAGAGGCCCTCACGCAATCATTTCAAGAACACACCCCGGTCTTGTAAAGCGTTTGTTTGAACAGGAAGTTCCCGAAATCTATGACGGCGTTGTTGAAATAAAGTCAATCTCCCGTGAGGCAGGCAGTCGTACAAAAATGGCTGTTTACAGCTCAAATCCCGATGTTGACGCAATCGGTTCATGTATCGGTAACAAGGGCGCTCGTGTAAACAAGATTGTTGAAGAACTCGGCGGTGAAAAAATCGACATCGTGCTTTACAGCGATGATCCCGAAAAGTACATTTCGGCGGCTCTCTCTCCTGCAAGCGTTTGCAAGGTTGAAATTACAGATGAAGAAACAAAGAGCTGCCGTGCAACCGTTCCCGACGGTCAGCTTTCACTTGCTATCGGCAACAAAGGACAGAATGCCCGTCTTGCCGCAAGACTTACAGGCTGGAGAATTGACATCCGTCCCGAAAGCGGTTTCTACGGCGAAGATGAGGACGATGAACCAAAGACAGAAGAAAAGTCCGAAGATGTTCTCGACCTTGACGAAAGCACAGAAGGCGAAACAGTTGTTTCGGATGAAACAGAGGAATAATCAGATTAAACAGAGAGGGATTTTATGAAGCAAAGAAAAATGCCGTTGCGTAAATGTACGGGTTGCGGAGAGATGAAAGAAAAGCGTGAGCTTATCCGTGTTGTCAAAGCACCCGACACCAAAGATGAAAACGGTGAAATCATTGCAAAAGGCGAAATTTCGCTTGACCTCACAGGTCGCAAGGCAGGCAGAGGCGCATATGTGTGCAGAAATCTTGCCTGCTTTGAAAAGGCTCGCAAGGCACGCCGCTTTGAACGCTCGTTAAGCTGTAAAATCCCTGATGAAGTATATGAGCAGATGCAAAGTGAACTTGCCGCAGCAGACAGCGAGTAGGCGAAAGGATTTTTTATGAACGACAGAATTTTGTCGCTGCTTGGCATTTGCAAGAGGGCAGGCAAGCTGATTACAGGTGCCGACACGACGATTGACTCAATACGAAAAAGCAAGGCAAAGCTTGTTATTTTTGCAAATGATTTTTCAAAGAGCAGTAAGAAAAGCGTGCAGACAGCCGCTGATGAATGCAATGTGAAAACATTGACAATGAACCGAAGCAAAGAGGAAATCGGATTTGCTCTCGGAAAAATCTGCGGAGTTATGACAACCGAAGACAAAGGCTTTGCAGATAAGCTTGAACAGCTTATTGAAAACGAATCGGGAGGAGAATTGTATGATAAAATATAAGGTAAAGGACGCAGCAGCAGATCTCGGAGTTTCAAACAAGGAAATTATTGAGATTCTCGAAAAACATTGCGGTGTTACAAAGAAAACAATGACAACACTCGAGGAAAGCGAACTCGATGTGATTTTTGATGTAATCACAAAGAAGAACAAGGTTGAAAACTTTGACGAATACTTTGCGGCACGCAACAACAAGCTTGACAACGAAAGCAAGCCACAGCAGGAAGAAAAGCCCGCAAAGCAGAATGCAAAGGCTGACAATCAGAAGAAAAAGACCGATAAAAACGACAAAAAACCTAACAACAAGGATGCAAAGCCTGCATCAAAACAGGAAAAGGTTGAAGTTACTCAGGAAAAGAGCGTTGAGGAGTCTGCTCCCCGCAAGCGCAGAGTAATTGACACCCGTGCAACAAATGTTGATGTTGAGCGTTACAACCAGAAGTATGATGACCTTGCAAGCGACAGCTCAAAGGGCAGAAGCACAGACAACATTGTTAAAAAGCAGAAATTCACAAACCGTACCCAGCGTCAAAAAGGCAGACGACAGAAGCGTGAAACAGAACAGGAGCGTCTGAACCGTATTGCTCTTGAGCGTAAGCAGAAACCGATTACAGTTCAGATTCCTGATGAAATCGTAGTTTCGGAGCTTGCTCTCAGACTTAAGGCTACCGTTGCCGAGGTTGTTAAAAAGGCATTCCTTATGGGTACAATGGTAACAGCAACAGATACAATCGACTTTGACACGGCGTCACTTATCGCCATGGAATTCCACGCAAAGGTTGAAAAGGAAGTTGTTGTTACAATCGAAGAACAGATTATTGATGACAGCGAGGACGATGAGGCAAATCTCGTTGAGAGAGCTCCGGTTGTTGTTGTTATGGGTCATGTTGACCACGGTAAAACCTCAATCCTCGACGCTATCCGTCACGCAAATGTAACAGCAGGCGAGGCCGGCGGTATCACACAGCATATCGGTGCTTACAGAGTTATGGTAAACGGCAAGCCTGTTACATTCCTCGACACACCCGGACATGAGGCATTCACAACAATGCGTGCAAGAGGTGCTCAGGTTACTGATATCGCAATCCTCGTTGTAGCCGCCGATGACGGTATCATGCCGCAGACAGTTGAGGCTATCCACCATGCAAAAGCCGCAGGCGTATCTGTTATTGTTGCCATCAACAAAATGGATAAGGTCGGCGCAAATCCCGAAAATGTTAAACAGCAGCTCACAGAGTATGAGCTTATTCCGGAGGAGTGGGGCGGCGATACACCGTGTATCCCTGTTTCCGCAAAGACAAAGGAAGGTCTTGACGATCTTCTTGAAATGGTTACTCTTGTTGCAGAGATGAAAGAACTCAAGGCTAACCCCGACAGAGCCGCAAAGGGTACTGTTATCGAGGCAAGACTTGACAAGGGCAGAGGTCCTATCGCAACCGTACTCGTTCAGAACGGTACACTTCACAAGGGCGATACAATCATCGCAGGCACTTGCGTCGGTCGTGTAAGAGTTATGACAAACGATAAGGGCGAAAGGGTTACCGAGGCAGGTCCTTCTGTTCCTGTTGAAATCACAGGTCTTGACGAAGTTCCGGTTGGCGGCGATATCTTTGACGCAGTTTCCGATGAGCGTCTCGCAAGAACGCTTGTTGACCAGAGGAAGGCCGCTAAGAAGGAAGAAATCTTCAACGCACAGACTAAGGTTACTCTTGACAATCTCTTTGACCAGATGAAACTCGGTGAAATCAAGGAACTTCAGATTATCGTTAAAGCCGATGTACAGGGTTCTGCCGAGGCTGTTAAGCAGTCACTTGAAAAGCTTTCAAATGACGAGGTAAGAGTAAATGTAATTCACAGCGCAGTAGGTGCAATCAACGAGTCCGATGTAATGCTTGCAGAGGCATCTAACGCAATTATCGTAGGATTCAATGTTCGTCCCGATGCGGTTGCCGCAGAAAATGCAGAGCGTTCGGGTGTAGATATGCGTCTTTACAGCATTATCTACGATTGTATCAACGAAATCGAATCTGCTATGAAGGGTATGCTTGCTCCTAAGACAAGAGAAGTTGTTCTCGGTATGGCTGAGTGCCGTAATGTTATCAAGATTAAGTCAGTCGGCACAATCGCAGGTTCATATGTTAAGAGCGGTAAGATTCAGCGTGGCGCAAGTGTAAGAGTTATCCGTGACGGTATCGTTATTGCAGATGACGCAATTGCATCTCTCCAGAGATTCAAGGACGCTGTCAAGGAAGTTAGCGAAGGCTACGAATGCGGTATCGGTCTTGAAAGATTCAACGACCTCAAAGAGGGCGATATGTTCGAGGTTTATACAATCGAAGAATACAGGGACTAAAGTTTGTATGTTAAACCAAATTTTATAAACGGCACAATATTTTTATGTAGCGGCGTTCAGTGAACGCCAATCGCACCGATTGCAAAATCGGTACGACAAATTGACGGTGAATTTCTGTACTATATGTGAATGAATCAACAACATAAATCATTAGGTAAGTCGTTTCGAGGTTACCCTCGAAACGATTGGCGAACCGTGTTCGCCGCTACAGATTATACACGAATTTTCATAATTCATTAAATTATAAGGATGTGATAGCATGGGAAGCCATAGAATTGAAAGAACAACAGAGGACATCAAAAGAGAGCTTACTGCTATTTTCAGAGAATTAAAAGACCCACGGGTTCAGCAGGCGTTTATCTCTATCGTAAGAGTTGAGGTTACAAACGACCTTTCATACTGCACGGTACAAATCAGCGCAATTGAAGGTCTTGACAGAGCCAAAGAGGCTGTCAAGGGCTTAAAGTCTGCATCGGGTTTTATCAGACGAGAGCTTGGACACAGACTTCATCTTCGCCATGTTCCCGAACTCATTTTCCACGCAACAGACAGCATAGAATACAGCGCAAACATCAGCCGTATTCTCAACAGCCTTGACATTAAGGAAGACGAGGAAGAAAATGATGAATCTGTATGAGGTTGCCCGTTTTCTTGAGGCACACGATAATTATGATATTCTGACTCACGCTTATCCTGACGGTGACACCCTCGGCAGCGGATTTGCACTCTGCCTTGCGCTTCGCCAAATCGGCAAAAAAGCAAGAGTTATCACAACAGGTGTTCCGTCAAAATTTACCTATCTTCAGAAAAACATAGAGGAAGAAGATTTTACAACCGAAACGGTTGTCAGCGTTGATGTTGCGGCTGACAGCCTTCTCGGTTCAAATATGGGCAAATATATCGGCAAGGTTGATTTGTGCATTGACCACCACGGTTCAAACACATTTACCGCAAAGGAAAAATTTGTTGACAAATATGCGGCGGCAAACTGCGAAATTCTCTACAAGCTGTTCCTCAGAATGCACATCAACTTTACAAAGGACATTGCAGACTGCCTCTACACAGGCATTTCAACCGACACCGGCTGTTTCAGATATACAAACACAACCGCCGAAACCATGCGTGTTGCCGCAAGTCTTATGGACTTTGGCTGTAACACCGCATACATAAACAAGGCAATGTTTGAAACAAAGTCGAAAAACAAAATTCGGCTTGAAAGAGCCGTTTATGACTCAATGACCTATTGTGCAGACGGCAGGTGCGCAATAATTTACACAACGCTCGATATGCTCAAAAAGCTCAACACGGGTGATGACGAAATGGAGGGACTTGCCTCTATTCCCCGTCAGATTGAGGGTGTTCTCATCGGAATTACAATGCGTGAAAAAGAGGGCGGATTCTTCAAGATTTCCGTTCGTACAAACAATAATATCAATGCCTCGGATTTCTGTTCGCAGTTCGGAGGCGGCGGTCATCCTGCGGCGGCAGGCTGCTCAATTGAGGGCGACCTTGAAACCGTAAAGACAACGCTTGAAAAAGCTGCGGAGAAGTTTTTATCATGAGCAATCTTAACGGTGTACTGCTGATTGACAAGCCGAAGGAATTCACCTCTTTTGATGTTATTGCCGTTGTTCGCAGACTGACAGGACAGAAAAAGCTCGGTCACACGGGAACACTTGATCCGAACGCAACGGGCGTTCTGCCTGTTTTGCTCGGAACTGCAACGAAAACGCAGGATTTGATTCTCAATCATGACAAGTCATACACGGCAGAATTTCAGCTTGGCAAAACCACCGACACCCTCGACATCTGGGGTACGGTGACGGGAGAATGCGAATCTTCGGTTACAGAGGAGCAGCTTCGCAGAGTAATTCCCAATTTCACGGGCGAAATTGAGCAGATTCCGCCGATGTACTCTGCCGTGCAAAAGAACGGTCAAAGGCTTTATGACCTTGCAAGACAAGGAATCGAGGTTGAGCGTGAGAGCCGAAAGGTTACTGTCTATTCTCTTTCGCTTGCAAATTTTGACGAAAAAGCACAGACAGGCACGCTTGAAATTTCCTGTTCAAAGGGTACTTATGTACGCACGATAATTGATGACATAGGCAGGGTTCTCGGTGTCGGTGCGGTTATGACGGCACTTTGCAGAACCTCGGCTTGCGGATTTTCGCTTGACGAGTGCATAACGCTTGACGAGCTGAAAAGCATTTGCGAAAACGGAAATGTTGAAGAAAAACTGCGTTCCGTTGAGAGCCTGTTTATGAGTTTGGGCTATCTTGCCGTGTCGTCTGCACAGGCAAAACGATTTGCAAACGGCGGTGCGTTAAGTGCCGACAGAACATATCTTGCCAAGTCGGGGTACGAAAACGGTCAGCTTTTCAGAATGAAAAACCATGATGGTGATTTTTTAGGCATAGGCATTGCCGACAAGCCGAATAATCTCATCAAAATATATTTTCAAAACTGCAGGTAGCGTGTCGCTACGCCCAATTCGTGAAGACAGTTTGCGATAGTTCAAGCATTATCGCCCGAGCGTTACTTTTAAATTGAAAGTTGAAAATTGAAAATGAAAAATTGCGGTCGGCGGTAAGCCACCGCACTCAATTCGAGAAGATAGTCAGATAAAGAAATTGCATTGATGCCGGATACAGCATTGATGCATTTTTTGTTTATATGAAAGTTATTGCACTACTTTCATCATATCAAAACATATGTGTATAAACATAACATTCCATCAAAGCGGGCGTCCGATGAACTCCCCTACAGATGAACAGAAAAATTGATAGTTAATCATTTCGTGTTTGCACACGATACGATTGGCGAACACGGTTCGCCGCTACATTATTTTGTGCAATAAAACAATTTGTCTGCAGGATTCACTTTACAGTCATTTTGCGTCACTATAATATGGGTGTAAAATGAATTTGGAGGTATATTTTATGGAAATTCTGAAAGTTGAAAATCTTACAAAAACCTACGGAAGCGGTGAAAACCTTGTCCATGCGGTTGACGATGTTTCGTTCTCGGTCGAAAAGGGCGAATTTGTTGCCATTGTCGGTGCAAGCGGCAGCGGCAAGTCAACTCTTCTTCACCTTATCGGCGGTGTTGACCGTCCCACAAGCGGAAAAATTTTTGTTGACGGCAACGATATAAGCAAAATGAACGATGACAAGCTTGCCGTATTCCGCCGCAGACAGGTGGGGATTGTCTATCAGTTCTACAATCTTATCCCGATTCTGACTGTTGAAGAAAACATCACGCTCCCCTGTGACCTTGACGGCAGAGGTGTTGACAGAGAACGACTTGAGATGATTCTTGATTCGTTCGGACTGCGTGCAAGAAGAAAACACCTTCCAAACCAGCTTTCGGGCGGTCAGCAACAAAGAACATCTATTGCCAGAGCGCTCATTAACAATCCGTCTCTTGTGCTTGCCGATGAACCGACAGGCAACCTTGATTCAAAGTCAAGCGAAGAGGTTATGAGTATGCTCAAAATGTGCAATCAGAGTTACGGACAGACTGTTATAATGATTACGCACAACCTCGACATTGCAAAACAGGCTGACAGAATCATAACAATCAGCGACGGCAAGCTTGTTGAGGAGGTTTGATTTTATGAAACTTCTCAACAAGCTTACGCTTAAAAATCTGCGACTTAACAAGGTGCGTACTGCCGTTACAATCATTGGCATTATGCTCTCGGCGGCACTCATCACGGTTGTTTCGGGAATGGCACTCAGCGGCCGACAGACTATGATTGACGGTCAGACGGAATGGTCGGGCAATTATGATGTTGCACTTGATATTATCGACACCGCAAAAATTGATAAAATCCGACAGAACCGTAATGTTGAAAATGCTTTTTATAAGGAAAGACTGGGATTTTCCAAGGCAACAGTTGCCGATAATGCCGAATACGGATATGCCGTTACCGCAATCAGCGAAAATGCATTTGACGGTTGCTTTAAGTTAAAACTTGAAAAAGGCAGTTTCCCGACAAATTCAAACGAAGCTGTTGTTACAGGTGCATTTAAAAACACTGACGGAAAAGATGTAAAAGTCGGTGATAAAATTACGCTTGAACTCGGAGTGCTTAAAGGTACAGACGGAAAGGTTCTTGGAGAAAGCGAGTTGCTTGACCTGTCGCCAAAGAGATTCAAAGAATCTAAAATAACCGATAAAAAGCAAAAGACATATACAATAACAGGAATTATCGAAAATCCGAACACAAGAGAGCTGAACAATCCTTCCTCCTGTTTCGAAATATATACCGTGTCTGATGAAAAAGCACCTGTCGAGGCAATCAGAACAAAGCATATGAATAAGCTGTATATCGCCTATACTCCTCAGAGCGAAGGCAATTATCTTCAAAATACAGCGGATATTTTAGGCTTTAAAGCTGATGATATGAATAATGTAAGCAGCGATGAAATTTCACCCGAAGATCAGCAGACCTCGGGAGTGAACGGATACAGCTTTAACACGACACTTCTCGCTATGAAAGGCTACGGCGGAAGTGAAGGTACAAATGTAATGATTTTCAGCCTTGCCGTTATTATCATTATTATAGTAATGCTTGCAAGCGTGTTTGTAATTCGCAACAGCTTTGCAATTTCAATTACAGAGAAAACGAGTATGTACGGTATGCTTGCGTCGGTCGGTGCAACCAAAAGACAAATCCGCAGGAATGTGCTTTTTGAGGGATTCATTCTCGGTTTAATCGGTATTCCTCTCGGAATACTTCTCGGACTCGGTGTAAACGCAATTCTTATTGCAATACTCAACAGCGTTCTCGGTGATGTGCTGAGCGGTGCATCATTTGTATTTGTAACCCCTACAATTCCGATTATCTGCGCAATTGTTCTTTCGGCTGTTACTATATTCTGCTCATCATTCTTCATTGCACTTCGTGCGTCAAGAATTCCGCCCCTTGTTGCAATCAGAGGCAACAAGGATATCAAGGTAAAGAATAACAAACCGTACCGCACATCCAAGCTTACCAAAAAGCTTTTCGGTGTAGGCGGTGAAATCGCCTCAAAGAGCCTTAAACGCAGTAGGAAAAAGTACCGCACAACTGTTATTTCAATTGTAGTCAGCGTTGCAATGTTCATTGCAGTTTCGGCATTTATGGACTACGGAATGACATTTACAGACCATTACTACGGCAATGCCGATTACAGCTATATGGTTGTCGGAATTGATTCAAAGCAGGCTCAGACAATTGAAAAAATGCCCGAAATCGAAAATTATCTGACAGTCGGTTTGCAGTACGGTTATGTGTCGGCAGATGTGCCTGTTAATGAATGTGGCAAGAACTTCCTTTATGATGAACCTGACGGTACAAAGTCATTTGGTGCAGAGTTTCTTGAATTTGAACACGATACCTTTGTTCAGATTTGCAGGGAATTGGAACTTGACTACAACAAGGTCAAGGGCGGTGTACTTGTGTATTCTCAGGTAACCCCCGATAACAGTGAGAGTGGCAACTCTTCCAAGCCAATGAAACTGTTCGGCAAAACCGCTCCGACAAAGTTTACCGTTCACGGAAATGATGATGAAGGAAACGCCTTGATAACAGGCAAATTAAAGGTTTCGTCAGTGTTTGATAAAATTCCAAAGTCGGCTGATTCTGTAATCGGCGAAGGAACAATTTTCGGTCAGGGATTGATAATCGGCGAACAGGGTGTAATCTCCCCTCAGCTTGGTGAACACGGATGCGGTATTACCCTCTATGCCAATACATCAGACCACACTTCGCTTACAAATCGTATTGAGTCTATGTCGGGTACAGGTGACTCGGAAAGCTATATTTCTATTTTTGACTATGAAGAAATTGTAAGACAGTTTAATGCCGTTATGCTGATTGTCGGAATATTCGTTTACGGCTTCATCGGTGTTATCTCGCTTATCGGACTTACAAACATTTTCAACACAATCTCAACCAATATGCAGTTGAGGAGCAAGGAATTTGCATCGCTTAAATCTATCGGTATGACAAAGAAAGAATTTAACCGTATGATTCGCCTTGAAAGCCTTATGTACGGCATAAAATCTTTGATTATCGGTATTCCTCTCGGTGTTCTCGGTGTATTTGCAATCTTCTCGGCATTTTCAAGAGGCAATGTTCCAATGAGCTTTGTATTCCCGTGGAAAGCTATATTGATTAGTATTGCGGCTGTATTTATTGTGGTATGGCTGATTATGAAATACTCAATTTCAAAGGTTAATAAACAAAATATTATTGAAACAATCAGAAATGACAATATCTGAGCATCATATTCTGCCAGCAGACTGTATTTTGTTGAAATTTGTTGACAATAGTTTTACACTCTGTTATAATGTAGTTGTAACAACAGATACCACAATATTTTGTATGTTTTCATTGCTGACGGGCGGATTATTGATTTAATCCGCCCGAATTTCATTTTGGAGGACTTGTTGTGAAAATTCTTCTTATTGAGGACAACCGTGCAATTTCAAAAGGACTTGTTTACACTCTTGAACAAAACGGCTTTGAGGTTGCGTTGTGTGAAAATGCCGAATCAACCCTTAACTCTCTCGGCGGTGACTTTGACCTTTTTATTGTTGATGTGTCGCTTCCCGACGGCAACGGTTTTGAACTTTGTGACGAGATAAAAAGAGTGTGCGAAACTCCCGTGATTTTTCTCACCGCACTTGACGATGAGGACAGCATTGTAAAAGGCTTTGACCTCGGAGCGGAGGACTACATAACAAAACCGTTCTCAAGCCGTGAGCTTCTTGCAAGAATTAAACGAATTACCAAGAAGCTCGACAAAACTATGGCTATGAATTTTGGCGACATCAGCATTGACTTTGACAAAAAACAGGTTTGCAAAAACGGCAATCCCGTTGTGCTTACGGCGCTTGAGTACCGCCTGTTTGCAATGCTTGCCAAAAACAGCGGCAAGGTGCTGACCCGTGAACAGATTCTTGAACGCATATGGGATTTGTCGGGGAATTATGTTGAGGACAACACGCTGACCGTGTACATAAAAAGACTTCGCAAAAAACTTGATACAAATATGATTAAAACCGTAAAGGGCCTTGGTTACAGGCTGGAGGTATAATGAAAAACACATCAAAATTTCTTGCGGTAATGCTTGCGATAACGGGGCTTTTCTGTTGTGCTGTTGCAGTAGGCGTCGGTGCAGGCTTTAACGCTGTTCGTGAAAGCACAGATAAAAAGATAATTGCCGTTGCGGAAAAAGTTAAGGAAAATTATCCCGACATTTCGGAAAAGGAGCTTGCTCAAATTTTAAACAGCGACACTGCCGGCATAAAAGGCGACTTTGCAAAGTACGGAATAAAATCCGACAGCGGCTGGGTTGACATTCAGAGCGGAAGTTATGCAACGATTACAATTGTGATTGCAACCGCAGGTGTTTGTGTGTTCGGAATTTTGCTCTGCATTGTGTTCATAAGATACTGCAAAAAGCAAAAGCGACAGCGACTTGAAATTGTAAAGTGTCTTGAAAAAATAAACAACCGAGAGTACGACCTCGACCTTGACGGCTCAACCGACGACGATATGTCACTGTTAAAGCAGGAGATTCAAAAAACAACGGTAATGCTTCGTGAGTATGCCGACAATTCAATGCGAGAGAAAGAAATCCTCAAAAATTCGCTTGCCGACATTTCACATCAGCTTAAAACACCGCTGACTTCAATTTTGATTACAACCGAAAATATCCTTGATGACGATGATATGCCCGTTGAAATCAGACGGGATTTTGTTATGGATATAGCGCATAATGCCCATTCGATAAATTTCCTTGTAAAAAGTCTGCTCACGCTCTCAATGCTTGATTCAGGAACTGTTGAATTGAAGTTCGGAGATGTGTCGGTTGAAAAAATAATTGACGAGTGCATTTCACGCACAGAGGTTCTTGCCGATATCCGTGATGTGAGAATTGAAAAAACCGTCAAAAATGATTTTAAGCTTAATTGCGATTTTCGCTGGATTTGCGAAGCGGTTTCAAACATTGTAAAAAACTGTATTGAGCATACCGACGGCGGTTATGTCAGAATTTCTGCCGAAAGGAACAGTATGTATTCGGAAATCATCATAAGCGACAACGGCTGCGGAATCAGCCCGAAGGATTTGCCCCACATTTTTGAGAGGTTCTATAAAGCACGAAATTCATCCCCGTCAAGCGTCGGCATAGGTCTGTCGCTTGCAAAATCAATTGTTGAAAAAACAGGCGGATATATTACCGCAGATTCCAAACTCGGCGTCGGCTCAACCTTTAAACTCAGATTTTTGAATGTAAGACTCAGATAAGATAAAAATTAAAAAGCGAAAATTGCGGTCGGGAATAAAGTTTTGTTAAGTACAAATCTTATTATTTCCGACCGTATTTATGTAATTTTCGGCAGGGGGGCAATTGAAACTGTCTTTATAAATAAAAACAGAAGAGCGACAAGGGTAATTTTGCATAAAATTCCAGTGTAAAGATTGTGTAACTTGCTATTTTTACAAAATAAAAGGATTATGTGTAGTTTTTGTGAGAGTTTTGTGATAAAATCAAATTGTCTAGGGATGTTTGACCCTACGTTTTAAAAGCTTTGAAAGGAGTAATCAAACAATGAAAAAAAGAAGTATGAAGAGAGCGCTCAGTGCCGTTTTGACACTTTGTATGGCTCTCCCCGGTGCTTCCGTAGCATTTGGTTCGGCAAGTGCTGCAACAGTTTCCGATGACAGCAGCACATCTGCATCATCAACTGCCGCAGGTTCACTTGTTGAAGATGACGGCTTTACATGGGATAATGCCAATGTGTATTTCCTGCTTACCGACCGTTTTAAGAACGGAAACACCGCAAATGACCATTCATACGGCAGAACACTTGACAAGGACGGCAAACCGCTTGACGGCTGGGATACAAACCCCGGTACATTCCACGGCGGCGACTTTGCAGGTGTTACTCAGTCAATTGAAGAGGGCTATTTTGACAACCTCGGTGTAAACGCAATTTGGATCTCAGCTCCGTATGAGCAGACCCACGGCTATTGTGATTCAGGTAAGGGCTTTGCTCACTACTCATATCACGGCTACTATGTTCTTGACTATACCGAAACCGATGCAAACTTCGGTACAAAAGAGGAGTTCAAAACTCTCGTTGACACAGCGCATGAGCACGGTATCAGAGTTATCATGGATATCGTAATGAACCACACAGGCTACAACACCGTTGCAGATATGGAGCAGTTCGGCTTCGGTACTCTCCTTGACGGTGCGTTAGACTTCAAATACAAGCTCACAGATGTAGGTGAAGTAAACGACCACATTGACTATAAAACATCAGAAGAAGACTGGGGCAAATGGTGGAGCAATGACTGGATCCGCAGCGGTCTTCCCGGATATACAGAGGGTGCCGGCGGTGATCTTACAATGTCACTCAGCGGACTTCCCGACTTCAGAACAGAGCAGACAAAGGATGTTACAATTCCTCCGATCCTCAAAACAAAGTGGACTCAGGAAGGTACATATGCTCAGAAGGTCGCAAAATACGGTGAATCAAACACAGTAACAGGCTACCTTTCAACCTGGCTTTCAGAGTGGGTTAGGGAGTACGGTGTTGACGGTTTCCGTTGCGATACTGCAAAGCATGTTGATAAGGCTTCTTGGAACCAGCTCAAGCAGGCTTGTGTTTCTGCTCTCAGAGAGTGGAGATCCAACAACAAGGGCAAAGCAGGTGCTGACTGGAAAGAAGATTTCTGGATGACAGGCGAGCATTGGGATCACGGTGTAGGCTACGACACATACTATTCCGAGGGCGGCTTCGACTCAATGATTAACTTCGCAGTTACAGGCGGCGGTGCTCTTGCAAGCGGTAGTGTTGCAAACACATATCAGGGCTATGCAGACAAGATCAACACAAAGGAAGGCTTTAACGTTCTTTCATTTATGTCATCACACGATGAAACACTTACCCGTGGCGATGAGAACACAATGCTTTACAATGCGGCTGCATTCCTCCTTCTCCCGGGCGGAGTTCAGATTTTCTACGGTGACGAAACCAACCGTCCTCTCTATCCCGGCGTTGCATTTGACGGTTACGGCGGATCGGGTCATGCACTCAGAAGTGATATGAACTGGAACGACATGGACAAAACTCTTCTTGCTCAGTGGCAGAAGGTTGGTCAGTTCCGTAACAAACATGTATCCATCGGTGCCGGCTCAAATGTTAAGCTCTCAGCTACAAGCGGTGTTGCTTTCGGCCGTACATACGATAAGAACGGCGTAACAGATCAGGCAGCTGCAGTAATCGGCTGTAACAAAAATTCAAGCGTAACTGTTGATGTTTCAACTCTTTGGGAAGACGGCAGTTATATAATCAATACTTATGACAACTCATCTTCAGTTGTTACTGACGGTAAGGTAACATTCAACAGCGGTGTAAACGGCACAATCCTTATGGAAAATGCTGACGGTCAGCCGCTCGTATCAATCACAGGCGAGCCGAAGTTCTACGGCACAGAGCAGGTTACTGTTTCTCTTAAGGAATGCGACAGCGCAAAGGTTTCTGTTGACGGCGGTAACAAGTTTGTTGTTAAGGACGGCGACACATTCACAATCGGTCAGACAGCTTACAAGAACGATACAATCGAAGTAACTGTTGAAGCTACAAACGACAAGGCAACCTCAGAGGCTAAATTCACATTCCTCAAGCTCGGCGAAAATGACGAAAGACCTACAACCAGCCCGACACAGAGCACAACTGTTCCCGGTCCGACAGCAAGTCAGACATCAAAGCTTACAATCAAGAGCACAGCAGGCGCTCCGAATGTTTACGCTTGGACAGGTGCAAGCACAGCACTCAACGGTGCATGGCCGGGTCAAAAGGCAGCAGCCGTTTCAGGTCAGGCAAACACATATGAACTCACACTTCCTGTTTCAGCCGACAAGTCATTCAGCGTTGTTCTCAACAACGGCAGCGGCTCACAGTCAGGCGATATCACAGGTCTTTATGACGGTGCTGTTCTCGAAATTCAGAACGGCAACTACACATCGGTTAAGACAGTAACTAAGGGCAACCAGCAGGGAGGCGGCGGCGAGCCAGAGCCTGCAGAGGGTTCTGTTTCCGTAACAATCAAGCCTTACAGCCCATCTGCAAGCTACAAAATCTATGCTTGGAATGATACACAGAAGCTCACAGGCGCATGGCCGGGCGTTGCTCTTACAGAAAAAGATTCTGACGGCAACTATGTTGTTAAGTTCGATAATGTTGACGAAGTAAGCATTATTCTCAGCAGCGGTTCAGGTCAGACAGCAGATATCACAGGCGTTAGAGACGGCGCTACAATCGAAATTACAAACGAAGGTTGTACAACATACAAGCTTACATCAAAGCCAATCGTTGTTTCACCTTATGAATCACTCAAGAAAGAAGCAAGAAAGATTCTTGCTATGACAGCATCAGACTACACAGCAGAGAGCTGGGCAAATGCTCAGAAGGTTCTCAAGTCAGCCGAGGCTATGATTAAAGCAGGCGAAGACGCTACAACAGCTGAAGATATGAATGCTATGATTGCAGACCTCAAGTCAGCTCAGAAGGCACTTGTACTTGCTCCTGCAACACTCACATATGCAGTTGCAGGCAAGAGCGTTGTATCAGGTGTTACAGCCAGCGCTGCAAAGGTAACTGTTACAGTTGACGGTAAAACATATACTGCTACTGCAGACGATGTTACAGGCGCATTCACAGTTGCAACATCAGCTCTCAAGAAAACAAGCACAATCAAGGTTGACGCAACAAGAAACGGTGTAAACGGCACATATTCATATGCTATGAAGAACGGCGACATCGAGAGCGGCATTGTTCCGACAAGTCCGATCCCACCGACACAGCCGACAACTTCAGCTCAGCCGACTACAGCTACACAGCCAACTACAGCTACTCAGCCGACTGCACCTACACAGCCGACTGCACCTACACAGCCTACAACAGCTACAGAGCCGACTACTGCTCCTGCACAGAAGCTCACAGTAAACGCTACTTCAAATTACTTTGGTTCTGCATCAAAGACAGTAAGCACTGACGGCAAGAAGGTAACTGTTCTCTACAAGCTCAACTCAAACATGGGCGTTGTTGACGGACAGTGGGCTGTTAAGTATGATTCAAGCAAGCTCAAATTCAACATGGCTGATAACAAGGCAGACGGCAAGCAGACAATCATGCCTTCACAGTCAAACCTTATTCACAATGCTTACAGCAATGTAATTAAGGGTATATTTACTAACCCACAGGTACCTACTCAGTACAACGGAGATACATTTATCTCACTCACATTTGAGGTTATCGGTTCAGGTACTGCAAGCGTATATCTTGACACACAGTACCTTACATTAGGTTATGTAAAGGGCAACAAGCTTAATCAGGCATCTGTTGTAAATAACAGCAAGGTTTGCGATGTAACAGGCATTGCAGGCTTTGAAAAAGTATCAGTAAACGCATCAACGGTATTTGTCGGCGATGTAACCCTTGGTGATGTTAACATGGACGGCGATATCACAGTTTTTGATGCAACCGAAGTTCAGAAGTATGTTGTTCAGCTCGTTGCATTCACAAACGACCAGTTTACTGCTGCCGATGTTGACCATGACAGCACAATCACAGTTAAGGATGCTACTACTATTCAGAAGTTTGTTGTAAAACTCATCAGCAACTTTTAATAAGTTTTAAAGCAATTGACATATCGTTCCGTTTAGTCGATATAGTAAGGAATGTCCCTCACAAAATGTGAGGGACATTTTTTGTACAGTTTTTTAAATAGAAAATGGCAGACAACCGTGTGATTGTCTGCCATTTTGTCATGATGAATTTAAAATTACCGATTATACTTTTACAAGAACCTTTGTAATTTCGCTGATGTACATTTTATGGAAGTCGTTGTCATACCACTTGTCAACGCTTTCACGGTCGGTAATGCTTTCGGCATTAAGACTTTGTGCGTACATTTTTTTGCATTCAAGAACAAGCTTTGCCTCTTCAAAATATACAGAGCCGTTTTCCGTAAACGCAGGAGTAAGACCTGTTTCCTTTACCTTGTCATAATCCTTACCGCTCTTTGAACCGCAGAATTTGAGGGCATCTCTGTACTTTTCATCAAAAAAGCTCATTGTATAGCGGTCGCCGTTCTCCATAAACGCAAATGTATATCTCTGCGGACGAATAAAGGTGAATACAACGGGCTTACCCCACATAATGCCTACACCGCCCCAGCTTATCGTCATTGTGTTGAATTTTTCCCTGTCGCCTGCCGTAACAAGCGCCCAATCATCACCGATAAGCTTAAACGGACTTTCAACAATTTCTTTCGGATTTATCTCTTTAAAAGCTGACATATAGATCTTCCTTTCAACAATTGTGTTTTATATAATATGCTTTCAAAATTCTATTTTGAATAGACTGCATCATTTTTTGCCAGAAGATAGACACAGTATTGATTCATACTTATGCCCTCTTTCTTTGAATGTTCGGAAAGTGAGCGGTGCAGACTTTTCGGGATTCTCAGCTTGAATTGTCCCGAATATTCTTCAAGGCTGTCGGGTTCGTGAATTACAACTCCGCTTTCAAAGGCGGCTTCAAACCAGGCTTTTTTAGCGTTCTCTGCATTTGCAACAGCCGATTCAATCGTATCACCGCAGGCTATGCAACCCGGAAGCTCGGGAAATGATACAACAAAACCGCCCTCGTTCCTGTCCTCGACAATTTCCATACGATATGACATTGCAAGATAATCGTTAAGTGTTTTCATCATCTTTCGCCTCACTTTCAACAATTTGTCTTAATGCCTGTTTTCGTATTTCCAAATAATATTATATATGGTATCACATACGGTGTCAACAGGTTTTTGAAGTGATTTCAGCGGTTTTCACAAAATAAAAAATATGCAAAATGGGTGTATATGTATGTATGAATATGCATAAATGGATGAATAAAATGAATATTCATTTTTTGTGCATATATGCATTTTTCAGAAATTCAGGGGGGAATGTGACATATCAACCGCCAAAAACACTGATAATACAGCGAAAACAAAGCAGATTTCGGTCAATTTGTACCCAAAAATGCAAATTTGAAAAAACATTGAATATTTATTCAAAAAACACTTGATTTTTTGAAAACAGAGTGTATAATGTAAGAGTAATAAAAATTAAGTAAAGGAAACACCGACATAAAGTGTTTCCAAATTCCGGAGGAATCAAAAATGGCTGACAATAAGATTAAAAAGGTAGTTCTTGCATATTCAGGCGGTCTTGATACTTCAATCATCATTCCGTGGCTTAAAGAAAACTACGACAACTGCGAAGTTATCGCTGTTTCGGGTGATGTTGGTCAGGGTACAGAGCTTGACGGTCTTGAAGAAAAGGCTATCAAAACAGGCGCATCAAAACTTTACATTGAAGACCTCAACAAGGAATTTGTTGACGAATATATCATTCCCACAGTAAAAGCAGGTGCTGTTTACGAGGGCAAGTACCTCCTCGGCACATCTTTTGCCCGTCCTATCATTGCAAAAAGACTCGTTGAAATTGCAAAGGCCGAAGGTGCTGACGCAATTTGTCACGGCTGTACAGGCAAGGGTAACGATCAGGTTCGTTTTGAACTTGCTATCAAGGCTTACGCTCCCGATATGAAGATTATTGCTCCTTGGAGAACATGGGAATTCAAGAGCCGTGAAGATGAGATTGAATATGCTGAAAAGCACAATATTCCGCTCAAGATTAACCGTGAAACAAACTACTCAAAGGATAAGAATCTCTGGCACTTGAGCCACGAAGGTCTTGACCTTGAGAATCCTGCAAATGAGCCGATGTACAATAAGGAAGGCTTCCTTGAACTCGGTGTTTCACCTGAGCAGGCTCCCGATAAGGCAGAATATGTAACTCTTACATTTGAAAAGGGTGTTCCCACAAAGCTTAACGGCGAGGCTATCGACAGCGTTGAACTCATTAAGGAACTCAACAAAATCGGCGGCAGAAACGGCGTCGGTATCACAGATATCGTTGAGAACCGTCTTGTTGGTATGAAGGCTCGCGGCGTTTATGAAACTCCGGGCGGTACAATCCTCTATGCTGCTCATGCAAAGCTTGAGGAAATCTGCCTTGACAAGGACACACTCCACTACAAGCAGAATGTTGCAAATGCTTTTGCAGAGCTCGTTTATGACGGCAAGTGGTACACACCTCTCCGTGAGGCTCTCTCAGCTTTCGTTGACAGCACTCAGGAGTATGTAACAGGTGATGTAAAACTTAAACTCTATAAGGGCAACATCATTGATGCAGGCGTAACAAGCCCGTATTCACTCTATGACGAGGAAATTGCTACTTTTGACGAAGATCAGGTTTATGACCAGAACGACAGTGCAGGCTTCATCAACCTCTTTGGTCTTCCAATCAAGGTTCGTGCAAAGAAAGGCCTTATCAAATAATTGAATTTTTGATTTGCATACATAATCGGGGGCAGGGAATTTCTCTGCCCCGATAAGTGTTTATTACACCTTTTTATTTTTATGCGATTTCATGCGTTTAATCCCTATATTTTGGTGCAAAGAAAGCCGTTTCTCAATTGTAGCGGCGTTCAGCGAACGCCAATCGTTTTGGTCGTAAAACCAAAACGAACAGATGTGAATATATAATTGCATAACAATAAGCAGATGAATTGAATTAAGTCGAAACGATTGTACAATCGTTTCGATTGGCAATCAGTGATTGCCGCTACTGTATGGCAGTCGATTTGCCCATACAATCTATATGTAAGGAGAAATAATAATGCAGCTTTGGAAAGGACGCTTCAAAAAGGAGCTTTCAAAAACCACTAACGATTTTAACAGCTCGATTTCATTCGACAGCAGAATGTATAAAGAAGACATCGAGGGCAGCATTGCCCACGCAACAATGCTTGGCAGATGCGGCATTATTAAAGAAGAAGAGGCAAACGATATCGTAAAAGGTCTTAAAGGCATTCTTGCTGATATCGAAAACGGTACTCTGCACATTGATATGGAGGCTGAGGACATTCACACCTTTATCGAGGGTGAGCTTACCAAAAGAATCGGCGACAACGGCAAAAGGCTTCACACCTCAAGAAGCCGTAACGATCAGGTTGCAGTTGACATCAAGCTTTACCTCAAGAAAGAGGTTGTCAATGTAAAAAATCTCGTTGTAGGTCTTATTAAGGTTATTGCCGACAAGGCTGAAAAGTACAGCGAAACCGTTATGCCCGGTTACACTCACCTCCAGAGAGCACAGCCGATTACCTTTGGACATCATCTCCTTGCTTACGGTGAAATGCTTTTGAGAGATGTTTCAAGACTTGAAGACTGCCTTAAAAGAATGGACGAAATGCCACTCGGTTCATGTGCGCTTGCAGGCACAACATATCCGATTGACAGAACAATCACAGCCGAACTCCTAGGCTTTGACAGAATTACAAACAACTCTCTTGACGGTGTTTCCGACAGAGATTACTGCATCGAATTTGCATCGGTGCTTTCGATAATAATGGTTCACCTCTCAAGATTTTCAGAGGAAATCATTATGTGGTGTAGTTGGGAATTTAAATTCATTGAACTTGATGACGCTTTTTCAACAGGATCATCAATTATGCCGCAGAAAAAGAACCCCGATATTGCAGAGCTTGTTCGTGGTAAGAGCGGCAGAGTTTTCGGTGACAATATGACGCTCCTCACAATTATGAAGGGTACTGCACTTGCATACAACAAGGATATGCAGGAGGACAAGGAGGCTATCTTTGACGCACTCGACACGGTTAAAATGTGCCTCACAGCCTTTACTCCCATGCTCGACACAATGCGTGTCATTCCCGAAAATATGAGAAAAGCCGCAGCCGGCGGTTTCATCAACGCAACAGACTGTGCCGACTGGCTCACAAAGAACGGTGTTCCGTTCAGAGATGCTTACAAGGCAACAGGCGAACTCGTTGCAAGATGTATTGAACTCGGTACAGACCTCGAAAATCTTCCAATGGACGAATACAAAAAGGTTTGCGATGTGTTCAACGATGATGTTTACAGTGCAATTTCACTTGAACGCTGTACAAACGAGCGTACAGTATTCGGCGGTCCTGCATCGGCAAATGTAAAGGCTCAGGCTAAGCGTGTTGCAGAAATCGCAGAAAAACTGTAAAAAATAAAATAACACTCCGAATTAACGGAATGTTTCAAATAATTTAATAAATAAACAAACTCAATGCCGATAAACCCGATTTTCGGGTTTGTTGGGGTTGTAGGGAAGTTAAGGCGGTTGACACTCCCAAATGAATGGGGGTGATATGTATGACTGAAACGGTATTACTCGTAATTTTACTCGTAGCACTTGCAGAAGTCACTAAGGAACCACTGAATAAATCACATTAGAATATTGTTTGCACATCTTGCTGGCATATTTCTCGCCATATTGTTCAAAAAATCCTCGTAATGCGACAGCATTACTGTGGTTTGTTTGCTCAATCTGACAAGAAATCTGACGGTGCAATATGCACAAACGATTTAATCAGTGATTCCTTAAAACATAAAAAAATAACCGCCCGACGCTCTACTTTCGGACGGTTATTACACCAGACAAAGTAGGTCAACCGCTTTAAACGGTTTTCCCTGTAGCCTTATTATATAGTATATGCAAATAAAAGTCAATATGAATTGACAGAGATATAAAGTACGGCGAGCCGCCGTTTCCGGTTCGTGTAGAAAGTTTGCAGTATTAAAAGCATATTCTGCCCGAGCGTAATATTGAAATTGTGTGTGCAAATCCGTGGTATTGAGAAAACTTTATGTTTTGTCAGAATGTTTTTAAGCAACAGGAACAATATATAAATTTACAATAGATTAGGTGATAGCAATGAAAATAAAAGCAGGTATTGTCGGTGCAACCGGCTATGCAGGTGCAGAGCTTGTAAGACTTCTTACCGCTCATCCCGAGGCTGAAATTTCGGCAATCAGCTCTGTTTCCTTTGAGGGTGACAAGCTGAGCGATGTTTATCCGTCTTATACATTTTTGAACGATATGGTTTGTGAAAATCAAGACGCCGTTGTTGAAAAGAGCGATGTTATCTTTGCCGCTCTTCCACACGGTCTTTCACAGGAGCTTGCCGCAAAGTGCATTGATGCAGGCAAGGCATTCATCGACCTCGGCGCTGACTTCCGCCTTGAAAGCGAAGAAGAATACACCGAATGGTACGGCGGAACTTTTCTTGACAAAAAACTTCACGAACAGGCAGTTTACGGACTTCCTGAATTTTTCAGAGATAAAATCAAGGGCAAAAAGCTTGTTGCGAATCCGGGTTGTTACACAACCTGTTCACCGCTCGCAATTGCTCCTGCAATTGTAAACGGACTTGTCAGCACAAAGGGCATCATTTGCGACTGCAAAAGCGGTGTTACGGGTGCCGGCAGAAAGCCAAATCAGGGCAACCACTATCCCGAACTTAACGAAGGATTCCATGCCTATAAGGTTGCAAGCCACCGCCACACTCCCGAAATTGAGCAGACTCTTTCAAAGCTTTCGGGCGAAAAGGTTATTATTACCTTTGTTCCGCACCTTCTCCCCGTAAACCGTGGCATTCTTGCAACTGTTTATGCCGACATCAAAGACGGTGTAACCTTTGAACAAATCAGAAAGGCTTATGAGGACTTTTACAAGGACGAATTTTTTGTAAGACTTCTTGATGACGGCAAATGTGCCGACATTCACAATATCAAATATTCTAACTTCTGTGATGTTTCAATTCACCACGATAAGAGAGCAAACAAGCTCGTTGCCTGTGCCGCAATCGACAACATGGTCAAGGGTGCCGCAGGTCAGGCTATTCAGAATATGAACATCATCTTCGGACTTGACGAAAAAACAGGTTTGGTAATTGTTCCGCCTGCATTTTAAGGGTGAATATCTATGGAAATCAAGTATATTGAAAACGGCTCGGTCACTTCCGCAAAGGGCTTTACAGCCAACGGAATTTGTGCCGGAGTCAAAGCATCTAACACAACTAAAAAAGACCTTGCGCTCATTTACTGCGACAAGGTTTGCAACAGTGCGGCTATCTTTACAAAGAACCTTGTAAAGTCCGACACTATATATGTTACTAAAAAACACCTTGAAAACGGTACGGCTCAGGCTGTTGTCGTAAATTCAGGCAATGCAAATGCCTGTAACCCTGACGGCTATGAAAAGGCTGAGAAAATGTGCAGTCTTGCCGCAGACGCTCTCGGTGTTGACAAAAACGATGTAATCATTGCATCAACAGGTGTCATCGGTCAGCCTCTCCCGATTGAACCCATTGCAAGCGGAATTGAAAAGCTCAAAGGCACGCTTTCAAAGGACGGCGGAATCTCTGCCGCAGAGGCAATTATGACAACCGACACCGTGAAAAAGCAGTGGGCTGTCGAAACGGTTCTTGACGGTAAAAAGGTTACAATCGGCGGTATTGCTAAGGGCAGCGGTATGATTCATATTAACATGGGTACAACTCTTTCCTTTGTAACAACCGATGCGGCAATTTCTTCCGAAATGCTCAAATCCGCACTTATCGAAGCCGCTGATGTCAGCTATAATATGGTAAGCGTTGACGGCGATACCTCAACAAACGATACCCTTGCAATTATGGCATCTGGTTATGCAGGCAACAAGGAAATCACAGAAAAGAACGATGATTACAAAACCTTTACAGCCGTTCTTACCGATGCATTCAAAAAGGTTGCAAAGAAGCTTGCAAAAGACGGCGAAGGTGCAACAAAGCTCCTTATCTGCAAGGTTGACGGTGCAAAAGACGATAAGAGCGCAAAGATTATTTCAAAGAGCATCATCTGTTCAAGTCTTGTAAAGGCGGCAATGTTCGGGGCTGACGCAAACTGCGGAAGGATCCTCTGCGCAATCGGCTACAGCGGTGCCGAAACAGATGTTAAAAAAATTGATGTTTCATATAAATCCGCAAAGGGTGAAATCCTTGTTTGCAAGGACGGCAACGGTCTTGTGTTTGATGAGGACAAGGCTAAGGAGATTTTGCTTGAGGACGAAATTGAAATTCTCGTGAAATTAGGTGACGGCAATGCATCTGCCGAGGCTTACGGTTGCGACCTTACCTATGATTATGTAAAAATCAACGGTGACTACCGCACATAATATGCGATTTGATTGTGTGAGCGGAAATCAACTACATAAAGGATTGAAGAAAATGGATGTTTCAAAGAGAGCCAAGGTACTTATACAGGCAATGCCCTATATCAAGAAATATTCGGGCGAAACAATTGTTGTAAAATACGGCGGAAACGCTATGATAAACGAAGAACTTAAAGCGGCAGTTATGAGCGACCTCGTTCTTATGCAGCTTGTCGGAGTCAATGTTGTGCTTGTTCACGGCGGCGGACCCGAAATCAATGCAATGCTCAAAGCCGTTGGCAAGGAAAGCAAGTTTATCAACGGTATGAGAGTGACCGACAAGGAAACTATCGACATTGTTCAGATGGTGCTTGCAGGCAAGGTCAACAAGAGCCTTGTTCAGCTCCTCGGCAGTCACGGCGGTAAGGCTATGGGACTTTGCGGTCTTGACGGCAGAATGCTCATGGCTGAAAAGCTTGTTACAGGCGCAGACCTCGGCTATGTGGGCGAGATTAAGGAGGTTAACCCCGAACCGCTCAACAACGCTCTTGCAAGCGGTTATATTCCGATTGTTTCAACCGTTGCAGGCGGTTATGACGGCAATGTATACAATATTAACGCAGACATTGCGGCATCGCAGATTGCCGCTAAAATCGGCGCAAAAAAGCTCATTCTTATGACAGATATCAGAGGACTTCTCCGTGATGTTCACGATGAGGATTCACTCATCCCAGTTGTCAATGTCAGCGAAGTTCCTATGCTCAAGCGTGACGGCATCATCAGCGGCGGTATGATTCCCAAGATTGATTGCTGTGTTGAGGCAGTCCGCAGCGGTGTAAACCGTGCCCATATCATTGACGGCAGAATCGAACATTCAATCCTGCTCGAGCTTTTCAGCGACGAAGGCATCGGTACAATGTTTTATTGATTAGCATTGCTGTTTTGCTGATTTGTAAAAACAGTAGAGGCGGTCATTGGTCGCTCGCTAAATAAAACTTTCTGTTTAACTTAAAATTTTTATTTGATAAAAGCAGTGTATTGTTTGTAGGGGAGAACCGCGTTCGCCCGCGGGAGCACACGGTTCGCCCCTACAGATTAGATTTTGGAGGGTGCAATGATTATACGAGAAATGACAATTGACGACTATGACGAGGTCTATGAGATGTGGCAGATTACCACAAAGCGTGCGCTCTCTAAGGCTGATGAAAGAGATCAGATGGAGCGTTATCTCAAGCACAACGCCGGTATGAGTCAGGTTGCCGTGGTTGACGGAAAAATTGTCGGAACCGTGCTTGCAGGTCATGACGGCAGACGGGGATTTATCCACCATATGGCTGTTCTGCCCGAATTCAGGCGAAAGAAAATCGGTCACGCTCTTGCACAGACCGCTATCCAAAAAATCCGTGAACAAGGCATCGACAAAACTCACATTTTCTGTTATCAAAACAACGAAACAGGTCAAAGCTTCTGGCGTGATTTCGGCTTTGAAAAGCGTGAGGATGTTTTTGTTTACTCCTTCAGCAACGATAAAATATGAAAGGGTGTGGCTAACTTGACTACAAAAGAGAAAGATTTAAAATATATTATGCACACATACGGTCGCTACGATGTTGCTCTCAAAAGTGCAAAAGGCGTTACCGCATATGACGAAAACGGCAAAAAGTACATTGATGTTTCATCGGGTATCGGTGTAAACAGCCTTGGCTATTGCAATGACGGTTGGGTTGAGGCTGTTTCAAAGCAGGCAGGCACAATTCAGCATATGTCAAACTATTTTTACTGTTCACAGGCAAGTGACCTTGCCGAAAAGCTTTGCACACTTACAGGTCTTTCAAAGGTCTGCTTTGGCAACAGCGGTGCAGAGGCTAACGAATGCGCAATCAAAATTGCCCGTAAGTACAGCTTTGATAAGTACGGCGAGGGCAGAAATGAAATCGTAACGCTTAACAATTCCTTTCACGGCAGAACTGTTACAACTCTTGCCGCAACAGGTCAGGATGTTTTTCATAACTATTTCTTCCCGTTTACAGAGGGCTTTAAGTATGCAGACGCAGACGATATGGACGCTCTGAAAGCAGTTGTTTCAGACAAAACCTGCGCAGTAATGCTTGAACTCATTCAGGGCGAGGGCGGTGTAAATATCCTCGATCCCGAATATGTAAAAGAACTTGTTAAGTATTGCAACGACAACGATATTCTCGTTATTGTCGATGAGGTTCAGACAGGCGTAGGCAGAACAGGCAAGCTGTTTGCTCATCAGAATTACGGTATCCTCCCCGACCTTATGACGGTTGCAAAGGGGCTCGGCGGCGGACTTCCTATCGGTGTTTGTATGTGCGGTGAAAAGCTCAAGGATGTTATGTCACCGTCAACTCACGGCACAACATTCGGCGCAAACCCTGTTGTTTGTGCAGGTGCAAACTATGTTCTTGACACAGTTGCAAATGACGAATTTCTTGCCGAGGTTGAGAAAAAAGGTCAGTATTTTGAGGACAAGCTCACAAAAATTGACGGCGTAAAGAGCGTTCGCAGAATGGGACTTATGATTGGTATTGAGCTTGAAAAGGGCGATGCACACGACATTGCAATCAAATGCGTTGAAAACGGCTTGCTTATTATCACGGCAAAAGATTTGCTCCGTATGCTCCCACCGCTTGTTATTGATTACAATGAAATTGACGAGGCGATTAATATACTCGAAAAAACAATAAAGGAGAACAACTAATGAAACACTTACTTAAACTTGAGGATTGGTCAACAGAAGAAATTATCAACACACTTAACCTTGCTGATCAGCTTAAATATGAGCAGAAACACGGCATTGAGCATAAAATTCTCAAGGGCAAGTCTCTTGGTATGATTTTTGAAAAGTCAAGCACCCGTACCCGTGTTTCATTTGAGGTTGGTATGACGCAGCTCGGCGGTTATCCGCTTTTCCTCTCATCAAATGACCTTCAGATTGGCAGAGGCGAGCCTGTTGAGGACACAGCCCGTGTTCTTTCCCGTTTTCTTGACGGTATTATGATTCGTACCTTTGAGCAGAAAGAAGTTGAGGCTCTTGCAGAGTACGGTTCAATCCCGATTATCAACGGTCTTACAGACTATTGTCATCCATGTCAGGTTCTCGCAGACCTTATGACAATTCGTGAATTCAAGGGCAAGCTTGAAGGACTCAAGATGTGCTTTATCGGTGACGGCAACAACATGATGAACTCGCTCATCGTCGGCGCACTCAGCACAGGCATGAGCTTCTCTGCCGCCTGTCCAAAGGATTATATGCCGCCTAAGCATATTATCGAGTTCGGTGAAAAGTACGGTAACGGCAAGTTTGAAATCGTAACAGATCCGCTTGAGGCCGCTAAGAATGCCGATGTTGTTTATACAGATGTATGGGCATCAATGGGACAGGAAGAAGAAAAGAAAATCCGTGAGGCAGCATTCGCAGGCTATCAGGTTAACAAGGAGCTTATGGCTGTTACAAACAAGGATTGTATGGTTCTCCATTGTCTCCCTGCACACCGTGGCGAAGAGATTACTGCAGATGTATTTGAAGAACACGCAAATGAAATCTTTGAGGAAGCAGAAAACCGTCTTCACGCTCAGAAGGCTGTTCTTGTTGAATGTATGGCAGATGAAATGCCTGAAAAAGTTTGATGACAGTTTGATTCTTTAAAACTTCATAAAAAGCAAAAAAGTCACATTGTACAACAGCAAGACAGCTGTTTTGTGCAATGTGACTTAATTTTTATTGCAAAACGGAGTATAATTCCATTGGGGGATAATAGCAAAATCAGAATTGCAGGTGTATAATTATGTTAAGCAATTACACGTTTTATGGCGAAAAAGGAAGTCTTTAAAATGACAAGAGAACAAAAACAGCATATTCTGCATTTTGCAGTCAGCTCTCTGGGCGGATTTATGGGCGGATATGCAATTTACAATCACTGTGATGTGTTCGGTAACGCACAGACAGCAAATATGATTCACCTTGTCAGCAAAATTTTTACGGGTGATTTTGAGGGCGTTGTGTTTATTGTCATCGCTCTCCTTACATATATTCTCGGCAATGTTTTCTTTGTAATTGCCGACCGTTTTATTAAGCTTGAAACCAAAACCGTCAGCCTTATTGCAAGTGCGGTTGCACTTCTGATTATCGCAATTTTTCCGAATATTTCAAACAACTACCTTGCAATTCTGCCGATTCTGTTCGTAACTCCTGTTTTGTGGAATTCATTCAGAACAGCCGGAAGTTATGTTACATCTCCGATTTTCTCGACAAATAACCTCCGTGTTGCAACGGTTTCAACATTCACGGGTATTATTGACAAGGACAAGGATATGAAGAAAAAGGCTAAATTCTATTGGCTTACGCTTGCAAGCTATCATATAGGTGTTGTCCTTGCCTGCGTTCCGAGCGTTTTTATCGGTGTGAACAGCATCTGGTTCGGCTTTGTAAGCATTGCCCTTTCAACAGCTTCATATATGTGGCTCTGCGGTGTGTTTGACAGAGAAGAATCCTTTGCAGCATCCGAAGGCTTAGCAGCACAATCGGAAATAATTTAAAATGAAAAATAATGTCGGCGGTACACCTCCGACATTATTTTTTTGTTTATAACTTTCAATCGGCAAAGTCACATTATCAACATCAAAACCCCCATAATAACAGGCTGGTGGGCAAGATAAATCCACAGGCTGTATTTGCCGATTTTGTCAAAAAGCGGAATTTTGAATTCAAAATATTTTGCAAGATTTTTTTGTGCTATGAAATTCCAAAGATAAAAGCCTGCCGTAAAGAGGAAAATCCACGGAATAATCGGGAAATAGTCTGCCGACACAAAGTCGGACGAGGGGAATCCCAGAAATGCAAGGTACTTACACGAATAGAGAAAATCGGGCAATTTTACGATATCCAGCCCGAAAAATCCGACACAGCCTTTTTGCAAATCATACGAAACCGCATACAACAAAAGTGAAATCAACGCTCCCGACAGGGGGCTTATTTTTTTGAGGTTATCCGAAAGAACGGAAACAATCATCATTGAACAGCCTATCAGATTCAGTACACCGAACCATACCGCCTGATTCGGTTCGGCTATCACTGTAACGCAGGTAACGGCAAAGCCCGCAAGATTTAAAAGAACACCTCTTTTTATGCCGTTCCCCGAAAAGTTAAGGCACATTCCCGAAAGCAGTATGAACATTACGCAGATACTGCGTTCCCAGACCGCTGTCATGGGATAAAAGTACCAGCTTGTGTTAAGTCCGTACATCATAAAAATATCGTAGCATAAGTGAAACGCAACCATGCTGACGGTTGAAATTCCACGCAGAGAGTCGAGAAGATAATATCTTTTGTTTTCTTTTAACAAGGCTTTACCGTTTGGATTCATCAATTATTTATTCCTTTTCATCATAACGGAAAAGACGACCACAGCCAGAACAAGCAACACAACCGCATATCCGCAGACGGAGATAAGTTCGGGCATAATGTCCGAATAGTTGCCCGAAATTGCATCTCTTGCGGCGTTTACGGCATGGGCAAAAGGAAGTGCGTTTGCAAGGTTTTTGAACCAACCGCCGACCATTGCAGTATCGAACCAAATGTTTGAAAACCATGCCGAAAGGTTTGTGAGCAATGCACCGCAGATTCCGCCGACAGCCTTTTCATTCAGAAGTGTGCCAAGCAGAAGTCCGAGCGAGATAAACACAATTGCAATCGGAATGTTTACCGCAAGCATAAGCAAAATGTTCACGCTGACCTCAAGTCCGAGGAAGAACGCAACAACAACACATACGGCACTCTGCAAAATTGCCATTGGCAAAAGCGGAAGTGTGTAGCCGATAATAAACTCGTGTGCTTTGAGCGGAGATGTGAACAATCTCATCATAAAGCTTGTTGTTCTGTCCTTTGCAATGAGCATTGACGAGAACAGCGAAATAAAGCTCATTCCGAAAACCGTAATACCGGGCGTCAGCTTGTCGATGTTGAACATTGTCATCTGAGCCTGTTCGGGGATTGCCGAATTTATTGCCGACAACAAAAGAAGAAGTACAACGGGAAATCCGAGTCCGAAACAGAATGTCAGCGGATCACGGAGAATTTCCTTTGTATTTCGTGAAGCAAACGCAGTCAATCTCATTACAACGCACCTCCGTTTGTCAGCTTTACAAAAGCCGACTCAAAATCTTTTTCGCCCGAAATGGCAATAAGCTCATCGGAAGTACCCTCAGACACAAATTTGCCGTGAGCCATAATACCGATTCTGTCGCAGAGTGCAACAGCCTCTTCAAGATAGTGCGTTGTGAGAATAACGGTAATTTTACCCTTGAGCTTTTCAATCTCAACCCAAAGGCTGTGTCTTGCAATTACGTCAAGTCCGAGCGTGGGTTCGTCAAGAAAAAGTATTTTCGGTTCTGAGATAAGTGCCATTGCAATGCTCAATCTTCTCACCTCACCGCCCGACAGCCTTTTAGCCTTGCGGTTTTCAAATTCCCGCATGGAAAAGCGTTCGATAAGCTCGCTTGCTTTGGCTTTTGCAACTTTCTTTGAAAAGTCGTAAACCTCTGCCATGAGTTCAAGATTTTCTCTTGCGGTAAGGTTCATTGCCGCCGCACTTTCCTGCGGTGAAATTCCGATAATCTGCTTTACCGCTGCTCTGTCGGTTTTTATGCTGTGACCGAGAAGCTCTGCCTCACCCGATGTCGGCATAATAAGCGTTGTGAGCATTTTCATTGTTGTTGTTTTTCCTGCACCGTTGACTCCGAGCAAACCGTACATTTCGCCCTCGTTGATTTTAAGGTCAAGGTTTGATACAGCCGTTTTTTCCTTATATTTTTTTGTAAGTTTTTCTGTTTTTATTGCGTACATATTTTCTCCTCAATTCAGGATAAAAGGGATTCAAGTCAAATTTTACTTCATTAACTTATCAAAGGGATTTTTTATTTTTGCAAGTGCCATACCTTTTTTCTCGTCACCGAGAACCAGAAGTCTGTCGCCTGCCTCAATTCCGAACACCTTTCTGGCGTGTTTAGGGAGTGTAATCTGTCCTCTTTCGCTGACCTTAACAATGCCGAAAATGTACTTTCCGTCACCGTCGGGAGTGAGTCCGTCAGATTCTTCCTCGTAAAAAGGACACACAAGAAGCATTTCTACCGTAGTTTCAAAAATCTGCGCCATCGTCACGCATTTTTCGACATCGGGAAGAGATTCCTCGTTTTCCCACTTTGCAACAGACTGTCTTGACACCTCAAGCTTCTCCGCAAGATCCTCCTGTGAATATCCGTACTTTTTCCGAAGATACTTCAAATTCATACCAATCATACTTTTCATACCTCCTGAGTTAAGTATATTTCATATGTAACGCAATTTCTACCAACCTGATTTTACACTTTATGTAAAAATCAGTTGCATAATCCCTTTATGATTTATGATAAACTCCCTTACAGATTTTGTCAAACAAAAGGCGGTTGCGTTTTTTACGCTTTATTTACCTTATTCTAATGTACATATCATTGTTTGTTCACAAAACTGTCACATTTCAATGTTAAACTTAAACCAATATCGTATGTACGGAGGACATATTATGAAAAAACCTACTAAAAGAGATACAATCAATCTGTTTTTCTCTGCATTTCTGATCATCGCATTTATCGTTTGCGCACACTTCTTCTCACAGTACGCATCAGCCCTTTCACAGCCACTCGGTTCAATCATTCCGATTCTTGTGTATGCTGTGTTCGGTCTTTTGATGTTCTATGCAACCCGTGTCGGTGACGGCAAGGCGGTAAAGCGTTTTTCGCTCGTTACACTTATTGTAATGGTGCTCCCGTCACTCTACATAATCGTTGCTTCCATTGCTCCGGGACTTCCGCTTTATGATGTATTTTCAAATGCAAACGGCTCGGGATTAAGCGTTATTGTAACGCTTGCAAGTATCGCACTCGGTTACGGAATTCCTTACTCATTCCTCAGCGGTTTTGAAGTTGCCGATGATGAGGCTGTTGAAGAAGAAACAGGCAACCCTGTTCAGGGAGGCATTGAGGCTGATCTTGCAGATGACGAAAACGCAGAAGATACTGCATTTGAAGAATCCGAAGAGGTTGAAACAGAGGAACTTTCCGAGGATGAAGGCGAATCAACAGACGAAACCGATAACGGTGAAGACGCTTGATTCACTGCTGATTTTTCTTAAATCGACGAGTACCTGCACGGCTTGTGCGGGTACTTTTTGTATATGGCAAAAATTATGCTTTTAAACTTAACAGTCCTAATATTCAGTTGACAAATTGTCACGGCTGATTTATTATTTTGGTACGGGGTGTACAGAATAAATGCACCGTATTTTTCTGTTTCAAAATTTTTCTTTCAAAGGAGAATTACATAATGGACGATAACAATAAATATAATAGAAACAAGGATTATGAGCCTGACAACTTTGATGACGAGGTTGCGTTTCCTGCAAGAAGAAACAACGCCCCCGAAAGATCTTCCGATATTCAGGAGGATTACGGCGATAACTTTGACAATGATGTAAAATTTGTCGGCGATTATGACGAAGACGCCGTTCAGATGCCGGAAATCGACTTTGAGGACGATATGGAAACTCCCGTAAAAATGCCGTCGGAAAGAGATGACCGCACACAGACTCCCGACTATGGCGACAATTTTGATTCTCAGACAGGGGAGCAGGTGTCAAAGGCTACAAAGGATTTTCAGTATGACCTTTCATCTGACGATATTGGTAACTACTACACAAAATCAACGATACATCCAAAGCGTAAAAAGGTTGTTAAAAAGAAAAAGAGAACGAGCCGTAATGTGGCGGTTATCTTAACAATTGCGGCGGTAATCTGCCTTATTGTTGCCGTTGTTTTTGCATTTACACAATGCAGTTCACAGAAAAAAAAAGATAACAAGGCTTCCACAGCACCGTCAACGGAACAGGTGACAACGGTACAGCCTACAACGGAATACGGCGATGACAACTATGTTCCCGTTTACACGGAAGAACCGACATATGAACCGCAGACTGAATATCAGCCTGAAACAGAAGCGCCTGTTCAAACTGAACCGCAGACAGAGTATCAGCCTGAAACAGAGCCGCAGCAGAGCAGTGATATCAGTGTTACCGAATCGTCACAGACTTCGGATGACACTCAGCCGACACAGTCATACGAGAGCGGCGGCGATGAACCGTATGTTGAAGAAAACTGATTGTTTTCTTTTGATAAAATGAATTTATGAAATTGGAGATGTTTTAAATGGGTTGCACCCACGATTGTTCAAGCTGTTCTTCGGATTGCAAAAGCAAGGAACAGAATTTGCACGAAGAACTTAATAAATACAGCAGTGTAAAAAAGGTAATCGGCGTTGTGTCGGGTAAGGGCGGAGTAGGCAAAAGCCTTGTAACCTCAATGCTCGCAGTAACATTTAACCGACTCGGTAAAAGCACGGCTATTCTTGACGCAGATATCACAGGTCCGTCAATTCCAAAGGCATTCGGAGTACATGAGAGATGCAGAGGCAACGATGAGGGAATTTTCCCCGTTGTTACCGAAACGGGAATCAAGATGATTTCCACAAACCTTCTTCTTGAACATGAAACCGATCCCGTGGTGTGGCGTTCGCCGGTTATCACAGGCACGGTAAAGCAGTTTTGGAAAGATGTAATCTGGGAAAATGTTGACTATATGTTTGTTGATATGCCTCCCGGAACAGGCGATGTTCCGCTTACGGTATTTCAGAGCCTGCCGATTGACGGCATTGTTATTGTTGCGTCACCGCAGGAGCTGGTTTCAATGATAGTTCAAAAGGCCGTTAAAATGGCAAGGATGATGAATGTGCCGATTTTAGGTCTTGTTGAAAATATGAGCTGGTTCATGTGTCCCGATTGCGGAAAGAAACACAGCATCTTCGGCGACAGCCGCATTGAGGAAGTTGCAAAGGAATATGACACACAGGTGCTTGCAAAGCTTCCGATTGATCCCGAACTTGCAAAATGTGTTGACGAGGGAAAGATTGAATTTTTTGAAGGAAACTATCTTGACGAAGCGGCAGAAATAATCGAAAAAGAACTTAGCAAATAAGTGTTTGCAATATTTTGCTTTTAAGGTTAAAGTGGTTATCCCGAAAACCGTTAAGGTTGTGGATTCGTTTGCATTCAGCTTCAATGACAATATATACGAGCTTGAAATTGCCGACGGTGTAAAGGTTCTTGAAAGCGATGCGTTCACATCTATGACGAACCTTAAAAGTGTTACGGTTCCCGATTCCGTAAAGGAAATGGAGAATTGCGGTCTTGGTATGGATGTTGATGACAATTATGACAATGTTCCGCTCAAGGGCTTTAAAATGTATTGCAAAAAAGGTTCAGTCGCCGAAGCATATGCAAAAGAAAACAATTTGTCATATGAGATAATCAAGTAAAGAGTTAATGTAAATTAAAAACAGCTTTCCGAACTCAAAATCGGAAAGCTGTTTTGTTTTTGTAAATATTTGTACAAACAATCACTATGCTACGCTCGGGCATAATAATTTTTTCTATATCATACTATCTTCACGAATTGGGAACGGCGGCACGCCACTACAAATAAACAATAACTGCCATATAAAGAAAACGGTCGGGAAACAATGATTTGCATTTTGCAAACTGTCTTCCCGACCACAATTTTTAATTTTCAATTTAAAAGTAACGCTCGGGCATAATAATTTTTTCTATATCATACTATCTTCACGAACGGGGAACAGCGGCACGCCGTGCGGCAAAACAAGCCCATCCGTTGTCAAGATGTTCTTCGATGATGTCAAAATACTGACTTACGGATGCCTTGACTTCCTCGGCACGAGTGTCAATGATACCGCTCATAATGTAAACGGCATCGTCCTTCATAAAGTCCTTAATGCCTTTTGAGAGAAACATAATCGCATCGGCAACAATATTGGCAAGAACAATGTCATACTTGCCCTCAACCTTGTCGGTAAAGCTGCCGCAGATAGCTGTAAAGCGGTCAGCAACGCCGTTAATTTCTGCGTTTTCAGCCGCAGTTCTCACCGCAGTTTCGTCAATGTCAACACCGACGGCACGGTCTGCACCCAAAAGCAATGTTGCAATACCGAGAATACCGCTGCCGCAACCCACATCAAGAACAGAATCGCCCTCTTTAAGGTACTTTTCGCACATTTCAAGGCAAAGCCTTGTGGTTTCATGACCGCCCGTGCCGAACGCAAGGCCCGGATCAATATTGAGAACTTTGCGGTTGCCTGCATCGTAATCATCTCGCCAGCTCGGACGGATAAGAAGTTTTTCACCGACTTCAATCGGGTTGAAATATTTCTTCCAGTTGTTTCTCCAATCCTCTTCAAGGCAGTCAAGAAGTTCAATTGAATGCTTTATACCCTCCGCATTGTAGCGTTCCGAAAGGAATGCAACCGCCTCTGACGGCGAAACATCGGGTTCAAGATAAATGTGAACAAAAGCCTTGTTTCTGTCCTTTGCAAGCAAATCCTCGTCAATAAGGTCAATATGGGCAATGTTCTCAACCTCTTGCTCAAGGTTTGTGTAATCTTCAATATAGATGCCGTAGGGAACTACGACATTTGCAATATCACTTGCTCTGTCAATATCCTTTGCGTCAACGGATATTTTTATTTCTGTCCAGGATTCCATTTTAACCTCTGATTCACGGGCATTTTATGCCGATATTTTTGTTTATAATGTAGTGGCGGATAAATTGTTCAGACAATCACAATTGCACGCTCGGGCATAATATGTTTTTTGCACAACAAATTATCTGCTCGAATTGGGAACGGCGGCACGCCGTATAAAAGATTTGTGGGGACAAATGCCCCACAAATCTTATTTATTCTGTGTTACTCGTTGAACATCTTCTTGATTTTATCAAAGAAGTTTCTGCGTTTTGCGTAGTTCTTGTCACCTGTTGCGCCGTCAAGCTGTTTGATAAGCTCTTTCTGCTTGCCGTTAAGATTCTTCGGAACTTCAACGGTAACTCTTACATACTGATCGCCTCTGCCTCTGCCGCCGAGTCGCTGAATACCCTTGCCCTTAAGTCTGAAAACATCACCCGGCTGTGTACCCTCACGAACCGTGTAGGAAACCTTGCCGTCAAGAGTAGGAACGACAACATCTGCTCCGAGAGCCGCCTGTGTAAAGGTTATCGGAACTTCGCACCACACATCGTCACCTCTGCGTTCAAAAACAGGGTGCGGACGAACATTTACATAAACATGAAGGTCGCCTGCAGGACCGCCGTTTGTACCTGAGTTACCTCTGCCGCTTACATTAAGAATCTGCTGATCCTTGATACCTGCCGGAATCGTTACATCAACGGTCTTGTTCTTGCGCTGTTTGCCCGAACCGCCGCACTTTTTACAAGGATTGTCAACAATCTTGCCTCTGCCGTGACAGGCATCACAGGTACGCTGAGTCTGGACAACACCGAAAGGTGTTCTCTGGTTGATTGTTACCCTGCCAGAACCGCCGCATGACGAACAGGTCTTGGGGCTTGTGCCGGGCTGAGCGCCTGTTCCGTGACAGTCGTCACAGGTTGTTACGCATGAATAGTTGATTGTCTGCTTGCAGCCCTTTGCCGCCTCTTCAAATGAAATGTAAACTGTAGTTTCAATATCACTGCCACGCATAGGAGCGTTTGCATTGTTGGAGCGTCTGCCGCCGAATCCGCCGAAAAAGCTTGAGAAGATATCGTCAATATCAATACCCTGACCGAACGGACTTCCTGCTCCGCCTGCACCTGCACCGTAGTTGGGATCGACTCCTGCGTGACCGAACTGGTCGTAACGAGCCTTTTTATCGGAGTCGGAAAGAACTTCATAAGCCTCGTTTACTTCCTTGAATTTTTCCTCGCATTCTTTATCGCCGGGATGCAAATCCGGGTGATATTTTTTGGCACAGGCTCTGTATGCCTTTTTTATTTCATCGTCGCTTGCACCCTTTTGAATGCCAAGCACCTCGTAGTAGTCTCTTTTGTCTGCCATATTACTCTCACCTTTGTCAAAATACCGAAATCACGCAATATTGCAAGCCGGTTATCGTCTTATACAGCCAAAAGGAGCCGCCATATAACAGCTCCTTTGACTATATGTTATTCTAACATAAATTACTTGTTATCGTCAACATCGGTGAAATCAGCGTCATATACATTAGGATCTCCGCCGTTGTTGCCTGTAGGATTACCGCCGTTTGGCTGAGCACCGTTCATATCGGGAGCACCGCCCTGCGGAGCAGCCTGCTGATAAAGCTTAGCGGCAGCATCGTTAAGAGTCTTCTGGAGGTCTTCCTTAGCTGTGCCGATGAGTGCGGCATCGTCCTTTGAGATAGCCTCTTTAAGAGCTGCAACCTTTGTGTTGATTGCGTTCTTGTCATTCTCGGGAATCTTGTCACCGCTTTCGCTGACGAGCTTTTCTGCCTGATAAACAATGTTTTCAGCCTCGTTCTTAGCGTCAACTGCCTCACGGCGCTTTTTGTCCTCTGCGGCAAACTGTTCAGCTTCCTTAACAGCCTTGTCGATATCTTCCTTGCTCATTGAAGTTGAGTTACTGATTGTAATCTTCTGCTCTTTGCCTGTACCGAGGTCTTTTGCAGATACATTAACGATACCGTTGGCATCAATATCAAATGTTACTTCAATCTGCGGAATACCACGCATTGCAGGAGCAATGCCTGTGAGAGCGAAAAGACCGAGCTGCTTGTTATCACGGGCAAATTCACGCTCACCCTGAAGAACATTGATTTCAACCTGTGTCTGATTATCAGCGGCAGTTGAGAAAATCTGGCTCTTCTTTGTTGGGATTGTTGTGTTTCTGTCGATAATCTTTGTCATAACACCGCCCATTGTTTCAACACCGAGTGAAAGCGGAGTTACATCGAGGAGGAGAAGTCCTTCAACTTCACCGCCGAGTACGCCTGCCTGAATAGCGGCACCGATAGCAACACATTCATCAGGGTTGATGCCCTTGAACGGCTCTTTGCCGATGAGCTTCTTAACAGCGTCCTGAACAGCAGGGATTCTGGAAGAACCGCCAACCATAAGAACCTTATCAATCTGACCGATCTGAAGACCTGAATCCTGAAGAGCCGATCTTACAGGACCCATTGTAGCTTCTACGAGGTCTGATGTGAGTTCGTCAAACTTTGCTCTTGTAAGAGTAAGGTCAAGGTGCTTAGGACCTGTCTGGTCTGCTGTGATAAACGGGAGGTTGATGTTAGAAGTTGTAACACCTGAAAGTTCAATCTTTGACTTCTCGGCAGCCTCTTTTAATCTCTGCATTGCAACCTTATCCTGTGAAAGGTCAATGCCTGTTTCTGTCTTGAATGATGCAACCATCCAGTCGATGATTCTCTTATCAAAGTCATCACCGCCGAGACGGTTGTTACCTGCTGTTGCAAGTACTTCCTGAACACCGTCGCCCATTTCGATGATAGATACATCGAATGTACCGCCGCCGAGGTCATATACCATAACCTTCTGGTCTTTTTCCTTATCTACACCGTATGAAAGAGCGGCTGCTGTAGGCTCGTTGATGATTCTCTTAACATCAAGACCTGCAATCTTACCGGCATCCTTTGTAGCCTGACGCTGTGCGTCTGTGAAGTATGCAGGAACTGTGATAACTGCCTGTGTAACTGTTTCGCCGAGGTAAGCCTCTGCATCTGACTTGAGCTTCTGAAGAATCATTGCTGAAATCTCCTGCGGAGTGTAGCTCTTGCCGTCAATTGTTACCTTGTGAGCAGTACCCATTTCTCTCTTGATTGATGCAACTGTTCTGTCAGGGTTTGTGATAGCCTGACGCTTGGCAACCTGACCGACCATTCTTTCACCGTCTTTTGAAAAAGCAACAACAGACGGAGTTGTTCTTGCGCCTTCTGCGTTAGCGATAACTACAGGCTCGCCGCCTTCGATAACTGCTACGCATGAGTTTGTTGTACCTAAATCTATACCTATTGTCTTAGCCATGATAAATTCCTCCAATTGAATTTTTAATTGTTTTTGTTTGTGTGTTTTCTGCTGAATATTTATATATGAAATCAGTCACAGTTGGCAACCTGTACCATTGCGTGACGGATAATTTTGTCACCGATTTTGTAACCCGTCTGATAAACGGCTGCGATTGTGTCGGCACCGAGGTTTTCGTCCTCAATCTTTGAAACCGCATTGTGCAAGTTCGGATCGAATGCATCGCCTGCTTTGCCGTAGGACTCAATCTTTAGCTTTTCAAAGCTCTTTGCAAGCTGATTTGAAATAAGCTCAATACCCTTGATGATATCGGGATCGGCATCTTTCAGATTTGCAAGAGCAAGCGTTACGCTGTCTGCAACGGGAAGAAGCTCGATACAAGCCTTTGAAGTTGCATCGTCATAGATTGAAAGCTTTTCGTTTGCCGTTCTTTTACGGTAATTGTCGTACTCGGCGGCAAGACGCATATACTTATCCTTCTGTGCCGAAAGCTCATCTTCAAGAGCCTTGATTTTATCCGCATTTTCATCCTTTGCAGGCTCTTCGGTATTTTCAGTCTCGGTTTCTTCTGCGACTGTTTCTTCGGAAACCTTTTTTTCTTCGGTTTTCTCGGATTTTTTCTTAGTCATCTTTATCCTCCTTCAAGGATTTTTATTTATCATATTTCTATCAGCTCATCAATGAGAGTGCTAACGCTTTCGGACACACATTCAAGAATTGAAATTGCTCTTGCGTAGTCCGTTCTCACGGGTGCTATCACCGCAAGCACACCTGACGGATTGCCGTCAAGTCGGTATCGTGTGGAGATTACCGCACTCCCTGCAAGCTCTGTTCTGCTGTTTTCGCCGCCTATGCTGACGGAGGTGTCAAGCGGAAGATTTTCAAGCATTTCCGCAAGGTCGTGTCTGTTGTTCAAAAACTCCATAACATTTCGTGCGTTAAGAAAATTGACATCGGACATAAACAATGGCTTTGTCACACCGCTGAGATAAACGCTGACTTCCTTTGCCGTTTCACAAGCCTCCATAATTGCCACAAGCACTCCCGGGGTAAACATTGAAAGTTCACCGAGCCTTGCCGCCGCTGTCTGTATGAACGGTCGGTTGACCGATGAAAGCTTCATTCCCGAAAAGATTTCGTTAAATGCCTTGTCAAACACGGTCAAAAGTTCGGGATTCAAAAGGAAATCGCAGCGGAACAGCTTTGTTTTTATGATTCCGTTTGAGGCAATCACAACAGCCATTGCCGTGTGCGAACCCGTCTGAACAAATCTTATTCTGTGGATTCTGCTTTCCTCACCCGAAGGTGTTGTTGTTACCGCCGTGCAGCCTGTCAGCCTTGAAATAACACCGCTTGCCTCTTTGAGGATGCTCTCGGGGGAATCTGCACTTTTGTAAAGCTCGGATTCAACATATTCCCGTCCGCCTTGGGTTACGGGGGTAATTTTCATCAGATTGTCGATGTAGTATCTGTAGCCCTGCAGCGTTGGAATTCGTCCTGCCGAGGTGTGCGGCTGAACCAAGTAGCCTTTATTTGTAAGGTCTGCTAGGTCATTTCGCACCGTTGCCGATGAAACCTCAAGTCCCGTTTCGTTAATCAACGCTTTTGAACCAATCGGCTCGCCTGTGTTGATATAGCTTTCGATTACTGCCGATAATATTTTCTTTTTTCTTTCAGCCAGCTCCATACCGTTCACCTCATTTCGTGTCGGTTTTTGCTGTTTTAGCACTCTCAATAGGTGAGTGCTAATTGCTATACTCATAATATAATACCAAAGTCAGTAAAAGTCAAGCGTTTTTGAAAAAATTTTTCGTTTTCAGAAAATCTTCACATAACACGGTTTGACATTGTGCCGAGGATACTCTATAATCTACTTATCAGTAATGTTTAAGGGTGAATTTTATGGGCGAATTTCTTCAGAATATGTATGTATGGCTTTGGGCGGCTCTTGCAATATTAATGATTATCGTAGGAATCAAATATCGCCACGAACATCAGGGCTTGCTTGCAGTTTTAATGGCTGTGTTTTTTATCTTCATGACCGTATGGTACGGACTGCGAACCTTTGCAGGCTACCCAATGTTTGAGGGTATGCTTAATATCATCTTCCGTTGCATCCTCGGCGGTTTCCTCGTTGCACTTGGTTTGATATATTGGTTTATAAGAAAAAGAAAATAACTATATATGTATAAAAAACAAATCGGACAGCAGAAATAAAATCTGCTGTCCATTATTTTTATGTTCATATTTTTTTCGTTCGTGTAGATAGTTTGCAATGTTTAAAAACCAATTATGCCCGAGCGTGGCATTGTTATTGTCTGCACAATTCAATGTAGCGGCGAACACGGTTCGCCGCTACAATCAAACATTTACTCCCATATCATATAAACTAAAAAAGTCGGGCAACAATGTTTTGCATTTTGCAAACTTGCTACCCGACCATAATTTTCCATTTTAGATTTTCAACTTTCAATTTTACTAAAGTTCGTCCGCTTTAAACGCTGTGTAGCCCTCATAATAATAGCTGTGGTCAATGCCTTTCATGTACATCTCACGGCTGTCAATTTCATCGGTCAATGCGTTTTTCAAAACATATTTTATCTCGATGTCCCGTATGGGACTGCGCTCCATTGCAAGCAGATAATCTTCCTTGTCAACCTTGCTCCAGTCGATAACCTTGCCGATTTCAGTTTTCAACATATGGTCAAGCCAGATTCGTGTACTGCGACCGTTGCCCTCTCTGAATGGGTGCGCAATGTTCATTTCGACATACTTTTCTATAATCTCATCAAAATTGCTCTGCGGCATTTCATCAATGTTTTTCAAAGCTGATTCAATGTACATCAAAGGTGCAAATCTGAAATTGCCCTTTGCAATGTTTACGGTTCTCAACTTTCCCGCAAAATCGTAGATTTCATCAAAAAGGTACTTGTGGATTGTCTGTAATGTTGAAAACTTTCCGCTTTCAAGGTTGTCAAGAATGTGATTTTCAAAAAGCATTGCCGCCTTTTTCTTACTGATTCGCTCCTCTTCACGAGCAAGCTCCGCAGAAGAAGTCAATCCGAGTTTGTTCTCAAGCATACAAGCACCTCACTTTACTATATATATTGTATCATAGTGCAGATGATAATTCAATTTTTTAGTTTATGTTTATTTTCGTTCGTGTTTATTTTAGTTCGTGTAGATAGTTTGCAATATTTAAAAAACTATTATGCCCGAGCGTGGCATTGCAATTGTTCGGTTCGTGTTTATTTTCGTTCGTGCAGATAGTTTGCAATATTAAAAACTATTATGCCCGAGCGTGACTTTGTAATTGTTCACCGCTGCAGTGTTGCAATTAATTTGTCCTTAAAACGACGAAAGCACCGGGCTTGCGGCGACCCGGTGCTTTCTTATGTTCTTTAAAAAATGAGGGGTACAATTACGAGTCTTTGTTCAGACTCGCATTGAGGAGGGTAGAACAATTATACTCTGACGGATGCGGTTCCGTCTTTCTGAGTACGCTTATATTAAACAATGCAAATATGAAAACTGTGTGAACCCTTTTTGAAATCGGAATGAAAAGCATCTGTTTTTTCTGTTAATCAATCAAAACTCAAATAATTTCTTTATTTATTCGACAAAATAAAAAATTTTTCAAAAATATAAAACAAATGTTTGATTTTTCTGAAAATATATGGTACAATCATACTGTAATTACAAACAAGGGGCGTTGCGATATGAAACCTTTAAGCAAAAGCCAACAGAAAATTTTCGATTATCTAAAGGAATGTGCAGGCGAGGGCAGAGTTCCGTCAGTTCGTGAAATCTGCGAAGAAACGGGACTGAGTTCAACATCAACCGTTCACCACCACCTCAAGGCACTTGAAGAAAAAGGTCTTATTTCACGAGAACACGGCGTGAACCGTTGTATTCAGATTAACGGCATGGAGAAAAGCACCGATGTTCCCGTTTTGGGCAGAGTTGCGGCAGGTTATCCGATTCTTGCCGTTGAGAATATTGAATGTTATGTGCCTGTTCCCGACAGCTTAAAAAGGGGCAGAGAGCTTTTTGCTCTGCGTGTTCAGGGCGAAAGTATGATTAACGCAGGCATTTTCCCTGACGATATTTTAATTGTTCACCGTACACCTGTTGCGGAGAACGGCGAAATCGTTGTTGCTCTTGTCGGTGACGAGGCGACCGTAAAGCGTTTTTACAAAGAAAACGGTCACTTCAGACTTCAGCCTGAAAACGATAATTTTGAACCGATTATAGTTGACGAAGTCGCTTTGCTCGGCAAGGTGATCTCGCTTGTAAGATATTTTGATTAAAAGGATTAGCTATGAAAGTTAAATTTTTCGACCTCAACGCAGACAAGCCGTTGAAATACGCCGTAATTTGTGCGAGATACAACGGAAAATGGGTTTTCTGCAAGCACAAAGAGCGTGATACATATGAAATTCCTGGCGGTCATCGTGAGGACGGCGAAGATATTGAAGCAACCGCAAAGCGTGAACTTTGGGAAGAAACGGGTGCAAAAGATTTCGACATCTATCCCGTGTGCATCTATTCATTCACGGATTACGGAATGCTCTATTTTGCGGAAATTCGCAGTTTTGAAAAACTGCCGCCACTTGAAATTGAAAAGATTAATCTTTTTGACGATATACCAAAAAATTTGACATACCCTGCAATTCAGCCGTACCTTTTTGAAAGAGTACAGGAGTTTTTAGGAACGAAGTAACCAAGTACTGTTTGCAATCCGCAACAAAAATATATTGAGAGGAAGTGATAAAATGCGTGACTATGTGATTTACGATATGTACACAGATGACAGAATGTTTCGTTACGAGGTCTATAAACACCCGAACGGAATGTATGAAGTGTGTGTTCAGTCGCGAGAGGCGGAAGATTTTGCCGTGAATGAGCAGTACCTCTACTGCGACATTCCCGAAGAAGTCACACATTTTACCGACACCCTCGAAAGAGCTATAGAAATCGGCGATTGCAAGCTGTGCAAAGTAAGCGCTTAATTAACAGCCGTCTGTCTTTGCAGAAACAGTTTAATAAAATTCACGGTCGGATGACAGTTTGCCAAATGCAAGCATTGTCGCCCGACCGTTTTTATTTATATAAAATTTTATATTGCCGATTATTTCACCCTGTATTTTGGCGGTTCGGTTTCGTAGACATTGTTGCCGTTGCTGTCGATTGCAACTATGCACGGAAAATCTTCAACCTCATATCTGCGAACAGCCTCTGTGCCTAAATCTTCGTAGCAAAGAATCTCCTCGCTCTTGATGCTCTTGGCGATAAGTGCCGCCGCACCGCCGATTGCGACAAGATACACGCCCTTGTTGCGAACAATCGCATCGACAACTTCTTTATTTCTTGCGCCTTTGCCTATCATTCCTTTGAGTCCGAGGTCAAGCAGTGACGGAGCGTACTTGTCCATACGATAGCTTGATGTCGGACCTGCAGGACCTACTGCATAACCGGGCTTTGCAGGAGCAGGACCAACATAATAGATAAGCTCGCCTTTGATGTCAACGGGAAGTTTTTCGCCCTTCTGAATCAATTCATAAAGTCTTTTGTGTGCGGCATCTCTGCCTGTGATGATTGAACCCGAGAGCAGAACGCTGTCGCCTGCTTTAAGATTTTTGATATCTTCGTCCGTAATCGGAAGTGTAATTTTCTTTTCCACAGCTTTTCCTCCTCAGATCGTTGCACTTGCGTGTCTTGCGGCATGGCAACAGATGTTGACCGCAACAGGCATTCCTGCAATGTGTGTGGGTGAAGTTTCGATATTCACGCCGATTGCGGTTGTATTACCGCCAAGTCCTGCAGGACCGAAGCCCATTTTATTGATTTCGGCAAGGAGCTCGTCCTCAAGCTGCGCATAGCGTTCATCTTCATTTTTGGAATCAATCGGACGGAAGGTTGCTTTTTTTGCAAGCTGGGCGGCTCTTTCAAAAGTACCGCCGATTCCGACACCGACAACCATAGGAGGGCAGGGATTTGGACCTGCCTGAAAAACAGTATCAAGAATAAACTGCTTAACGCCCTCAATGCCCTTTGACGGGGTGAGCATTTTTATCTGCGACATATTTTCACTGCCGAAACCCTTGCCGCCGGCGGTAATTTTAATCTGATTTCCGCTGACAATTTTTGTGTGGATAATTGCAGGAGTGTTATCCTTTGTATTGATTCTGTCGAAAACAGGATCATTTACTACACTCTTGCGAAGGTAGCCGTCAATATAGGCTCTGCGAACGCCCTCGTTGACAGCCTCATCAAAACTGCCGTCCTCAATAACAACCCTGTCACCGTATTCAACAAAAAGGACAGCCATACCCGTATCCTGACAAAGCGGAACTTCTTCACGAGCCGCAATTTTATCGTTTTCGATAATCTGTGAAAGTACACTTTTGCCTACAGGCGAGCTTTCGTTATCCCTTGCGGTTTCAAGGGCGCACATAATGTCTTTGCCGATAAAATAGTTGCAGTCGGTAAACAGCTTTTTAACCGTATCGCATACCGTCTGCGCCTTGATTTTTCTTATTTCCATATCCGAACTCCTTAATATGAATTTAGCGCCAAATTTTAACACTATACATTATAATTTATTTTCAACGGTATTTCAATAAGAAATGAAATGTGGTATAATCAGTTTGTTATAACATTTATGAATGTCACAATCGAATCGGTAGCGGCAATCAGTGATTGCCACTTGTTTTGGTTGCAAAACCAAAACAAATGAGCAACAATTGCGTTCTTGTACCGCAGTAGATAATAAATTAAAATAAAATGTTTATACTGTCGAACCGATTTTACAATCGGTTCGATTGGCGAACACTGTTCGCCGCTACAAATGAACATAAAACATTCATTTCACCAACAAAATTGAAAATTAACATAATTTTATCACATTCGGATGATAGAGTAACAGTTGGAATACACTGCGTCTTAACCGACGCTTATAATTTTAATAAAAGGGGCGTACAAAAATGAGCAGGATACTTGTTGTTGACGATGAGGCAAGAATCAGACAGATTATCAGAAAATATGCCGAATTTGAGGGCTTTGAGGTTGAAGAAGCCGTTGACGGTATGCAGGCAATTGAAATTTGCCGTAAAGAGGACTTTGACCTTATTATAATGGATGTTATGATGCCTGAGCTTGACGGCTTTTCCGCTTGCAGGGAAATCAGAAAATTCAAGAAAACACCTATCATTATGCTTTCGGCAAGAGGCGAGGAGTACGATAAAATTCACGGCTTTGAGCTTGGCAGTGACGACTATGTTGTTAAGCCGTTCTCGCCAAAGGAGCTTATGATGCGTGTTAATGCCGTAATCAAACGTTCACAAGGCGCTCAGAACGAAGAGAATGTGAAGAAGGATGTATTTACATACGAAGGTCTTTCGGTTGATTTCTCAGCCAGAATCGTTACAATTGACGGCAAAAGAATTGAGATGACACCAAAGGAATACGAACTCTTTTTCTATATGGTAAAGAACAAAGGACTTGCACTCACCCGTGAAAAGCTTATAAGCGAGGTCTGGGGCTACGACTTCTTCGGTGACGAAAGAACGCTTGACACACACATTAAGCTTCTCAGAAAGAGCCTTGGCGAATACAGCAGATGCATTGTAACGCTTCGAGGGGTGGGTTACCGTTTTGAAACAATCTAACAAACGATTTGACCGCCATTATCTGCCGTTGAATTTTAAGCTGTTATGCTATTTTCTTCTGTTCGGATTTGCAATTGTGATCGTGTTGTGGGTGTTCCAGACCTTTTTTCTTGAATCGTTCTACACGGCAACAAAATCTTCACAGGTTGAAAAGAACGCACAGGTGATTTCAAAGTCGATTGAAGAAAACAAAAACGCTCTCGGAACAATTGAAAATGTTGCAAGCTACAATTCACTTTCGGTATATGTTTACGATTCAACTTCTCTTTTCACATTGAAGTATTGTTGCGAATATGACAACCCCGTTTCAAACCTGAATTTTCAGTATCACGATGTCTATTCATACTACAAGCTGGCAGAGGAAAATGACGGACATTATATGTTCATCACAAGCAACTACAAAGAGGACAGCATTAAAGGCAAGTTTGAGCGACAGTTTTTTAATGAATATTCTTCATCCGACACAGCCGAGAGGAATACTGTTCGGTATGCTTCCGCTCCCGATAAAAATGTTCAAAATATGGTCTACACCGACATTATCAATCTGCAGGACGGCAGCGAATGCTTTTTGATTGTAACATCGTCAATCACACCGCTGACTAACACGGTTGAAATCGTCCGTGACCAGCTTGCAATCGTTTCGGTTGTGTTTGTGCTTCTTGCCGTTATAATTTCGCTTTACGCAAGCTACAGAATTGCGAAACCGATTTCTAAGACAAACACGGCGGCAAAGGAGCTTGCAAAGAAAAACTATGATGTTGACTTTAACGCAAGAGGATATCTTGAGGTTGAGGAACTCAACGAAACGCTGAACTACGCAAAAACGGAGCTTGCTGCAACCGAAAAATTACAAAAAGAACTTATTGCTAACATCTCGCACGATTTGAGAACACCGCTGACAATGATTACGGGCTACGGCGAGGTTATGCGTGACCTGCCCGGTGAAAACACTCCCGAAAATATTCAGATTATTATTGACGAGGCAACAAGACTTTCAACACTTGTCAACGATTTGCTTGACCTCTCAAAGATTCAATCGGGTTCAATTCAACCCGAAAAATCGGAGTTCTGTCTTACCGACAGCATCAAGAATATTTTCACAAGGTACGCAAAGCTCAAGGAACAGGACGGATACAACATTCTGTTTGAGAGTGACGAAGATGTTTACATTTTTGCCGATGAACTGAAAATTTCACAGGTAATCTATAATCTTGTGAACAATGCAGTCAATTATGTCGGTGAAGACAAAACTGTTATTGTAACGCAAAAGGTAAACGGCAAAAAGGTTCTCATTGAGGTAACGGATCACGGTGACGGCATTCCTCCCGAAAAGCTTGAATACATCTGGGATCGTTACTACAAGGTTGACAAGGAGCATAAGCGTGGCGTTATCGGCACGGGACTCGGCTTGTCAATAGTCAAGGGTATTCTTGACAGCCACAAAGCAAGGTACGGCGTTCGCAGTACACTCGGCAAAGGCAGTACATTCTGGTTTGAACTCGACATTGTTTCCGTGAAAAAACGAAACAAAAAGAATTCTGACGAAAATAAAGAATAAACAACAAATCCCGAACACGGTAAAATGTGTTCGGGATTTATTTATAAAATACCTATTAAATTGTCGGTTGAAAAAAGTGGATTGAAGATAAATTCATCTTCGAGGAGTTCGCCGTTTTCATAGGAATGTTCAACCTCTTTTGAATATCCCTGCAGAATTTTCGCAATTTCGGTTTGAGTCGGATTGTTGGGCCTTTCGAGTTCATAAGCGGTCACTATGTATGCACAGACCATTCGCTTGATTGTGGATATGACATTAAAACTGTCGATTGCGGAAAGGTAATATCTGCGGACATAGTAGTCAAGATAGGCGGTAAGCGGTTTGTCAAAACGGCTTGACAGCGTATTATTTTTTGCAAAATCGGCGGTTGCTTCAAGCTCACATAACCAATCCTTACTCATGATATCAAGGCTTTTGTGCAAATCAAAAATGAATGACGCATCTCCGCAGCTTTGCTTTTTATATTCATCTGTCGGCATAGCCGTGATATCAAAAATTTCATCGTCAAGCATATTCTGCACTCGCTCATTGAAGGCAAGAAGTCTGCACAATCTTTCGGACAAGGACAGTTTGCAGTCTGAGAGAATTTCAAAAGTGCGTTTTCTTGCAGAGAGCAGAAAATTCATCTCGGTTGTGCTGTAATCGGTCTGTGAGTCCTGCGGAATATCGGTTGCAAAGCCTGTGTCAAAATCCGATTCAAGCATAAGCCTTGCCGCCTCGGGACAGGCAAACGAGAGCGTATGTTCACAAAAAGCGGTGTAGTCCTGAGTGATTCTCGGAAATTCCTTACAGGTGTGACAAAGGTGATTTTCGCCGAGGTTAATGTAAATGTCGCACAGCATATCGCTGTTCCAGAACGGGCATTTTTCACCTTGCCTGATGAAAATTCTGTCGCCGTCCTCGTCAATTGTCATAAGCGACCTGAGCCTGTCGCCAAACTCGCCTTTGACTGTATTATAAAAATCAAAGCTTGTATCATCGACAACAACATCCCAGTCCCTGCAACAGCTGTCGGGACAGAGGTTCGCAATGCATCTGAATTTTTCACAGTATTTCGGGAAGTAGTGTTTCATAGTCATGTCCATTTCAATGTAAGAATAAATTGCTCGTAGGCATCGTCCCAGCCGTCAATTGCGTTCACTCCGCCGCCGTTCACACTGCGAAGCTTGGTGTCGCTTTCGTCAAGTCCGAGTGCAAAAAGTTCGCCTGCACTGATTTTGTATCCGTGCGACCGGCAGAGGGAACAAAAGTTATCAATCGGATTTTCGCTCTGTTCGGTTTTCAGAAGTTTTTCTTTGAGTTCTGCGTTGCTTTTGGCGTCACAGAGAAGTCGGTCAAGTTCTTCCCGTATCATAAAATCACCACAAAAAATATAATGAAGCTTCATAAAAACGGACCGCCCAAAAAATGAACGGTCCGCATTCGGCTTTTAAGATTTACTCAATAATTACTCAATTGAGCTGTCGAGGTATTCCATGAGCTCCTCGTCATCTTTTTTCTGCTTATCCTTAACGATAAAGAACGCTGTGAGAGCAGCAGAAAGAGCTGCAACTGCAGAGATGATACCGATAATTAAAGCCCATCTGCACTTATGATTTTTCATATTCTGTCGCCTCCAAATTTTGTATGCTTGTATGGCAGTAGTATCTGCCGTATCTTTATTTATATTCTAACAGTTTTTACAAAAATGTCAACAGAACAAAATAAAAAAGCAGAGAATATTCTCTGCTTTTAAGCCTGTAAGATTTATTGCACTTATGCTGATGCGTTAAGTCTTTTAGCAAGTGATGATTTGCTTCTTGCTGCAGTGTTCTTGTGAAGAATACCCTTAGCTGCTGCCTGGTCAATTTTCTTAATAGCAAGACGAACTGCCTCTGTTTTGTTGTCAGCGTTAGTGTCAACTGCGTAATAAGCCTTCTTTACAGCTGTTCTGAGAGCAGATTTTGTAGCCTTGTTACGAGCAGTCTTTGTAGCAATAACTTTAACACGCTTTTTAGCAGATTTGATGTTTGGCATTGTCCCACCTCCTTAAAGTATCGGTCATATAGGAATTATGATAGCACAAGAATGTGCAAAAATCAAGTCTTTTTACAAAAAAAGTTGGATTTTATGCGGATTTTATCGGTTTTCTCTGTTCCGCAACAACATCTTGTGTATTGATTTTTTCATTTATCTATATGCTGTAACAGAAAAATAACAGAAATTTTCCCGCCGCATAAATTTTATATGTTTACGGTAATTTTGTCAAGCAATTCTCCCACTTTTTCATGGAACACAAGATTTGCGTTCTTGTCCATTGGGGTGGGATCACGGTTGATAAGCACAAGATTATCGCCGCCGAAATAACGGATAAACCCGGCCGCCGGATAGACAGTGAGGCTTGTGCCGGCAATAATCAGCGTGTCAGCCTTTGAAATTGCATTGACCGCGCCCGTAACCGTGCTGTCGTCAAGTCCCTCTTCATAAAGCACAACATCGGGTTTTATGATACCTCCGCAAGTGCATTTGGGAATATCGGCAGAGTTCTTGATAAACTCTGCATCATAGAACTTGCCGCACTTTGTGCAGTAGTTGCGAAGAACACTTCCGTGCAGCTCATAAACACGCTTACTGCCTGCCGCCTGATGAAGTCCGTCAATGTTCTGGGTGACAACAGCCAAAAGCTTTCCTGCCTTTTCAAGCTCTGCAAGCTTATAGTGCGCCTTGTTCGGCTTTTTGTCAAGGCAGAGCATTTTGTCACGATAAAAGCGGAAAAACTCGCTTGTTTTGTGAACAAAAAATGTGTGGCTGAGAATCTGCTCGGGCGGATAATCGTACTTTTGATTGTACAGACCGTCAACACTTCGGAAGTCGGGAATTCCGCTTTCTGTCGAAACTCCCGCACCGCCGAAAAATACTATTCTTTTGCTTTTGTCAATTACGCTTTGAAGTTCTTCGAGTGTACTCACGAAATCGCTTCCTTCATACTTTTAACATAGTCGCAAACAGGCTTAACGCTGTCTTTGCCGTACTTTGCAATAATTTTCACGATTGCAGAACCAACGATAACACCGTCTGCACTTTCGCTCATTTTCTTTGCCTGCTCCGGAGTTGAAATGCCGAAACCGATTGCACACGGAATATCCTTTACAGACTTAACAAGTCTTACCATTTCGCCTACATCGGTTGTGATTTCACTTCTTACGCCTGTAACGCCCATTGATGAAACGCAGTAAACAAAGCCCTCTGCCTCTTTTGCAATCATCTTGATTCTCTCGTGAGATGTAGGAGCGATGAGAGAAATTACATCAATGCCGTATTTTTCGCTGTAATCGGTAAGCTCGTGCTTTTCTTCATACGGTGTGTCGGGAACGATAATTGCGGAGATTCCGCACTCCTGACACTTTGCCATAAACCTTTCCGTACCGTATACGAAAATCGGATTCATATAGGTCATAACGGCAAGAACGGCGTCAATCTGCGGACGGATACGCTTTACCATATCAAAGATTTTATCTGTTGTTGTGCCTGCCGAAAGAGAACGGAGGTCAGCCTCCTGAATTACAACACCCTCGGCAATCGGGTCTGAAAACGGAATACCGATTTCGATGATATCGGCACCGTTTTTGCTCATTTCAATAAGAAGCTTTTCTGTTGTTTCAAGATCGGGATCACCCGCTGTTACAAACGGGATGAACGCCTTGCCGTTTTGGAATGCAGATTTAATATCAGTCATGGAGATCCTCCCCTCTGTATCTTGCGATAGCTGCAACATCCTTGTCGCCTCTACCCGAAAGGTTGACTACGATAATCTTGTCTTTGTCCATTGTCGGGGCAATTTTTATACAATGTGCAACTGCGTGTGCGCTTTCAATTGCAGGGATGATACCCTCTGTTCTCGAAAGATATTCAAATGCGTTTACAGCCTCTTCGTCTGTAACGGGAACATAGCTTGCTCTGCCCATGTCGGCAAGGTTTGCGTGTTCGGGACCGATACCGGGATAGTCAAGACCTGCCGAAATTGAATATACGGGAGCAATCTGACCGTATTCGTTCTGACAGAAGTACGACTTCATGCCGTGGAAGATGCCGAGTGTACCTGTTGCGATTGTAGCGGCAGTTTTTGGAGTATCTATGCCGAGGCCTGCTGCCTCACAGCCGATAAGCTTTACATTTTCATCCTTGATAAACTCATAGAAAGCGCCCATTGCGTTGCTTCCGCCGCCTACGCAAGCCATAACAACATCGGGAAGTCTGCCTTCCTTTTCAAGTATCTGTGACTTGATTTCCTTGCCGATTACGCTTTGAAAATCACGGACAACAGTCGGGAACGGGTGCGGTCCCATTACCGAGCCGAGAACATAGTGTGTGTCGGAAACTCTGTTTGTCCATTCACGCATTGCCTCGTTTACGGCATCTTTAAGAGTCATTGTGCCTGTTTCAACGGCATTGACCTTTGCACCGAGAAGCTTCATTCTGTAAACATTGAGAGCCTGACGGATTGTGTCCTCTTTACCCATAAAGATTTCACATTCAAGTCCTAAAAGTGCGGCTACGGTTGCCGTTGCAACACCGTGCTGACCTGCGCCTGTTTCGGCAATAACTCTTGTTTTGCCCATTCTCTTTGCAAGAAGGCACTGACCGAGGCAGTTGTTGAGCTTGTGTGAACCTGTGTGGTTCAAGTCCTCACGCTTAAGATAAATCTTTGCACCGCCGAGGTCTTTTGTCATTTTTTCGGCATAATAGAGAAGTGACGGTCTGCCTGCGTATTCACGCATAAGTGTGTCGAGTTCTGCAACAAACTCGGGATCGTCCTTGTACCTGTTGTATGCCTCTTCAAATTCATTAATTGCATTCATCAGCGTTTCGGGAACGAACTGTCCGCCGTGAATACCGAATTTTCCTTTTGTCATCTTAATTCCCCTTAATTACTTTTATATCATTGGTGTGCTTTGCACACGGCTTATAAATCAATTTTTTATTTTCTGCCCGACAATTCGTCAAGTGCGGCTTTTTTGTCGGGATTTCTCATAAGGGTTTCACCTATGAGAACTGCGTTTACTCCTGCGTTTTCAAGCACCTTGATGTCGTCCCGTGTTTTGATTCCGCTTTCGGCAACAAAAATAATGTTGTCTGGAACAAGCTTACGGAGCTTTGTGCAGTTATTTATATCCACCGTGAAGTCACGAAGATTTCGGTTGTTTACACCGATAACTCTTGCTCCTGCGGCAATTGCGGAATACACCTCATCGGCTGTGTGAGCCTCAACAAGTGCCGAAAGTCCGAGAGAGTCGCAAAGCTTAATCCATCTTCTGATTGTGTCCGTGTCAAGAAGTGAGCAGATAAGCAGTACGGCTGACGCACCGATTGTCTTTGCCTCATAAATCTGATATTCACAAACTGTGAAATCTTTTCTCAAAAGCGGAATACTTACATTCTTTGAAATCTCTTCAAGAAAAGCATTTTCGCCCTTGAACCACTTCGGTTCTGTCAGAACGGAAATTGCACTTGCGCCTGCATTTTCATAATCCTTGGCAATCTGAACATAGGGAAAATCCTCTGCGATAATTCCCTTTGACGGGGACGCTTTTTTGACCTCGCATATAAATGAAATATCCTTGCCCGCAAGCGCCTTTTCAAACGGAAATTCATTGTCTGTTTCCATTGAAAGTGCTTTTTGCTTTATCACTTCAAGCGGAACTTGCTTTTCGATTTCTTCATATCTTACTCTGTTTGCATCTGCAATTGTTTCAAGTATCATTGTGTCACCTTTATTCGTTGGAAGCCTTTGCAAATTCTTCAATCTTTGCATAAGCCTTGCCGCTGTCGATAATTTCGTTTGCAAGTTTTATGCCGTCCTGAATTGAATCTGCCTTGCCGCCTGTGCAAAGTCCGAGTGCGGCATTGAGAACAACGATATCACGCTTTGCGTCCTTAATTTCACCGCTGAGAATTTCTTTTGTGATTTCAGCATTTTCTTTGCCGTCACCGCCTGCAAGATCCTCGGGTGCACAAAGTTTAAGACCGTAATCTTCGGGATTGAGAATGAATGTGTTGAACCTGCCGTTGTCAATCTCACACACCTTTGTTGTTGTTGTGAGAGTAACCTCGTCCATGCCGTCCATGCCGTAGAAAACATAGCCTTTCTTAACACCGAGGTTTGAAAAAACCTGTGCAATCGGCTCAACAAGAGCCTCAGAATACACACCCGTTACCTGAAGGTCTGCGCCTGCAGGGTTTGTGAGAGGTCCGAGAACATTGAAAATGTTCCTGATTCCGATTTCCTTACGGACAGGACCTACATACTTCATTGATGAATGGTAGCCCTGTGCAAACATAAAGCAGATGCCTGCCTTGTTAAGAACCTCTTCGCTCTTTTCGGGAGTGATGTTGATGTTGATTCCGAGCTGTTCAAGACAGTCTGCCGAACCGCTTTTGCTTGACATTGAACGGTTGCCGTGCTTTGCAACGGGGATTCCTGCGGCGGCAATTATAAATGCCGCTGTTGTTGAAATATTGAATGTGCCTGTACCGTCGCCGCCTGTGCCGACGATATCGAGTACATCACGGTTAGGCTTGATGTGGAGTGCTTTTTCTCTCATAACCTGTGCGCTTGCGGTAATTTCGTCAATTGTTTCACCCTTGATTCTCAAGGCTGTGAGATATGCCGCCATCTGCGACTGCGTTGCTGTGCCTGAGAACATTTCGTCCATAACCTGTGCCGCCTCATCAAAAGTGAGGTCATTGCCTGCAACCAACTTTTTTATTGCCTCTTTAATCATAAAACTTCAATCCTTTCCGTGTTATTTGCAAAGTGTAATAAAATTCTTTATCATTTCCATACCGTATGAGGTGAGAATTGATTCGGGATGAAACTGCAATCCGTAAAGCTCAAAATCCTTGTGCTTAACTCCCATAACCTCGCCGTCACGGTCTTCGGCGATTACCTCGAGTGTGTCGGGAACCGTATCTCTTTTCGCAATCAACGAATGATACCTTGCACCCTCAACAACCTTTGGAAGTCCGTTAAAAATTTTCTTGCTTGTGTCAACAATGATATCGCTCTTTTTGCCGTGCATAAGCTTTATTGCGTGGGCGATTGTTGCACCGTAAACCTCGCATATTGCCTGATGACCGAGGCAGATACCGAGAATCGGAAACTGTCCTGCAAGCTCCTTTATAACCTCCTCACATATTCCGGCATCTTTCGGATAGCCGGGGCCGGGCGAAAGGATGATGTGGGAAGGAGCAAGCTTTTTGATTTCGTCAACTGTTATTTCATCGTTTCTTACAACCTTGATATCGGGATTTACGCTGCCGCAGAACTGTACAAGATTGTAGGTAAAGCTGTCGTAGTTATCAATAAAAAGTATCATAAAGCATTTACCTCCCCTGCATTTTTAACTGCATTCATAACAGCAAGAGCCTTGTTGTAGGTTTCCTCGTATTCGCTTTCGGGAACGCTGTCGGCTACAATGCCTGCGCCTGCCTGAACATAAACCTTGTCATTTTTCTTGACCGCCATTCTGATAGCGATACAGGTGTCGAGGTTGCCGTTGAAATCAACATATCCGAGTGCTCCGCCGTATACACCTCGGGGAGTTCTTTCAAGCTCTTCAATGATTTCACAGGCTCTGATTTTCGGGGCACCCGAAAGTGTGCCGGCAGGGAGGAGGGATTCGATTGCATCAAAAGCGTCAAGTCCGTCCTTGAGCTTGCCCTCAACCTCACTGCAAATGTGCATTATCTTTGAATAGCGGAGAACCTCCTGATATTTTGTAACCTTAACCGAATTAAATTCGGAGATTTTTCCGATGTCGTTTCGTCCGAGGTCAACGAGCATATTATGCTCTGCAAGCTCCTTCTCATCGTGAATAAGCTCGTCTGCAAGGGCATTGTCCTCTGTATCTGTTTTACCTCTCGGACGAGAACCTGCAATCGGGAATGTGTTAAGCACTCCGTTCTGTAGCTTTACAAGTGTTTCGGGAGAGGTGCTTATAATCTCGTCACCGTCAATTGACATATAAACCATATAAGGTGACGGGTTTGTACTTCTCAGCACTCTGTATGCATTGATGAGGGAATTTTTGTAATCCGCCTCAAATCTTCTTGAAACAACACATTGGAAGATGTCGCCGTCAAAGATGTACTCCTTGGTTTTCTCAACCATTTTGCAGAATTCTTCTTTTGAATATGTGCTTGTAAATTCAACATTCCCGTCACTCTCAAGCTTTGGAAGGGGTTCGGGAGATGTGATTGTCGAAATTATCTCTGCAATATCCTTTTTGGCAAGTTCATACTGCGCCTTGGTGTCGTTTGTTTTCATATTAACAATGATAATGAGTTTTTCTTTAAGATGATCGTAGGCTATAATCTTGTCGAAAAGCATCATATCAAAATCGTTTGTATCTCCTCTTTTGAGCTTTAAAACAGGCTCTGCAACAGAAATCATTGCGTAACCGAAATAGCCGACAAGACCGCCTGTGAACGGTGGAATGTCTTTAAAATGCGGAGTTTTGTAATCGGCAAGATACTCACGGAGAGCGTCATACGGCTTTGCTGTTTTAACAACTCTTGCACCCTCGCCCGTAACAGTGAGAGTTCCGTTTTTGTACGAAAGCCTTGCCTTGGGGTTGAATCCGATGAATGAATATCTTGCCCACTTTTCACCGCCCTCGATACTTTCAAGAAGAAAGAATTTGTCGGATTTTCCTGCAATTTTTCTGAGCAGGTTAATCGGGGTAAATGCGTCAGCGTAGATTTCCTTGTAAATCGGAATAACGCTGTAATTGTCCTTGAGGTTCAGCACCTCATCGTAAGACGGTTTAATCATCGTACACCAACCTTTCTTTGGTAAAAGTTTTAAACATAAACAAAAAAGACCTTTGTCCCCACAAGGGACAAAAGTCTTGAAAAATCAACTTCTGCGGTACCACCCAAATTGACGATAAACGCCCGCTTTAACAGCATACTAACATATGCCTCTCACTTTAACGGTTGAGCTCCGTCGGAAACTACTTGCCAAAAGGCTTTCGGCCCGCCCTCACAAGTCCATTCGGCAAGTCCTCTGCTGTCAGCTTACACCAACCGCTGACTCTCTGAAAGCTTTGGAAAAACCTACTATTCTTGCTCACAGGTTTTTTTCTTTATAAGACAATTATATGACTGTATTTTTGATTTGTCAACATTTTTTTGCGGTAAATCAAAAATTCTGTTTGAGAAACTCAACAATGTTTTCAAACTGCATTGAATGTGATGCCTTAACAAGCACAACATCTCCGCTTTTAATTGTTTTAAGAATTTCGGGTTTTGCATCTTCGATTGTGTCAAACGCTTTGCCGTCTGCACCTTTTGCAAGCTCCTTTGCAAGCTCGCCTACGGTTATAACCGTACCGATGCCCTTTGATTTTGCATAAACACCCGTGTCAAAGTGAAGTTTCAATTCCTCACTTCCTAGCTCCTTCATATCGCCGAGGATTGCAACCTTTCTGCCGTCAAGGTTGCAAAGTGTGTCAAGAGATGCTCTGACGGATGTCGGATTTGCATTGTAGCAATCGTCAATGATTTTGATTTTGCCTGTATTGATAACATTGGCACGACTGCCTACTGTTTTGTACGAGGCGACACCGTTTGCAATTTCTTCATCGGTAAGTCCGAGAAGCTTGCCTGCGGCAGCAGCCGCAAGAGCATTTGTTACCATATATGTGCCGATTGCAGGAATTTCAACATCAATATTATTATTGTCAAAACAGAGTGTTGCAAGAACCTTGCCGTCACCGCTGTTTTTTATATTCTTTGCGTAAAAATCGTTCTTTGCGTCAAGTCCGAAGAAAACAGGCTTTTTGCCGTTTACGGTCTTAACGGTTGAAAGCTTATCATCATCGCCGTTGAGAATGAAATCTGCATTTTCACGGGCATTTTTGAACATTTCTGTTTTAGCCTTGAGAACACCGTCACGGTCACCGAGATTTTCAAGATGACATTCGCCGATGATTGTAAGCACGCAGATTGTGGGCTGAACCATTTCGGAAAGTCTTGTCATTTCACCGAAATCGGAAATACCCATTTCGATAACAGCCGCCTCGGTATCCTCGGGCATTGAAAGAAGCGTTAGCGGAACACCGAGCTCGTTATTGAGATTGCCTTGTGTTTTGTGGGTCTTGAACTTCTGTGAAAGAACGGCATAGAGCATTTCTTTTGTAGAGGTTTTTCCGACGCTGCCCGAAATTCCGATAACGGGAATGTCGAATTTTTCTCTGTATGCCCTGCCGATTTTCTTAACGGCATCAAGTGTTGAGGGAACGACAATGCAAGGCTTTGTCGCATTTTCGGGAGCTTTCTCGCACAATGCACACACAGCACCCTGCGCAAAGCATTTTTCGATAAAATCGTGACCGTCAACACGCTCGCCCTTTATGGCAAGAAACAGACTTCCGTTCTTCACCTGTCGGCTGTCACGCTCAACAGAGGTTATTTTTGTGTTTTTAAGCGATTCGTCGCCGACATATTCGCCGTTGCAAGCCTTTGCGATTTCGGCAAGAGTAAAGTCTTTCATACTAACCTCTTATTAAAAATCAGATTTTTCTTTGGGATATTTTGCAAGTGAAATTTCAATAATCTTTTCGCACAAATCGGGATAGCTTATACCCTCAACAGCCGCCTCCTGAGGAAGAAGGCTTGTGGGAGTCATGCCGGGGAGAGTGTTTGCCTCGAGGCAGTATGTAAAACCGCCCTTGTCAAGAAGGAAGTCGATTCGTGCATAGCTTTCAAGGTGAAGTGCCTCGTATGCCTCTGTTGCGGCATCACGGAGCTTTTTGTCGGTTTCTTCGTCAATGTCTGCCGGACAGGTTTCAACTGTTGCGCCTGCCTGATATTTTGCGGCATAATCGTACATTCCCGACTTAGGAGCAATCTCAATCGGCGGAAGTGCCTTGCCGCCGATAAGACCGACGGAAAATTCTCTGCCTGTTACGAACTGCTCAACAACAATTTCGTCCTCATATTTGAGAGCCTCTTTAACAGCCTTTTTATACTGATCTGCATTCTCAACCTTTGAAACGCCTACGCTTGAACCGCCCGAGCATGGCTTAACGATGCACGGGAACATATTCCATGCAAGAGCGTCCTTTTCGTTCTTGTAAAGTTCACCTGACGGAGTGTTGATATTCTTCTGCATAAACACGCTCTTTGTAAGACCTTTGTTCATTGCAAGCGCAGAACCGAGATATCCCGAACCTGTGTACTTGATTCCGAACAAATCAAGCGTTGCCTGTAACTGACCGTTTTCACCCTCACCGCCGTGAAGTGCAAGGAAGGTGATGTCTGCCTCGGCGCAGATTTCAATTACATTTCTGCCGATATAGCGTGATGTTTTGTCAAGGCGATTTTCCTTTGCCTCTTTGATATTTGTGATTGTATTTTCAACATCGTCACCGATTGAATTTCCGTCGGTAAAGCTGTAGTTCTGCTTGAAAAGTGCGTCAATGTCACAGATGTTTTCCTCATAGCCCATAAATACATCAAGCAAAACAACCTCGTGTCCCTTGCTTCTGAGAGCCTCGGCAACAAGTGTGCCTGATGAAATTGAAACTTCACGCTCTGTGCTCAGTCCGCCTGCAAGAACAACTATTCTCATATATATTTCTCCCTCTGAAATGTTTTGTTTCTATTTTTATTTCTTTATTCTCTTTAACTCTGTCAGTCTGTTACCTTTTTGAAACAAGACTGTAACCTATATTATAATATTTTATTTATCCGATTGCAAGCAAAAAAGCAAATTTGTAGAACAGGGTATCATCACACCGTTCTGCCGTTCAAAAACTGTATAATATTCAGATTTACGGCTTTCAACTCCTTGAAACGATATGTGAATAAATGTGTTGAAAATGTTAATAATTTGCTCCTGTTATTCACAATATGCCGATATGCGGATAGTGTTATGCAAATTTGGATAGCTACATTCCGTGGATGAATAATTATAAATTTTAGTCCGTGTTTTTTCATAATGGGCGGTATTGTATATAAAAGGGTTTGTGTTATACAATATTAATTGAAAAGACAAACCAAAAAAACGACTTAAATAAGGATGTAAAAAATGCAGTTATACAAAAATTTCTGTAAAGAAACTACCGACGAAAACGGAAAACTGACAGGCTTTGAACTTGTGTTTCCCGAAAACTATAATTTTGGCTATGATGTCGTTGACAAAATGGCAGAACTTGTGCCGAATGACACGGCAGTTGTGTGGACAAATCCCGAAAAAGAGGAAAAGATTTTCACATACTCCGACATCAGCAAACTGAGTAACAAGGCTGCAAATGTTTTCAGAAATCACGACATTAAAAAAGGTGACAAGGTTCTTGTTATCCTGAAACGAAACTACGAATACTGGTATGTTGCCCCTGCACTCCACAAGCTTGGTGCGGTTATTATTCCCGCAACAAATCTTCTGACTCAAAGCGACATTTCGTATCGTGTTAACACGGCAGGGATAAAGGCAGCTGTCTGCACTCCCGATGAAACTACCGCCGAAGATATGCTTGCGGTTGCATCTCAGCCGAACACGCTTGAAACCGTTTTTGTTCCGAGAAAGCAAATTTTCGGTGCGGTTGATTTTACCGAAGAAGTTGAAAACGCTCCCGATACCCTTGAAAGAGTTGAAACAAAAGCAGAAGAACCTATGGTAATTTACTTCACCTCAGGCACAACAGGCTATCCTAAGGCTGTTGAACACAATCATATCTACACACTCGGACACATTATCACGGCAAAATACTGGCAATGTGTAAAAGACGGCGGACTTCACCTCACCGTTGCCGAAACAGGCTGGGCAAAAGCGTCATGGGGCAAAATCTACGGTCAATGGCTCTGCGGTTCAGCCGTTATGGTCTATGACTTTGACAAATTCTCTCCGGGCAAGCTGTTGCGTATAATGGAAAAGTACAAGGTTACAACCTTCTGCGCACCGCCGACAGTTTACAGATACTTCATTAAAAGGGGTATGAACAAGTACGACCTTTCTGCACTTTCTCACCTTACGACAGCAGGCGAGGCACTCAACAATGAAGTTTTTGAAGAGGTGTTTAAGCAGACGGGAATTGAACTTTGCGAGGGCTTCGGTCAAACCGAGTCGGTTCTTATGCTTGCAAATCTCAAAGGGGACAAGGCGATTGCAGGCTCAATGGGCAAGCCTACTCCGCTTTATGATGTACGAATTGTTGACGATGAATGCAACGAGGTTAAGCAGGGTGAAGTAGGCGAAGTTGTTGTATTCCCCCCAAAGGACAGAAAACAGCACGGAATTTTCATCACATACTATAACAACGAAAATCTTTATGAAAAGGTGTGGCGACACGGTGTATATCACACGGGCGACACGGCATATAAAGACGAGAACGGATATTTCTGGTATGTCGGCAGAGCCGATGACCTTATCAAAACAAGAGGCTTCAGAGTAGGTCCGTTTGAAGTTGAAAATGTTCTTATGCAATATCCGAATGTGCTTGAATGTGCGGTTATAGGTGTTCCGGACAAAGACAGAGGTCAGGCAATTAAGGCGATTGTCAAGATGACAGACGGCGCACCGCATGATAAGGAGCTTGAAAACAAAATCAAAACCTTCTGCAACAAGCGTATGGCAAGCTACAAGTGGATTCAGCACCTTGAAATTGTCGATGAATTTCCAAAAACAATCAGCGGAAAAATCAAGAGAACAGATTTAAGAGAAAATCACAAAGCATAAAAGCAAGGCAATCTTACGGTAAAGTAGGATTGCCTTTATTAGAATAATATTGCAAATTTACAGATGCTATGTAATATACAATCAGCACTTGAACATAAACAATGTATGTGTTCACCATAAAGAAATAACCGCCCTGTGTTGCAGCACAAGACGGTTGTTGAAAAACAATTAAACTGTACTAGCGAAACAGCTCAAGCCGTTTCCCTACTTATATATTAACATCAATTTTTAATTATGTCAATCTGTTTCGGTGTGTGTTTGCATGCCGATTTTATTTTACAAAACACAAACTTCCGTCTTGAAAACAAACAATATATTTGTTAAAATAACTCTGTAAGGAAATGGCGGCGGCTGTCCAGTCTGAAATATAGTCGTATTTCGTTGTGCATAAATGCACTTCCTTATACTCGTTATTTCAGACAGCGCTATGCTCCCTTTTTCCGCCACTGGCGGCGGTCGCAAGACTACCCTTATGAAAGGGGGTGTTTGCGTGGAATACATAATCTGTTTTACTTTGTTAGTAACTATTATAGTTTTATGCATAAAGAAATAACCGCCCTGTACTGCCATACAAGACGGTTATAAAAAATAATTAGTTTTGAATAGCGAAACAGCTCAAGCCGTTTCCTTACTTATATATTAACATCAATTTTTTAATATGTCAATCTGTTTCGGTGTGTATTTTTACATACCGAATTTTTATTTTATTCATCAAACATTTCAATTGAACGGTCGAGAATTCCACGCATATAGGCTATGGCGATTCCGTAGTTTGTGAACGGAACTCCGCTTTCAATCGAACGGTTCATTCGGCTGATTATCTCTCTTGAATTGAGCATACACGCACCGCAATGGATTGCAAGTGAAAATTCCGACAAATTATTTGGGAAGTCTTTGCCTGAGCTTGTCACGATTTCAAAATTTTTACCCGTGTAATTTTTCAGCAATCGGGGAAGTTTTACCGTGCCGATGTCATCGCATTGCCTGTGATGAGTGCAACCCTCGCTGATGAGAATTTTGTCACCGTCATTAAGCGACTCAATTTCCCTTGCACCGTTTACGGCAGTTTTCAGAAACCCCTTGTACCTCGCCATAAGAATTGAAAACGAGGTCAGTTTGATATCGTTCGGCACAATCTCTGAAACAGGCTTAAATACCTGACTGTCGGTTATGACGAGCTTTGGTTTTGTACCGAGATTTTTCAGAGTATCGGCAAGTTCGCTTTCACGCACACAAACGGGGATTGCTCCGCTGTCGAGCAAATCACGGATAACCTGCTGCTGCGGAAGAATTATTCTGCCCTTGGGGGCGGCGGAGTCAATCGGGATTACAAGCACAACAAAGTCATTTTTATTAACAAGGTCACCGCAAAGCCTTTTATCGGATTTTTGTGCGTTTACAACTTTTGCGATTTTATCCTTTAAAAGTTCGATATTCGTGTTGTTTTTTGCACTTACAAAGATTTTACCGTCAGTTGTATTGTCAAGCAAATCGCATTTGTTGAACACAATAAGATACGGAATTTTCTTTTCCTCAAAAAGCGATACAAGTTCGTTTTCAACCGAAGTCATTCCGATTGTTCCGTCAACCACAAGCACGGCAATGTCAACACGGTTCAGCACGGCTTTTGTGCGTTCAACACGCATTGTGCCGAGAGTTCCTCCGTCATCAAAGCCTGCCGTGTCGATTATCACAACAGGACCGAGCGGAAGAAGCTCCATTGTCTTTTCCACAGGATCGGTTGTTGTGCCTTTTTTGTCCGATACAAGCGACATATTTTGATTTGTTACCGCATTCACAACGCTTGATTTTCCTGCATTTCGTCTGCCGAAAAATCCGATGTGTAGTCGTTCCGACGACGGTGTATCATTCATTCCCATTACGCCCTCCGTCAAAATCTGAAATCTCTTTTATTGTTGTTTCTTATGTCAAAAATATGTTCTTTTGCAATGGTGCGGACTTTTTCGTTGGGGATTTTTTCGAGTTCCTGTTCAATGAGTTTTTGACCGACATTCCTTGTATCATCGCTTGCATAATCAACAAGATATTCTTCAAGCGTCATAAGGGCGTTGGGGTGGCAACAGTTCTGAATCTGACCGCTCTTGCAAAGCGACATAAAGCGGTCTCCCGTTCTGCCCTCACGGTAACAGGCGGTGCAGAATGACGGAATATAGCCGAGGTTCATAAGCCACCTTACAACCTCATCAAGACTGCGGTTGTCGGAAACATCAAACTGAGCCGAATTTTCTTCTTCCGATTCGGGTTCGTCATATCCTCCTACGCTTGTGCGTGAGCCTCCGCTGATCTGAGAAATGCCGAGTTCAAGCACCTTTTTGCGAACGCTTTCGCTCTCTCGGGTTGAAATAATCATACCCGTATAGGGAACTGCAATTCTGATAATTGCGACTATTTTGGCAAAGGTTTCATCGTCAATTCCGTTGTCAAAATCATCGGGATTTATATCATCTGCCGCCTTGATTCGGGGAACGCTGATTGTGTGCGGACCGACGCCGTGAACAGCCTCAAGATGTTCTGCGTGCATAAGAAGTCCTGCAAGTTCATAGCGGTAGAGCTCAAGCCCGAAAAGCACACCGATTCCCACATCATCAATACCGCCCTGCATGGCTCTGTCCATTGCCTCTGTGTGGTAATTGTAGTTGTGCTTGGGACCTGTTGGGTGGAGCTGTTCATAACTCTCTTTATTGTAGGTTTCCTGAAAAAGAATGTATGTGCCGATTCCGGCTTCCTTGAGCTTTTTATAATTTTCAACGGTTGTTGCGGCAATGTTCACATTAACCCGTCTGATTGCACCGTTCTTGTGATTGACCGAATAAATGGTCTTTATGCAGTCGAGAATGTACTCAATCGGGTTGTTTACGGGATCTTCGCCTGCCTCAATTGCAAGACGCTTGTGTCCCATATCCTGAAGTGCGATAACTTCTTTTCTGACCTCATCCTGTGTGAGTTTTTTACGGCAGATGTGCTTGTTCTTTGCATGATACGGGCAATAGACACAGCCGTTTACGCAGTAGTTTGAAAGATAGAGAGGGGCGAACATAACAATTCTGTCACCGTAAAAATCCTTCTTAATCTGACGGGCAAGGTTGTAGATTTCTTTGATTCTCTCTTTATCTTCACAAGCTAAAAGAACGCTTGCCTCACGGTGATTGATACCCTTTTTGAGCCTTGCCTTTTCGATTATTTTATCGACAAGTTCAAGGTTATTTTTATTTTCATCGGCAAATTTCAGGGAATCAAGAATCTCCCCGTCATTGATAAACTCCTCCGCTTTCAGCGAATTTTTATCGTATTTATTCATAATATTTCCTTTCGGATTAAATATCCGCTTTGTAATCTCCTCGGTCGGTCACGATTTCAAAGCCGATTTTTTTCATTCTGTCTGCAAGACAGCCGATACACTGCGCCACTTCGTCTCCCGTACAGATTTTGTTGTCGTAGAGCGAGTAATCCTTTCTGTGCTTAACAGGGGAAAGGTTGGGCATTACAACATTTGCACCGTGAAGAATGCCCTTTTCCCGACCAAGCGGATCAACCGTACCTAAGGCGGTTGTTGCCGGCAAAAGAATGTTCGGCTTTAAAAGCCTTATTATTGAAAGCAACATAAGCACAAGGCTTACATCACCATGATTTTCATTTTTAAATTTTGTGTCTTTGTGCGGTACAAACGGACCTATTCCGCACATTTCGGGACTTAATTTTTCAATAAATTTTAAATCCTTGACAAGCATTTCGGGAGTTTGGAACGGTGAACCGACCATAAATCCTGCGCCTGTCTGATAACCTATTCTCTTTAAATTATACAGGCATTGCATTCGGTTTTCAAGTGACATTTCGGGCGGATGCAACATGGAATAGTGTTTTTTGTCGGCTGTTTCGTGACGGAGAAGATATCTGTCTGCGCCGCTGTCAAAAAGTCTTTGATAGCTTTCATACGACCTTTCGCCAAGCGATAGCGTTACGGCACAATCGGGAAATCTATTTTTTATTTCCGACACAACACCGCACATTACATCATCTGTAAAAAATCCGTCCTCACCGCCCTGCAACACAAATGTGCGGAATCCGAGTTCGTGTCCGTTTTGGCAACATGAGAGAATTTCATCCTTTGAAAGTCGGTAACGCACGGCATTGCCGTTTGAACGGCGAAGTCCGCAGTAAAAGCAATCATTTTTGCATATACTCGAAAATTCAATCAAACCACGGATATAGATTTTGTTGCCAAAAATTCTGTCGGCAGTATCTCTTGCACATTTGCGAAGATATTCAAAATCTTTTTCGTCGTAAGTTGTAATCAGCTGTAAAAGTTCGCTTTCACAGGCTGTGTGCATGGTATTCAGTTTTTGAATAATTTCAATATTCCTCATAATTTTTTCACATTAAAAGAGGACGGCATTTCTGCCGCCCCCAAACAGAGAATACAGCATTCTCCGCAAAATTCAAATAGTTTTCAGCATTAAAAGCTTCTGCTTCCGCCGCCCGATGAACCGCCGCCACCGGAGGAGCTGCTTGATGAACCGCCCGAGCTGTCGGAATCACTCCGGATTCTTGTGACGGAAACATGCTTTGTCAGGAAGATATCCTTCTTGTCGGTAAGCATAGTCTTGCTGTTTTTCTTGAGGTCATAAGTTCCTGCTTTGCCGTTGTGCTTGTAACGGTTTTTCACTACAATAACAACAATAACGGCAACAATGATTGAACCGCCCGCAATGACAATGCCGTAATGCTTTACGACATAGAGGAATTTGTTATCCTCTTTTTCCTGCAAATCAATATTTTCGTTTGACTCGTCATCGTCAATACCCTCGTTATAGTAGTGGTCAACATAATAGAGGAATTGTTCGGCAGCACTGTAATAGTTGCCTTGCTTCATATCACGCTGAACATCATCAAGAAGAGTATTAACACGGCCATCGCCGAAATAATACATTGCATCGCCTTTTGTTCTGAAGTCGATTGCTCTGCCCTTCATATCAATCGTGAGTATAACGCCCGCCGTAGTTTTGCCGTATTTGTCGGCATAATAACGGTTTGCAAACGGTTTGATATTGTCCTCGGTTTTGCCCTCGTTGTTAGTATAGATAACCGCAACCCAGCCGGTTTTTTGAGCAAAAGCGTCAAGTTCCGCCTGAAGCTGTGTTTCTTCCTCCGAGGTAAACAGTTCGGCGTCATCACGGAGTTCTGTTTGTCCCGCCGCAAAAACAAAGAGCGGAGTGCAGAAAACCATAATCATTGCCGCAAGCATTGCGGAAAGTCTTTTTGTAACATTCATCATAAGAACAACAGACCTCCCAACAAGCCGAGTGCCATAAGCGCTGCGGCAATAATTGCAGCGAAAGCAAGAAGCTTTCCTGCGGAGGTAGGAAGCTCACCGTAGGTTTTGCCAGTCTGACCGTTAACTGCAAACGGCAGAATTTTACCCCTGTATTTATAGGTTACAACCCAAACGGGCAAGAGGGTATAGTTCCAATTTTCAAGGTCGATTTTATCGTTGTAGTTCTGAATCTGAACGGCACTGTATCCGCTTGCCGTGTCTTTCATAAGCTGTTGACAGTATCCGTTGATTCTTGTTTGAACTGCCTGTGCAACCTCATTTTGCTCAATGTCACGCTTTTCTGCCTGAAAACCCGAAAGATAGGACATTGCAAACGGGTGAGCCTCGCCCAAATCGTAAGGGTGTACGCATTGGAGCATATCTCTGTCCTGACCTTTTAACGCTCTTTCAAAAACATTATTTACAATCAGATTGCCTGCTCTGTGGAGCTCAAAAACCTTTGTTTCCGTGTAACGGTCATCTCCGACAGTCCACGAACGAACCTTTTCGCCCTTTGCAATCATCTGTGCGCTACGCTGTTCGTCAACATACCAATACGGAAAATACACACCCGTGAGTTTGTCAAAATGCTTTTCGCTGACAAAATTCTTCGGCAAAAACCATTTCCTTTTGCACATTTCAAGAAACTTGTCAATTGCCTTCTGCTTTGAAAGCTTGAACGGAATCACACGGTCGGGTTTAAATTCACCCGAAAGTCTGCCGCCGAGAACAACAGGATTCTGACAATAGAAGCAGGTTGTTGCCGCAGTTGACGCTGTTGTAACAACCTGAGCACCGCAGCTTGGGCAGTTGTAGATAACAGCCTCTTCCTCAGTTTTGTTTTCTGCCTGTGCGCTGTCATTGCTCTGCGCCTGCTTGGCGGCATTCTCTTTAGCCTTTTCCTGTTCCTTTTTCTCCTGCTTTTCTGCGCTGTTCTCTTTTTGCTCCTTCTTGGCAAAAAAATCCTGAACATACTTTTCCGTAAAATCGGACATACAGTATTCACAACTGAACATCTGCTTATCGGGATTGAATTTCAGCGGAGCGGCGCAGTTCGGACAGGTGTAGTTTACAGTTGCCATAACTTACCCCTTATAATTAAATTCTGAAACATCCCCCTCCGTTTGAGAAGAGGGATTGTTTGTACTTAAAATTCAGATTATTCTGCCTTTGTACCGCATTCGGGACAGAACTTTGCATTTGCAGAAAGCTCATATCCGCAGTTTGTGCAGAAACGCTTTTTGGGAGCCTCGGGCTTCTTTGAACCGCACTCCGAGCAGAACTTGCCTGTGTTTACCGCACCGCATGAGCAAGTCCATGAGCCTGCGGCTGCACCGCCTGCCTGCGGAGCGGGAGTCTGCTGCGGCTGAGCCTGTTGCTGTGGCTGAGTCGGCTGCTGCTGACGGTACTGCGGATTCTGCTGATAACCGCCCATGATATTTCCGCCGGCATTCATACCTATGCCCATGCCCATAAAGCCTGCCATTGCACCGTTTGCATTTGAGCCGGCATCTTTAAGGCCCTCTGAAATATTGGCTGCAACATAGCCCTGCTGAACTGCTGCGTCCGAGAGCATTGCGCCCTTGTTGCGCATATTGATGAGCTCCTGACTGTCCTCTGTGTAGGAAACATCCATACCAACGGCAAAGACTTCCATACCACGAGCCTGTGTCCATTCCTCATCAAGCGTCTGTGCCATATACTGACCGATAAGACGCTGTTTTGACTTGATAAAGCTGATTCTCTCACCGTCGGCGGAATACTGGTTGATTGCAGAACCGAGAGCGCCGACGAACTCCTCGTTATACTGTGCTCTTACATCTGCGAAATCAACAGACTTGTTTTCCGTAACAGCCTCTCTCGGAATAACCTCCTGATAGAACTTGAACGGCTCAACAACCTTGATTGAATATGTACCGTGAGCACGGAGCATAAGCTCTGAATTGTAAAAATTGTCAAAGTAGTTTACTGGAGTTGATGTTCCGAAAGGAATACCCTTGATTTCCTGAAGATTTATATAGAAAACTCTCTGAGCCTGTGAGGGGATTCCGCCGTACTTAATACGGTTAAATGTTTCCTTGATCGAATCACCGAACTGACCGCAGAAAAGTGACGGCATTGAGCTGTTATTTACCTTAAAATAACCCGGCTCTGCAGTAAAGTCAACAATCTTACCGCCGTCAATAAGAATCATCATCTGGTTATCGTAAACATGAATTACAGAACCGTTTGATACGATGTTTTCAGAACCCTTTTTGTTCTGACTTTTGCCGTTCTGCGAAACAAGCTGACCGGGACAGATGAGGGTGTTGTCGCCCATAGGGGACGGTTCAATGACCTCGAGCCATGAATCTGCGAGTCCGCCTCCGACTGCATTTATCGCTGCTTTAATAATACCCATAATTTAACTCCTTAATTTTTGTAGCTTATAGCTGATTTTTCAGATATTGCTGTTACACTAATAATAATATGTTTGAAGAAAAATTTCAATACTATTATTAAAAAACAGGCTGAATGGCATATGTTTTTTTATTGTTCCAATGTTTTGCCATCATAAATAATGCAAAAAGACGGTCGGGAAGAGGGCATTTGGCTCTGACAACCCGACCGTCAAACTTTCAGAATTTTCTCTGTTGAAGTGTCTGTTCGTTTACGGAATTAAACCTCCACGAACGAATGTTAATTTCTTTTATTGCAGTTCCGCAGAACTGACAAAATTTTTCTCCCAGCGTTTTTACGGGAGCGCCGCAGTTGGGGCAATTCACTCCGAGAGCGGTTGCTCTGTTATGAAGCCGGTCAGCGTCCTGAACATACATCAACTCAACCTCATAGATTGTCTGCATTCTGTTCTCTCTGCTGCCAAAGGTCACCTCATTGTTCATATCGGTAACATACGAAAAGTAACCGACAGATGCCTCAAAAAGTATCGTTACCGTTGCACCGTTTTTTATATAGCGGGCAATCTGAACATCGTAAATATTGACATCCTCATAGTGCTGTGTATTTGCAACAGATGAAAGCTGGTCGATAATTCCCTGAACATAGTTTGTAAAATTCGGAGTGACCTCCTCCGCAATAACGCCGAGCCTTTTTGACTCAACCGCCGAAAAGTAGTTTCGCAAAAGTGAACGGGTTTTGTTCATATACTGCTCAACATCAAGCTCGGGAAAATCCTTTTTTATCATTGGCATATAAACCGAGGTCATTCCGTGAAGCGAACGGGGAGTTTCACGCATTTGCTCCTGATCCTCTTTCACGCCCTGAATGCCCTCAATAAGGGAGCTTGTACCGAACAATGTTCTTGAAAGATGTCTTATCTTACTGACAATTACCGTAACTATAATTGCTATTGCAAGTACGACTATCGACACAGAGATGATTGTTGCAATTGTATCCGGACTCATATAATTGTACCCTTAATCAATCTTCCTTGTTGACAACCTTGATTCCGAGAACCTCAAGGCTTTCATCGTCAACCTCTGCCGGACACGCAGACATAAGCTCGCTTGCATTCTGAACCTTCGGGAATGCTGTTACATCACGGAGGCTGTCAGCCTTGCACATCAGCATTGTAACACGGTCAAGACCGATACCCATACCACCGTGTGGCGGTGCGCCGTATTTGTAGGCTTCAACAAGGAATCCGAACTTTGCTTCGATTTCTTCATCGGTGAGCTTCAAAGCCTTGAACATCTTCTGCTGGAGTTCATAGTCTGTGATACGCATTGAACCGCTTGAAAGCTCAACACCGTTGAGTGTGAGGTCATAGGCCTTTGCAATAACCTTTGACGGATCTGTGTCAAGGTACTGTAGGCACTCTTCCTTAGGCATTGTAAACGGGTGATGCATTGCAAGCCATTCACCGCTTTCCTCATCATATTCAAAGAACGGGAAGTCAACAATCCAGAGGAACTTGAATACATCGGGGATAATGTCAAGACGCTTTGCAACAACAAGACGAAGTGCGCCGAGTGTTGAAAGAACCGTGCTGTTCTTGTCGGCAACGATGAGGATAACATCGCCCTTTTCCGCACCGAGTCTTTCGTAGATTGCAGAAAGCTCTTCTTCGCTCATAAACTTTTTGAATGATGCGTTAGGCTCGTCAACCCATCTTACATATGCAAGACCCTTTGCGCCGATGCCCTTTGCATATTCTGTGAGCTTGTCAATTTCTTTTCTTGTGTAGACCGACGACGCATTCTTGGCTACAATTGCTCTTACAGAACCGCCGTTCTCAATTGCACTTGTAAATACGCTGAAACCGCAGTCCTTAACAAGGTCCGAAATGTCCTGAATCTTCATGTCAAAACGGATATCTGGCTTGTCCGAACCGTAGCTTTCCATAGCCTCTTTGTAGGTCATTCTCTGGAAGTGCTCCTCAAGGTCAATGTTTAAAACCTCTTTGAAAAGCTTTTTGAAGAAGCCCTCGTTGATTTCGAGGATTTCATCAACATCAACAAATGAAAGCTCCATATCAATCTGTGTAAATTCAGGCTGACGGTCTGCACGAAGATCCTCGTCACGGAAGCATCTTGCAAGCTGAATGTAACGGTCAAAGCCCGCAAGCATAAGGAGCTGTTTGTAAATCTGCGGTGACTGAGGGAGAGCATAAAACTTGCCGTTGTGGATTCTTGACGGAACAAGGTAATCTCTTGCGCCCTCGGGAGTTGACTTGATCATCATAGGAGTTTCAATTTCAACAAAGCCGTTGTCGTGGAAATAATCTCTTGCAACCTTTGCAATCTTACTTCTCATCATAAGATTGTTGAGAAGAGGACGGCGGCGAAGGTCAAGATAACGATATTTAAGTCTTAACTCCTCGTTTGTGTTTGTATCGTCAACAATTTCAAAAGGCGGCGTCTGTGCCTTTGAAAGCACACGCATATCGCTTACAACAACCTCGATATCGCCTGTGGGAATTTCGCTGTTCTTTGAACTTCTTTCGCAAACAACACCCTTTGCGGCAAGAACAAATTCACTTCTGCATGAAAATGCCTTATCAAAAATTTCTTTGTCTGTTTTGTCATTGAATGCAAGCTGAACAATGCCTGTGCGGTCACGCAAGTCAATGAAAATGAGCTGACCGAGGTCACGGCAACGCTGTACCCAACCGCAGACAGTTACCTCTCTGCCGACATCACCGATACGCAAATCTCCGCAATAATCGGTACGCTTCATTCCTGTCATAAATTCTGCCATTGTATATGCTCCTTTATATGAATCGGTCGGCATTTTTAATGTGCCTGACCGACCGAAAATTTTCTTTTATTACTTATTTTTCTGTTCGTCCGAAAGCTGAATTTCGATGAACTTCTCCATGAAATGCCCGTCAAGAGTAACCTCGGCTGTTTCGCCTGTTTCCATATTCTTGACCTTGGCTGTGTTCTGCTCGATTTCGTTGTCGCCCAAAACGATTGAATATCTTGCGTCAATCTTGTCGGCATACTTCATCTGAGCACGAAGTCCTCTGCCGATAACATCGGTTTCGGCAATCATTCCGCAGCTGCGAACCTGTTTGATAAGCTCAAAAGCCTTAACCTTTGCGGCATCGCCCATTGTCGCAATGTAGAGCATACACTCGTCATTGTCGGGAATCTCAATGCCCTGCTTATCCATTACCATGAGAAGTCTTTCCATACCCATTGCAAAACCGAGGGAGGGAAGGTGCTTACCGCCGAGCTCCTCGATAAGACCGTCATAACGACCGCCGCCGCAAACAGTACCCTGAGCACCGATACAATCGGTTACAAACTCAAATACTGTCTTTGTATAGTAATCAAGACCTCTTACAATTGTGGGATCAACCGTGTATTCAATGCCTGCGGCATCAAGATATTTCTGAACTGCGTCAAAGTGGTTTCTGCACTCGTCACAAAGATAGTCTGTAATCTTAGGTGCGTCCTTTGCAATCTCGGAACAGATAGGACTTTTGCAGTCGAGAATTCTCATCGGGTTTTTGTCAAGACGGGAAAGACAGGTGTCACACAGCTTGTCCTTATAACCCTCAAAATATGATTTCAAAGCCTTGTGATATTCCGCACGACAGGTCGGACAGCCGATAGAATTAATCTGAAGATGAACGCTGTCAATCTGAAGTCTGTTGATTACGGAGCTTACAAGGCTGATAAGCTCTGCATCGGCAACAGGATCCTGTGTGCCGTACTCCTCAATACCGAACTGGTGGAACTCACGAAGTCTGCCTGCCTGTGGCTTTTCATATCGGTAGCATGAAACAAAGTAGCTTGCCTTAATCGGAAGTCCTTCGTTTTCAAGAGCGTGTTCAAGAACGGCTCTTGCCGCACCGGCTGTACCCTCGGGGCGAAGTGTTACGCTTTCACCGCCCTTTGTGTCGAATGTGTACATTTCTTTCTGAACAACATCGGTTGTCTGACCAACGCCACGGGCAAAAAGCTCTGTGTGTTCAAACACGGGAGTTCTGATTTCTCTGAAGCCGTAGGAGCGAGCCTCCTCACGCATAATCTTTTCAACAAACTGCCATTTGTAGCTTTCCTTCGGAAGAACATCTTCCGTACCCTTGATTTTCTTGGTTATAAGTGCCATTTTTCCCTCCGAAAATTACAATCTTTTATAGAAAAGGGAAACGAAAAAATCTCCCTAAAAAACACAACAATCGGGCAGTATTACACCACCCGATATGTAAAGCGAAAATAATTAAATTATTTGAGAATATTTCTCCAGTCAAGGTCGCCTCTTTCAAGACCGTGGATAAGCACCTCGGCAGTTGCAATGTTTGTTGCAACCGGAATGTTGTGCATATCGCAAAGACGGAGCATATTCATATCGTTAGGCTCGTTCGGCTTTGGATTGAGCGGATCTCTGAAAAAGAGAAGCATATCAATCTCATTGCACGCAATTCTTGCCGCAATCTGCTGACTTCCACCCTGAGAGCCTGCAAGGAATTTCTGAATTGTAAGACCTGTTGCCTCTGACACCATTTTGCCTGTTGTGCCGGTGGCGCAAAGGTTGTTGCGGCTGAGAACACCGCAGTAAGCAATGCAGAACTGCACCATCAGTTCCTTTTTTTCATCATGAGCTATAAGGGCTATATTCATATATATTTCCTCCAGACATTTATTTCATATCAAATTAGTTTCAAAACTTTAACTCAAAATACCCCGCACAAACTACCCTTTGAAAGCAAGGGGAATATGTTTTCCCTCAAGCCTCTGTGCAAGACAGTCAAAAACGGACGCCGCCGCACTCCAGTTAAGTCCGGCAACACCTCGCTGAACAATCACCGAAATACGGATGTCAAACGGCACAAGCGCAATAAGCTGTGTCTGTGTTGCGTCAATAACGCTGTCGAGGTCTTCATAAAAACCGAGCTGTGTAAAAAGCTTTCGGTCAAAGCGGTTGATAACAAGTCGGATATTTGTTTTTCCCATTGACTCAAGCTTTCTCCTCACCTTAACCGCACCACGCACACCCGTCGGCTCTGCATTGGTAACAATCAAGGCTCTGTCGGCAGGAGCCGCCGCAGTTTCAAAGCCCGAACCGATTCCGGCAGGGGAGTCGATAAGGACAAAATCAAAGCTGTCCTTTACTGAGTTGACAAGTTGAGTAAACACCGAGGGACTTAGTTCGTTTTCGGTGTCAAAGGGAGCCGCCATAAGGTAGAGGTTCTCATTGTTTTTGCTTTTGTAAACAGCCTCACCGAATGTACAGTTGCCGCATACGGCATCCGACGCATCAAAAATTATGTCCTGCTCCATATCGAGCATAATGTCAAGACCACGCATTCCGCAATCACAATCAATAAGCAAGACTCTTTTGCCCTGCTTTACAAGAGCAACGGAAAGACAAATGCAGACGGTTGATTTACCCGTTCCGCCTTTTCCCGACGCTACAACTATAACATTATCCATAATAAATTCTACCTCTGCTATATTCTATCACAAAATCCGTTAAAGAGCAAGAAACGAACATTATTTTTATCAGCCAAAATTTTTGTTGATATTTTAGTGATAGTTAATAAAATTATTCTTCATTTTTAACGGTTTGCACAATAATTTCATTGATTTTTAATGCTAAAAGCAAAAAATAAGTTTTTTATGTTTGGTCGTTCAGCCATTATACGGTCGGGATTTTTGTTTTATCTTTTAACATATCGTATTCTCGACCATAATTTTCAATTTTCCATTTTCAATTTTCAATTAAAATATGCGTCCAGCAAATCCTTTGCAACCTGCATTGAATATCTGCCCTTTGCACCGTGTTCGATTACAACGGCAATTGCGACCTCGGGCTTTTCATACGGAGCATAGCAAATGAATGTTGTATGGTCTGAGCCCGAGTTTTCAGCCGTACCTGTTTTGGCGGCAACCTTAACTTTATAATCACCGAACATATAATTTGCCGTGCCGTTTTCGTTCTGAGTAACGCCGAGCATCGCCTTGCGAACAATATCAAGATTCTTCTTTGAAATTCCGCAATCACCGTAGCTTTCAACATCTGTCGATTTTACGGTTTTCGTCCGCTCATAATTTGTAACTTTATCAACAATGTGTGTTTTGAGCCTCTCACCGTTGTTGGCGATTGTCGCAACATAGGTTGCAAGCTGAACGGGAGTAAATGCGTTGTCGGACTGACCGATTGCGGCTGAAACCGTGTTGCCGACCTGCCAGCTTGTGCTGTCTCTGCCTGCAAGAGTTCCCTTTGATTCCTCAATTTCAACACCCGTGTATTCGCCGAGACCGAACTTCTGCGCATACAGATACATCGGTTCAATTCCGAGCCTTCTGCCCGTGTCGGCAAAAAAGTAGTTGCACGATTGTTCAATTGCGCCCGTAACATCAAGACTGCCGTGATAGTGCATACACCTTACCACATTGGTAGGGTAAAAATCATAGTCCTGTTTGCAGTAGATTTTCGTTTTATCGGTTATGATTTTCTCCTCAAGAGCCGCACCCGCAACACACGGCTTAAACACCGAACCGCAGGCGAATGTTCCGACTGTTGCACGGTTGTACATCGGAGAATTTTTGTTTTCGGAAAGTTTGACATAGTACGAGCCGTATTCGCTGTACCTGTTCAAATCGTATGTAGGATAGCTTGCCGCCGCAAGTACCGAAAAATCCTTGACCGACAACATTACAACTGCACCTGTTTCACAGTCCTCACCGTTATTTTTCTGTCCCGATTCCTTGCCCGCCTGTTTTGCCGCTTTGACATTTTCTTCAAGCGATTTTACAGCGGTTTTCTGCAATTTTGAATCAATTGTAAGGTAGACCGTGTTACCCGGTTTTGCACTCTCGGTTTCAATGCTTTCAACAAGAGTTCCGTCAGCATTTCGCTGAATAACCCTTGTTCCGCCCTTGCCTTTGAGGTCATCTTCACAGGCAAGTTCAATTCCGAATTTGCCTATCTTATCATCATAGGAATAGCTCTTGCCTTGTTTTTTCAGCTCATTGTATTCATCTTCCGACAACGAACCGAGTGCGCCGAGGATGTGCGGTGCAAGGTCCGGGTCCGAAGCACCTCGTGTGAGATAGGTCTGAATTTCAACACCGCTCACACCCTGAGTATTTTCGCTGACGGCATTCACGGCACTTCGGCTGATATTTTTGGCAAAAACATAAGGGTTTGAATTTGAATACTTTTCAAGTTCCATATTGTAATGAATTGAAACGAGCGTTGTTTTTTGACTTATACTTAACCTGTCGGAAATTTTGTAGCGTTTTAAAAGTGCGTCAAAGCAATCACCGGCACTTGTGTTCCTGTCCATATCAAGAAAATCCGATGACAGAAGTTTTTCCGCATCTTCTTCACGGCTTGTTTTATAAACGCAACTGCCGTCCGAGCCGACCGAAATCGGCAATGAATCTGTTCTTGCATCTCCCGTTTTTGTGAGAATATCAGCAAGTTCAAGTAAAATTCCGTCAAGCCTGTCCTCCTCAATATAAAGCTTATTGAGGACTATTTTATACTTTGTGGTGTTTACAACAAAACCTACACCGTTGCGGTCAACGATTTCGCCCCTTGTTGCGTCGGTTTTTTCGGTATATCCCGTTGATTTTGCGGCAAGACTCTTGTAGCTTTTTCCCTGTACAAGCTGCCAATCGACAAGCCTGATTGCAAAGCCTGCAAAAATTGCGGCTGTTATTATTATGCAGACTGTTGTTCTGCTCTTTTTACTTTTTTTGCCGTTTTTTCTGCTTTTGCCGAATCCCATACCGAACCTCCCTTTCACAAAGATTAAAGATTTTTGTTTAAAAATGCCGTGAGAAAATACAGCGGAATTGTCAAGGCGAATGTGTAAAGTATTCTTGAAATGTAGTGCCGTACAAACAACACGCAACCGCTGTCAAGCCCTGCAATCAAGACGAACAGCAAATAATAAATCAACATTACCGTCATCACCGCCGCAAATGAAAACACGATAACGGTAACAAATGACGGTACAAAATATTTGCTGAATACAAAGTTTTCCGCATAGCAGACAATCGTAAGTGCAAAGGCAAAATAGCCGATACTGCCGTCAAATGAAATATCCGTCAGCACACCGCACAACGCACCGAAAATTACCGACGGCAAAGTGTTTTCAAAAGAAGCAATGCAGAGTGCAAGTGAAATCAACATAAGCGGTCTGCCGCCGAAAATTTCGGGAATTATAAAACCCGAACCCTGAAAAACATACAGAATTATTAACAGCAGGGAATAGCCGAAAAATCGAAAAAAAGTTCTTGAAGCTCTCATCATTTTTTAACCTCGCCCTTGCCGTCAAAATCGGTAATAATTGCGGCAGAGGTCACGGTGCGGATGTCCTCATACGGCTCAACAACAGCATAACGGGTTGTGTCATAGGAATTGAACTTCAGTTCTTTAACCTTGCCGATTATGAGATTTTTCGGATAAACTCCGCCTGTTCCCGAGGTTACAACAATGTCGCCTACTTTGATTTTGTTGTTCTCTGCAATCTTTGTCAGACAGGTGAGATTATCGTCACAATATTCAGCGTTTCCGCTTATGATTCCGTTGTCGGAAGTCTTTTTGTCAATTGCAGACGCTTTGGTGTCGGGTGAAAGAATTGTTCTTACCCGACAGGTCGTGAGTTCAACATCACTCACCCAGCCGATAAGACCGTTTTCCGTGATTACGGGATCATTTTTTTCCACATTGTCTGTTGAACCCTTGTCAAGAGTGAACGAGTAGAAATCATCGTTTGCATCCCTTCTCAACACACCTGCCGGAAGAATGTCGTATGACGGATTTTCCTTTTTAAGCTCATAATATTTCCACAGCTTTGCATTTTCTTCCTTGGCGTCAAGGTAGTCAACAAGCTGTTCACGGAGTTCGGCATTTTCCTTTTTAAGCTGTTCGTTTTCTTTTTCAAGTTCTTCCTTTGACTTGTCGGAAGACGCCGCACCTGCGGTCAGCGTTGAAAGTCCTTTTGTAACCGTGTTTACCGCACCCGAAAAAATGTTACTGCCGTTATGAGAGAAAACACTCATCACAGTTAGTATGACGAGTGTAATTATCAAAATTTTTGAGTTTTTATTATGTAAAAATTTTCTCATATCTCATATTTACATTACAAATACGGTCGGGCGGTGTTTTTTCAATCTGCCCGACCTTACTTTGTCGATTTTTATTATCTGTCGTGCTTGTACTGAACACCGAGCGGTTTGCCGAGTCTTTTTCCTGCACCGTCAACAACACAGTCAAGCGGTCTTTCGGCAATGTGAACAGGCATACCCGTCTGTTGCATAACAAGCATATCAAGTCCCTTGAGTAACGCACCGCCGCCCGTGAGCATAATACCGTGGTCGATTATGTCGGCAGAAAGCTCAGGCGGAGTTTTTTCAAGAGTGGTTCTGATTGCCTCAACAATTGTTGCAAGCGGATCGGCAAGAGCCTCTCTGACCTCGGCTGAGGAAATTGTAATATCCTTTGGAAGTCCGTCAACAAGGTTTCTGCCCTTGACAACAAGGTTTTTTTCTTCCTCACCCGGATATGCGGAGCCGATTTTCATTTTGATATCTTCGGCAGTTCTTTCACCGATGAGAAGATTATATTTTCTTTTGACATATGTTGAAATCGCCTCGTCAAACTTATCTCCGGCAACTCTTACGGAACAGGCTGTAACAATGTCACCGAGAGAAATTACGGCAACCTCGCTTGTGCCTCCGCCGATGTCAACAACCATACTTCCGCACGGTTCGTCAACGGGCATACCTGCGCCGATTGCGGCAGCCATCGGTTCTTCGATAAGAACAACAGGAGGCTTTGCACCTGCCTGATATGCGGCGTCCTCAACAGCCTTTCTCTCAACCTCGGTAACACCCGAAGGCATACAGATTATAACTCTCGGCTTGCTGAAAATTCCTGGTTTAACCGCCTTTTTGATAAAGTGCTGAAGCATTTTGGCGGTTATTTTAAAATCGGCAATAACACCGTCCTTGAGCGGACGAACCGCAACTATGGAACCGGGAGTTCTGCCAATCATTTCTTTTGCCTGTGAGCCGACTGCAAGAACCTCGTCGGTACGCATATCAACTGCGACAACGCTCGGTTCACGCAAAATTATTCCCTTTCCTTTAAGACAAACAAGAGTGTTTGCAGTTCCAAGGTCAATTCCTATATCCTTTGAAAACGAAAACATCCCACAGCCTCCTTTTACGCTGTAATACCCAAATGTATTTTACTCAGGCAGTATACTTTTATCATATATCTTTTTACAAATAAGGGCAATGATAAATTGTCGAAAATCTTTTATTTTTTACCCGTTGAGCCAAAACCGCCCTCGCCGCGCTCTGTGTTGCCAAGCTCCGTAACCTCTTCAACATCACACGGAACAACAGGAGCGATGACCATCTGACAGATTCTTTCAAACGGCTCAATCTCATAAGGCTTGTCCGAAACATTGCAAAGACCTGCGCAGATTTCTCCACGGTAGTCGCTGTCAACAACACCCACACCGTTTGAAAGGCAGATGCCGTGCTTGATTCCCAGACCGCTTCTTGCATAGAGAAATGCGGCAACGCTGTTGTCGGGAAGTTCAATTGCTATACCTGTCGGAACAAGCACAAGCTGACCCGGATTGATTGTGATTTTTTCGTCAATGCAAGCATATAAATCCATACCGGCAGAACCGTTTGTGGCTCTTTTCGGGATTTTTGCATTGTCTTTTACCTTTTTTATTTTAACAGTCATAGTTTACCATCCTTCATTTCCTGCAAAAATTTGCAGGAATTATTCATTACTGTTTTTATTTTTCTCTAAAAAAATTATTTATTGCAAAAATGTAATTATAAATCTCTGTTAAACGGAAAAATCACTTTTTCCACAAAACAATAATGATTATTTTAACATTTTCAACAATCTAATTAACACCTCGGCGGTACAGTCCATATGTTAATTTATCTTTCAACATCGGATAAAGGCTTGATTCGTTAAGACTTTCCACGGTTTCCACATAGTTTTCAACACTAAATCTTAAAATGTTGAAAGATGTTAAAAGTGTTAAATTTTGTTTATCAGGAACGAAAAGCAAGTCACAATTCAGAACCTCGGTACAGTTTCCGTCGCATTTCAGTAAAAATTGTTTACCGAGTCGGTCTTTCATTTTTGAATGATTTTTGCAAGTTTTGCAGTCTATACCTGCACCCTTGACAGGGCAACTCCTGCAAATCATAAGAGGAAGGTAGCCGTAGCTGATAATTCCCCTCGGGATGTTGCCTCCGAGTGCGTTAATTCGCTTAAAATCGAGTTCAAAACTGAGTTCTGCGTCCTTGATTCCGTATTCCTCCGCCCACAAAAGGTCGAGAGTATTTACAAAATTCATTCCGAAACCCGAATGAAGTGTGAAACCGAGATTTTTGGCAATGTATAATGCTCCAAGATTGTTGCACAACACATCGGATATGCCGATTTCTTTCATCTCGGAAAGCTTTTTTGCAATCGTATCTTCCCGTCCGAACATTCCTCTCGGAATTTCAACACCGATGCTAAAGCCCTCGTTTTTGAGCCTTACAAGCTCCCTTTTGTCGGCAAAAAGCGGAACAAAAACAAGCTCGCATTTTTTAAAAGCATTGGAAAGCTTAGTCTGAGGCACTCTTGCACGAGTGGATTTTTCCACAGGCGGTGTGAATTTTGGAAAAGTTATTTCGTAATCACGGTTGATTTTGTAGTTATGAACAACACTTCTCGCCGTATCGAGTTCGTCAAGAACATCTCTGCGCAAGGAATTGATAATTGAAAGCGGAATAGAAATGTCATCATCAATATTTATGTTCACATCGGTGGGATTATATGCCGTTGAGCCTGTTTTTTCAAGCTGTTTTCTGCACTTTTCCGCATCAATCGGTCTGTTGATTGCTTTTTCGGTTACGGTATCCGCAATCTTCTTGACGGTGTGAACTCCGTCAGAAACGACTAAAACGGGATTTTCGCCGAGTTTTGCCGTAAAATCAAAAGTTATTTCAACATTTCCGATTTCGTCCTTGTAGGAAGAACGGATTGCCGAAAACAGCTTTTCATCGGCAGAAACAACATCCGATTTTGTTCTTGTGCCGAACATATGACTTCCCGTTTTGCCGATGTAATAAGCGTCTGTAAAGCCTGTTCGTGAAAAAACCCCTCTGAGCATCTTCTGAGTTTTGTCGCTGATAAAGCCGAAATCACGCTGTTCAACACACGCTCTTACTGCGGCTGAAACATACTCGGGGCGTTTCATTCTGCCCTCAATTTTAGCCGAGGCAACCCCCATATTTTGAAGTTCTCCGAGGTAATTTACAATACTGTTGTCTTTAAGACTTAAAGCATGACCGCCCTTTTGATTGTTTACGGAAAACGGCAGTCGGCACGGCTGGGCACAGGAACCACGGTTTCCGCTCCTTGCGCCTATCATTGCGCTGAGGTAGCATTGTCCCGAAACGCACATACACAACGCGCCGTGAACAAAAACTTCGAGTTCAACCGGAATTTCACAGCATTTTTCAATTTCTTTTTTGCTCATTTCACGGGCAAGAACAACACGCTTGAAACCCATTTCATAAAGTGCCTTTACACCTGATGCGGTGTGAATGCTCATCTGGGTTGACGCATGAAGTGCAAGGTCGGGAACAAGCCTGTGTGCAAGCCTTGCTACACCCATATTCTGAACAATGAGTGCGTCAACATCAGCCTCTGCGGCTGAAATTATGGCTTTTTTCAGCTTTTCAAGCTCGTCATCGAACACAATCGTATTGATTGTGACATACACCTTTACACCGTGAATGTGACAGTATGCCGTTGCTTTCTTTAGTTCTTCATCATCAAAATTTTTGGCAGATGAACGGGCGGAAAATGCCTTTTCGCCAAGATACACTGCGTCTGCTCCGCTCCTTACGGCGGCAATTACACTGTCAAAGCTTCCCGCCGGAGCAAGTATTTCTATCTTTTTCATTTCTTATCTTCATCAAACAGAGAGAACTGCGTCATTGGAACATAACCGAGAAGTTTTTCATTACGCAATTCCTGTTCTGTTTTTTTAGCCTCGTTTGACAGAACATTCACGGGTATATCATCTGACTGCTCTGTCATATTATTTTTTGCATCTGAAGTCTTTTTTTCCTTTGAAACTGAATTTTTTTCAGGCTCTGATTTTTCCGATTTGGCTTTTTCTTTGCCTTTTTCAACACTTTCGAGCTTTTCTTTAAGCTGTGAAACCTCGTGTCCGAGAACAGCAAGTCTTTTTTCAAGCTCTTTATTATTATTTATAAGTCGAGTGTTATCGTTCATGGCCTCCGTAAGCTTTTCTCTGTATTCCTTGCAAAGCCTGTTAAGATCATTTGTCTGCTGAATAATTTTGTCGGCTTTTTCAACATAATCTTTGTTCTTTTTAAGAGCCTTGTTGCGGTCATCACAGAAGTTAAGTGCCGCAAGAACCGCACAATCACGGGTATCAAGCTGCTTTGTGCTTTGGGCGGCCTTTCTTATGTGAGAAAGCACCTCGTTTGCTACCTTTTGAACATACTTTTCATCATCTGTTGTGATAAGTGAATAACTTCTTCCCTCAATCTGAACGCTTACTCTCTTTTTCTCCATAGGAAATGCATCTCCCTTTTATAGCTTTTTCGTCCTCATTTGACTTCTTTGCATACATAATCATTTTACATTATAATATAAAATCGGAAATAATAAAAGAGCAAAGAGAATATTGTTTAAATATTTTTTCATTCGTAGACAAATTTGGCGATTTTATGCTGTTTACAACTTATATTGGTTGAAATATTTATTCTCTTATGATAAAATAATCTTTGCGTCATTTTGGCGGATTTGTCCTAATTTCCGATTAACAGGGCATAACCGCCAAAACAAAATTGACATTTCGGAATATATTATTATGGGAAGTGATTATATGCCCGTACCGTTTGATTCACGAAAAATTTACTATCGTTCACCGTTTGGTGCGGTTGAACAGGGTACCGAGATTCATTTCAGAATTCTTTTGCCTAAGGCGGAGCATACACAAAAAGCACAGTTGTGTGTAAAATATGATTATGACTGCAACTGGGAATTTACCGAGCTTATCTGGTGCGGTAAATTTGACGAGGATACCGAAATTTGGGAGTGCGATTTTACTCCGAAAAAAATCGGACTTTATTGGTATAACTTTAAGCTTACTGGCATTGATAAAACAAGATATGTTATTCCGTCCGATCCGTATAAGGTCAGCACCATTGAAGACTATATGGGCAGAAGCTGGCAGATTACCTGCTACAAAAAAGGCTTTAAAACTCCCGGCTGGCTTGTCGGCGGAATTATGTATCAGATTTTTCCCGACCGTTTTTATTTCAGCGGTGAAGAAAAGAATATAAAGCGTACCAACTTCAAACGCAACAAGGATTGGTATGCTCTCCCCGAATGGAAACCCGATGAAAACGGAATGATTAAGAACAATGATTTCTTTATGGGCGACCTCAAGGGAATTACAATGAAGCTTGATTACCTTGAAAGCCTCGGTGTAAGCTGTATTTACCTTAATCCTATCAGCGAGGCATACTCAAACCACCGCTATGATACGGGCGACTACTCAAAGGTTGATCCGATTCTCGGAACGGAGGAAGATTTTAAGCACCTTTGCGCAGAGGCTAAAAAGAGGGGAATACACATCATAAATGACGGTGTGTTCTCTCATACGGGAAGTGACAGCGTTTACTTCAACCGTTACGGCAGATACGGCAAGGGCGGTGCGTATAATGACAAAAACTCACCGTATTTCAGTTGGTACAAATTCAACGAATGGCCGAACAATTACCAAAGCTGGTGGGGCTTTGATACTCTGCCCGAGGTTATTGAGGAAACTCCGTCATTCAACGAATATATCAACGGCAAAGACGGCATTGTCAGAAAATGGATGAAATGCGGTAACTCGGGTTGGCGACTTGATGTTGCAGATGAACTTCCCGATGTGTTCATTGAAAATCTACGCAAAGCAGTTAAGGACGAAAATCCGAACGCCTTTCTTGTAGGTGAAGTGTGGGAGGATGCAAGCAATAAGGAAAGCTACGGTGCAAGAAGAAAGTTCTTGCTCGGCGAACAGTTTGACTCCGTTATGAACTATGTGTTCAGGGATGCAATTCTCAACTTCTGCAAAGGTCAGCACGGCAAATACACAATGGATCTGATTATGAGCGTAATCGAAAATTATCCCCGTCCTGTTCTCAGAGTGCTGATGAATTCACTTTCGACTCACGATACCGAAAGAGCAATCACAGTTATGGCAGGCGAACCGCTTGACGGCAAGGACAGGGAATGGCAGGCTAACACTAAGCTTGATGACGAGCATAAAAAACTCGGTGTAAAGCTGCTCAAGGTTGCAAGTGCAATGCAGTTTACTCTCCCCGGATTTCCGTGTATTTATTACGGTGACGAGGCAGGAATGGAGGGATATCGTGATCCGTTCAACCGTTGCTGTTATCCGTGGGGCAAAGAAAATAAGGAACTCATTGAATGGCACAAAAAACTTGCCGATGTTAGAAAAAGCTGTTCGGCATTGTGGGACGGCGATTTTATAAATGTTCTTTCGGAGGAAAGAAGAATTTCGTACATCCGCCACGACAAAGATTCCGCTATTTTCTGCACATTCAATCTCTATGATTATGAAGTCGAGGCAAAAATGCCGCCCGGATATGCAGACGGCAAACCTGTTTTCGGTTCAAAGCTTGAGAACAGTATACTCACAATTCCGCCCATGTCCGCAGAATTTGTAGTTCTTGAACTCGGTAAATGATGTATATAGTATAAAACAGAATAAAATATAATTACAAGCGACAGAAATTAAACTGTCGCTTGTTTTGTTGCGGTATTTATATGTTTGTTATATTTGATTTACCGACTTACTCGCCTTCCGTTATCGGCGGAATAAAGCATTCTATCGCACTGCGAAGCTTGGGATAACACTCCGCAGGCAACGGCTGTTGACAGAAAGAAAAAGTAAAACAAATAACAGAACAGATTAAACTATAAGGCGGCTATCGAAAACGATAGTCGCCTTGTCTTTTTGCAAAATTCATTTTTAATTTGCGTTTGTTGTTACCTGGGTTGCATTTGCCACATAGCTTTCATACTCGTCAATGCCCCAGTTTTCTTTTACTTCATCAGAGATAGGAAAGGTGCGAAACAGCATTGTACTGCGTTCACTGTCTGCCTTATCCTCATTGGTGCTGAGAGCATAGACATTGCCGTTGTACCACAGCTCATTTGTATTTTCAAAGGTTGTAAGATAGAAAATATCCTGAATTGTATCAACCTTATTAATGCCCATTCCGCTTACTGCGGCAGCCATTACGGCACTTTTCATCAGGATTGTATCGCTGTTATTTTTCTCGTTTTCAATCGAAACAAAGTTGCTCATTGTTGTTCCGAGACCGATATTCATAATATAATTTGTCTTTGTTTCAACAGAGGCTGTGAAGTTGATTTTATCGGCATTGTAGTAATAATACTGATACTCCGTTCCGTTTGCATCATTCTGAGGACTGCCGAGCATTTTCCAACCCTTTGGATTAATCATATCAAGATTACCCGCCTCTTTGAGCATTTCGTTGTAATTATATGTAAATTCTTCAAGAGTGATTGCGTAGCACATTCCGTTTACATTTTCACTTTCTTTGCGAATGTTCGGATTTTCTGTTACCTTTGCCTCATCAAGAGTAGAAAATTTATCGGGCGCATCTACTACACCCGAAACATCGGCATTCTTCTTGTCAGAACAGCCGAAAAGTGAAAGCATGAGGATTGCCGCTACAATCAGAACTAAAGTTTTTTTCATCAAATCACCAAATTTTCATATGTGTCAAAAACTCCACTTAAAAAAGTGGAGTTTTCTTATTTTTATCAATTATTCTTCCGTATTTTCTTCGGTTGAATCAGAAGTTTCACCCTCGTTATTTTCGGAAACTTCTTCTGCAACCGCTTCTGACGGTTCACCGTTTTCTGCGTTATCTTCGCTCTCGGCTGATTCATCATCTTCACCGTCAATGTGGGGAACACGGGCGATTGTTACAACCCTGTCGTCACCGTTTACTTTCATTACGGTTACACCCTTTGAAGGACGGGCGCAAACACGAATTGATTCGGCGGCAATTCTGATAATAATACCTTCTTCCGAGATGATAATAATATCATCGTCAAGGTTAACCACCTTGATAGCGGCAACATCGCCGTATTTTTCCGTGTGGTAGTTGGTAAGACCTTTACCGCCACGGCTCTGAACACGGTAATCATCGGGACTTGAAAGTCTGCCGTAGCCTGTTTCGGAAACTGTGAGAACAAGACCGCCCTCACGGACAACACTCATTCCGACTACGCAATCGCCCTCTTTGAGAGCCATTGCCTTAACACCTCGAGCCTGTCTGCCCATTGCACGAATGTCGGTTTCGTTAAAGCGAATAGCCATACCTTTCTTGGTGGCGATAATAACCTGACTGTTACCGTCGGTCATTCTTACCCACGCAAGTTCGTCACCCTCATTGAGTTCAAGAGCGATAAGACCGCCCTTTCTTGAAGTATTGTATGCATTGAGTTCAATACGCTTGATAATGCCCTGACGGGTGACCATAACAAGGTATTTTTCCTCGTCAAATTCAGGCACTCTTATCATTGAGGTTACCTTTTCGTCGGGTGAAATCGGAATCAGATTTGCAATATTCACACCCTTTGACTGACGGCTTCCCTCGGGAACTTCATAGCATTTAAGGCGATAAACTCTGCCCTTGTCGGTAAAGAACAGAACATAATCGTGTGAATTGATAACGAACATTTCAGCAGCAATATCTTCTTCACGGCGTGACATACCCGATACACCGCGACCTCCTCTGCGCTGAATTTTGTAGGTATCGGCAGAAAGACGCTTTACATATCCAAACTGTGTAAGTGTAAGAACGCACTCCTCCTGCGGAATAAGATCCTCAATATCAACCTCACCGCTGACAGCACAAATTTCTGTTCTTCTCGGATCGGCATATTTATTACGAATCTGCATAATTTCTTCTTTTACGATTTCAAGCTGTCTTGGCTCGCTTGCAAGAATTTCGAGATATTCTTCAATTTTTGCGTGGAGGGCTGCAATTTCATCCTCAATCTTAGTCTGCTCCATATTTGTGAGCTGACCGAGACGCATCTGAACGATAGCCTGAGCCTGAACATCATCAAGACCGAAACGCTCCATAAGACCTGCTTTTGCGCTTGCAGTATCCTTGCTGTTTCTGATAATTTTGATTACCTCGTCAATGAAGTCAAGAGCAATCTTCAAGCCCTCAAGAATGTGAGCTCTGTCACGGGCTTTTTTGAGGTCAAAATCAGTACGGCGGCGAATAACCTCAGCCTGAAATTCAATATAGCATTGGAGCATTTCCTTGAGTGAAAGAATTTTAGGCTCGCCGTCAACGATAGAAAGCATAATTGCACCGAAGGTTGTCTGCAACTGCGTGTATGAGAACAGCTGGTTAAGAACAATCTGAGGTGAGGCATCTCTCTTGATGTCAATTTCAATGTGCATACCCTTACGGTCGGAATGATCCTCGATATTTGAAATACCCTCAATTCTCTTATCCTTTACGAGGTCGGCAATGTTTTCAATAAGTCTTGCTTTGTTGACCTTGTACGGAAGCTCCGTAACGATAATTTTATATCTGCCGTTTTTAGCTTCGATAATTTCGGTCTTGGCTCTTACGGTAATTTTTCCTCGACCTGTTGCATAGGCGGCACGAATACCGCTTCTGCCCATGATAATACCGCCTGTCGGAAAGTCGGGGCCGGGCATACACTCCATAATCTCTGCAAGCTCGGCATCGGGATTGTCAATGAGAGTACAAACTGCATCAATTGTTTCACCGAGGTTATGCGGCGGAATTTCGGTTGCCATACCAACGGCAATACCGCTTGAACCGTTTACGAGAAGGTTTGGAAAACGGCTTGGAAGAACAGTCGGTTCTTTAAGACGGTCATCGTAGTTCGACATAAAGTCAACCGTGTTTTTCTCGATATCCGTGAGCATTTCAAGAGAAATTTTACTCATTCTTGCCTCTGTATAACGGTAAGCGGCAGGCGGGTCACCGTCCACCGAACCGAAGTTACCGTGACCGTCAACAAGCATATATCTCATGGAAAAATCCTGTGCAAGACGAACCATTGCGTCATAAACCGAGGCGTCACCGTGAGGGTGATACGAACCAAGCACCTGACCTACCGTATCGGCACACTTGTGGTACGGCTTTGACGGATCAAGACCGATTTGATTCATTGTATAGAGTATTCTTCTGTGAACAGGTTTCAAACCGTCTCTGACATCGGGCAACGCACGGGAAACAATAACGCTCATGGAGTAGTCCAAAAAGCTTTTTCTCATTTCATTTTGCAGATCGACATCAATAATTCTCGAATTCTTGTTCTGATTCTGTTCGTTATCCATATTCTTTCCTCGCTTTTCAAGCTCTTGTTACTGTCTGTTCAATAATTTATAATAATGTTATTTTGCGCTTTTTTGGGTGGTTTAGTGTGTGATTTTGTTTCAGTAGGGGCGTTCATTGGACGCCCGCCTTGATGAAACGATTTGTTTTACACATATTTTTTGATGTGATGAAAAGTGTGTATGAATTTTGCGGCATTCATCAAAATTGATTTTAAATACAGTTTGTACCGTTACTTGCGGGCGGCCAATGACCTCCCGTCTGAAATATAGTCGCAATGCGTTGCACATAAATGTGCCGCCTTTTGCTCGTTATTTCAGACAGCGCTTTGCTCCCTTTTTCCGCCACCGGCGGCGGTCGCAAGGCTACCCCTACTAACCCGTTAAAACGAATTTCACTGATAAATAAATTTAAAAAATTTAATATCAAAAGTGTTTTACTGCGGCTGAAATATCTTCGTAGAGTTTCGGAAAGCGTTTTTTGATGCTTGTGGGACGGAATGTTTTGGAATCTACAAAACCGTGTTCGGTTGTGCCGTAGCCAAGTTCGGTTTCCGAACCGTCCTTTTCAATACGCTTTACCGTGTATGTAAAAATAATTCTTGCGGCTGTGATAGTCTGCACCCAAGTGCGGATAATCAGCTCGTCCTCATAAAGGGCAGGGATTCCAAAATGACAACTCAGGTTCAAAAGGGGAGTCATTACACCTGCATTTTCCATGTCTGTGTAGCTGATTCCGAACATTTTGATATAGTCATTTCTTGCTATTTCGTACCAAATCGGATAATTTGAGTGGTGTACAATTCCCATTCTATCCGTTTCTGCGTAACGAACTGTAACTTTTGTTCTTGCGTGCATAAAATCACCCCGTTTTCAAAATTTTGGTTTATCGTAATATATCAGACATCGAGATTCTGTACATACTTTGCATTTTTCTCAATGAAATCTCTTCTCGGCTCAACCTTGTCACCCATAAGAATTGTGAAGGTTTCGTCTGCCTGTTCTGCATCACTGAGATCAACACGAAGCATAAGTCTTGTTTCGGGATTCATTGTTGTTTCCCAAAGCTGCTCGGAGTCCATCTCACCAAGACCTTTGTATCGCTGAACTTCGGTTTTACCCTCAATTTGAGCCAGAATTTGGTCACGCTCAAGGTCCGAATACGCATATTTATGCTCTTTGCCCTTTGAAATTCTAAAGAGAGGCGGCTGGGCAATGTAAACATGGCCCTCTTCGATAAGCGGACGCATATATCTGAAAAAGAAAGTTAAAAGAAGGGTTCTGATGTGCGAACCGTCAACATCGGCATCCGCCATAATGATAACCTTGTCGTATCTGAGCTTTGCAATATCAAATTCATCACCTATGCCTGTGCCGAGCGCAGTGATAACGGGCATAAGCTTGTCATTTCCGTAAACTCTGTCAATTCTTGCTTTTTCAACATTGAGCATTTTACCCCAAAGAGGGAGGATAGCCTGAATTCTTCTGTCACGGCCGCCCTTTGCTGAACCGCCCGCAGAGTCACCCTCGACTATGAAGATTTCTGTTTCACTGCTGTCTTTTGACTGGCAGTCGGCAAGCTTACCCGGAAGCTGTGCGGAGTCAAGCGGAGATTTTCTTCTTGCATTTTCCCTTGCTTTTCTTGCAGCCTCTCTTGCTCTTGACGACGCAAGCGCCTTTTCAAAAATTACCTTTGCAACAGCAGGATTTTCTTCGAGATAAACAGAAAGCTTATCCCTCATAAGGCGGTCAACCATTGCTCTTACCTCGGTATTACCGAGTTTTGCCTTGGTCTGTCCTTCAAACTGAGCCTCTTTGAGCTTTACACTGACAATTGCGGTAAGTCCTTCACGAACATCTTCACCGCTGAGGTTCTTATCATTGTCCTTCAATTTTCCAAACTTTCTTGCATAGTCATTCATAACATAGGTGAGTGCTCTTTTGAAGCCTTCTTCATGAGTACCGCCGTCGGTTGTATGAATGTTGTTTGCAAAAGTGAGCAGATTTTCGTTGTAGCTTTCGTTGTACTGGAGTGCAATTTCAACCGCAATCGTGTCATCTGCGTTTCTTGACGCAAAGTAAATTACATCGGGATGAATAACTTCAAGAGAACGCTTTTTGTGAATATACTCAACAAAGCTCTTGATACCGCCCTCATAGACAAAGTTATTCTGAATAATATTTTCAAGGTCACGCTCGTCACGAAGCTCAATGTGAACACCTGCATTGAGAAATGCCTGTTCACGAAGTCTTCTTTCCAAAACGCTGTAATCGTAAACCGTAGTTTCTTTAAAAATTTCAGGGTCGGCTTTAAAGCGTACTTCCGTACCCTTAACATCAGACTTTCCGATTTTTTGAAGGTCGGTTACAATTTTTCCTCTTTCATAACGCTGGAAGTAAACATCCTCGCCGTCACAAACCTTGACTTCGAGCCACTCGGAAAGTGCATTTACAACAGACGCACCTACGCCGTGCAAACCGCCCGAAACCTTGTAACCGCCTCCGCCGAATTTTCCGCCGGCGTGGAGAACTGTGAATACAACCGTTACGGCAGGGAGTCCTGTTTTGCTGTTGACACCGACAGGAATACCACGGCCGTTATCGGTTACTCTGATTATATCGCCCTTTTCGATAACAACATCAATTTTTGTACAATAACCTGCAAGTGCTTCGTCAATTGAGTTATCTACGATTTCGTAAACAAGGTGGTGAAGTCCTCTCGGTCCTGTTGAACCGATGTACATGCCGGGACGCTTTCTTACAGCCTCAAGTCCTTCAAGAACCTGAATTTCATCTGCACCGTATTCCTGTTCAACCTTTGAAAGCTCCATACCCTCGGATTCGCCGTCAAATTCAACCAATTTTTCAGCCTCAATCTCTTTTTCGTAGGCTTCATCAATGGCTTCTTCGTTTATATTTTCGTTGGTTTCATCAATATTTTCATTCATATTTTCGTTGTTTTCAAGATTATCCAAAACACTTACCTCCGTTTATTCGATGAACGAACAGCGTTTTTGTTCGTTTGTTTTTTCTGCTGTTTTTTTGATATTTGAATACTTTCGCTTTTTTGAGCGTCTGCTCCGAATTTTCTGAATTTTGTAAAAAACGGCACAAAAAGCAGAAAAAACAGTATAAGTACGATGTTTGTAATCATCAACGCTATCACATTTGTGCCTGAAAAAGCCGTCATTTCAAAGATATTGACGAAAATTCCTATCACAACTGCAATCAAAAATAAAATCCAAAGTCCCGAAAATGAGGTTTTGAACTGCTTTTTGCAGTGATAGCAGGTGTGAATTTTTGTATTTAAGCTCTTCCTTGCATCACCGTAACGATAAATTGCGTGACAATGCGGGCATACGGGCAGTCTGAACACAATATCACCCGTTAAAACTTTCTGTTCACGGAATAACGGTTGCCGTCATCCGTTTTTTTATTTTCCGAAGCTTCCTCGGAATTTATGTAGTGTCTGCTTCTGTTCACCATATGGTGCTGGGGCATTTCGGAGTGAATTTTTTTGAGTGTTGCTCCGCTTGACGCATGATTCTCACTTGTATTATTAATCACGGAAACATATTCCTGCTTTTCAAAAGACGATGAATCGGAAGAAATCTCATTTGAATCAAGTCTTTGTCTTGCGGCATTTCTTTCGGCTCTGATTTTATTAAATACATCCGTGTTAATTTCAAAATTATCATCGGTATCATTCTGCTGAGGAGTGATACTCGGAAAAGTATAGTTTTCATCCTCGTCAAGTTCAGAGGTAAGAAGATTGTCGGAATAAGCGATACCTGCTTTTTTTGCCTCCATAGACTTACGGTATTTCTTGTACGGCTCATAGTGAACGAAGTTCGGTGAAGCTGCCGTAAAAATTATAAGCGGAATCGCAACGAGTAAAATTCCGAGAGGATTGCTCACAAGACCTGCAAGAATCCAACCTGCCATTATTGCAAGAGAAATTACCACAGCAACAATAAAAAACAAAATTACCTTCTTATCAACTGCAACCTTGCTCTCTTTTCCGCACTTTTGGCAGATATATTCTGCTTTTCTTCTGCTTGCAAACGATGAGGTATATGAAATTCTTCTTCCGCAGTAGGGGCATTTTCTCATTTTCATACACAGAACTCCTTTTTATATCCGTATCAACGGTACATAAGCTCCTTATAGGGAGATTGACTTCTTTTTATGAGTGTTTTGGATGAAAGCTGGCTGATATAAACGGTAATTTTGCCGTTTTTTTCACAGACAACAAAGGATTTCGGCAATTCAAACGAAACATTTACAACTCTGCCTCTTTTTTCGGCAGCAGTAAGATAATCCCTTGTCTTTTTTGACACTGTACACTCGTCCATATCGAAAATTCCGATAACCGTTTCGGTTGTGATAACGGTGTCCTGTCCGAGATGAAGATACATCAGCTCACCTCTCCGTTGTTCAGCAGAAAGATTTTTCCGTCTTTAAGCTGTTCTTTATTCGACTTTTCACAGCAGGTAATAAACACCTGACATCCGTGAAGTTCGTTGAGTAAAAAATCCTGTCTTTTTGCATCAAGCTCAGAAAGCACATCATCAAGCAGAATAACGGGTTCTTCGCCCATTCTTTCACGCAATACAGATGCCTCGGCAAGCTTCAGCGACAGAACCGCACTTCGCTGTTGTCCCTGAGATGCAAAAGCTCTGGCATTTTTACCGTTTATTATTATTTCAATATCATCACGATGAGGACCGTAATTTGTAAAACCCGTCCTTATATCGTCACTCTTGTGTTTTTCAAGCTTACACTTGAGTTTTTCATAAATTTCACCGACCGTATCATCCTCGGAGGCTTCATATCCCGACATATAACGGATTTTCAGCTCTTCTTTGCCTTTTGAAATTCCGTTATGATATTCAACGGCACGGTCGGAAAGCATTTTTACATAGTCGATTCTGTTTTTTACAAGCACTGCGCCGCTTTTCAAAAGCGGTTCATCCCATACGGGAAGTGTGTCCGCAAGTGACGGCCGCCTGTAAATGTCTTTCAAAAGCGAATTTCTTTGATTGAGAATCCTGTTGTATTTTGAGAGAACAACCGCATTTTTAAGCTTTTCACGACAGATTGCGCTGTCAATAAATTTTCTCCGCTCACCCGGACCTCTTTTTATAAGGCTGAGGTGCTCGGGAGAAAATACAACGGCGCAAAACCGTTCAATCAGTGCGGCGGCTGAATTTTTCTGCACACCGTTGATTTCTACGGACTTTTTTCCGCCCCTGAAAAGAATTTTTGCTGTTTGCTCACGCTCCTGACCGAGAAAACGCATCTCAATCCTCGCAAAATTCTCATCCCAATTGATAATTTCGCTGTCCTTTGAACCTCTGAAGCTGTGACCTCCGCAAAAAAACCACAGTGCCTCAAGCAAATTTGTCTTTCCCTGAGCATTGTCACCGTAAATTATATTTACTCCGTCACAAGGAGTGATTATATTGTCCTTTAAATTTCTGTAATTTTCAAATTTAAGAGCAATTACCTTCACTTACTTCATCAATCCCAAAGTTATTCAACGATTATTTCAAGACCGTCAAACACAGCCGTGTCGCCGACACGCATTTTTTTGCCTCTCATTGTGCAGATCTCACCGTTTACGGTAACATCTCCGTTCTGAATTACAACTTTTGCCTGTCCGCCGGTTTCAACCGCACCGCCGAGTTTAAGTAAATCCTGCAATTTTATGTATTCGCTGTCAATTTTAATTTTCTCAGTTTTCATTTGCCAACCTCATCGGAACAACTATGCTCAGATAGCTGTCACCCTTAACGGGTTTTACAATCATCGCCGTAAGTGAACCGTTGAGAATAAGCTTAATCTCATCGGTATCGGCATTTTTCAAAGCGTCAAGAAGGTATCTGTTGTTAAAGCCGATTTCAACCGACTCTCCGATGATAGGAACAGAGATTACATCATTGGCTCTGCCTACTGCAGATGTGCATGAAAGTTTAATTTCATCATCCGAAAAAATGCATCTTACCGGGCTTTGGATTCTATCGTTGTTCAAAAGCGACATTCTTTCAACTGCATCAATAATTGTTCTTGTATTGATAACTACCTCAGTTTTTGTCTCTTTCGGAATTGCAGACTTGTATTCTATGAATGTGCCCTCGATAAGACGGGAGATAATTCTGTAATTTTTGATTTTGAATGTGATATGTCGCTGACCGATGATAATTTCCGTATTTTCTTCGTCATCGGTGAGGAGTTTAAGCACCTCGTGCTGAGTTTTTCCCGGAACAACAAAACGGTTTTTGCTTTCGCTGTCTACATTTTCACTGCGAATTGCCATTCTGTAACCGTCAATGGCAATAATTTTGAATACACCGTCCTCAATTTCGTAAAGTGAACCTGTGTAAATAGGCTTTGCCGTGTTTTCGCTTACTGCGTAGACTGTCTGTCTGATCATATCACGCAGAATTTTTGCATTGAGAGTGATTCTGTCAGTCTGTTCAAATGACGGAAGGTCGGGATATTCAACAGATGACATACCGACAATCTGATAATTAACCTTTCCGCAGGCAATGTATGTAACCATACGCTCATCGGTTTCGATAAAGACAATCTCTTCGGGAAGTCGGCGTACAATATCAAGAAACAGCTTTGCGCTTACGACAATTTCGCCTTCTTCTTTGATTGTTGCCTCAATATCGGTTGTTATACCGATTTCAAGGTTATAACCTGAAATATTCAGTGTGTTACCGTATGCTTTTATAAGAACGCCTTCAAGTGCAGGAATTGATGCCTTTGTTGACACAGCTCTTGACACATTGGATATGGCTGTTGCCAAATCGGAGCGCAAACATGAAATTTTCATCGGGTGCATTCTCTCCTGTCTTTTTATTAATATTTTTATTGTAGTAGTAGTAGGGGATGTCAAAATGTCAAAAAGCGGTGAGATTCCGCATTGACACTGAAAAAAAGCATAAACAAAAGATTTTTTCGATTTGTTTGCTTTTGTTGACAAAAATATTTTTTAGTAAATTTTTCAACATCGGGTTGAAGAATGTTTATGGAATGTTGAAAAATATGTTAAATAATTCAGTCTATCTGTCACGGATATTTTTGATGGTATCGTCAATGATTTCTTTGACCTTTCTGTCCTTTTCCATCATCTTCTGAACCTTCTGAATTGTATATATAATGGTAGAATAATGACGGTTGCCGAATTCTTCACCGATTGCAACCATTGAAAGCGTTGTAAGCTCTCGTGTAACATATATTGCAATATGTCTTGCGTTGCTGATATTGGCACTGCGGTTTTTTTGTGAACGAATTTCGTCTGCCGAAACGCCGTAGGTTCTTGCAACCTCGTCAATAATGCGTTCAACGGTAACCTCGGGCGGAGCGTCATTGTTGAGAATGTCGGAAATTATGCCCTGAACCGAATTAATTGTCGGTTTTTCACCGTCAAGGTAGTATTTGGCTTTGATTTTTTTAACTGTTCCCTCAAGCTGACGAATATTTGCCTTGATTTTAGATGCAACATACTCGCAGACTTCGTCCGAAATTTCAACTCCGTCAAGCTCTGCCTTTCTTTTTATAATGGCAATTCTTGTTTCAAGATCCGGAGGCTGGATATCTGCAATAAGATCCTGCTCAAATCTTGAACGCAAACGATCCTCAAGAGTTTTGATTTCCTTAGGAGGACGGTCTGATGTGAGAACAATCTGTTTTCTTGCGTCATAAAGTGCGTTAAAGGTATGGAAAAATTCTTCCTGTGTACTTTCTTTACCGCCGATAAACTGAACATCGTCCACGAGCAGAATATCCGCCTGTCTGTATTTTTGTCTGAATTCATTCATCTTGGCAAGACGGAGCGACTCAACAAGCTCAACGGTAAAATCGTCGCCTTTTATGTAACAGATAACCTTTGACGGATCGTTTTTCTTGATTTCATTGCCGATTGCATACAAAAGGTGAGTCTTGCCGAGTCCCGAGTTTCCGTAAAGAAAGAGGGGGTTGTAGGCATGTGACGGATTTGTTGCAACTGCAAGACAGGCTGCATGAGCAAACTTATTTGACGAGCCGACAATAAATGTGTCAAAGGTGTATTCGTAAGAACTGCTGTCGGGGCTTTGCAAAAGAGGAGCGGTTGCCGCCGATGTTGTGATTGATGCCGCCGCAGACGGCTTTGATTTTTTCGGCGCATTTGCCGGTGTGCGGAACTCAATATTGAACTTTGTTCCGAAAATTTCTTCAAATCCCTCGTTGAGAAGCGACATATAGCATCTCCTCAATGTTTGGGCGTGAAAGTCATTTGGCACAAGCAGATAAGCGGTTCCGTTGTCAAAGTCAAGGTCAACGGGCTGAATTCTGCTGATCCATGTATTGTAGGCGATGTCGGTAATTTTAGATTTACAGTAATCGCTTATAACTTTCCATGCGTCTTCAAAGGAGTCCATTAATTTAATCTTTCCCTTCCACGGTGCAACACACTGCACCCATTTTCCATAATTATCCCATTTTGATAAAATACCATTCTGCTTTATTATAACGCAACAAATTTAAAATTGCAATTACAAAAAGCCATTTGTAATTTATTGTAATTTATACTTTATTATTATTAAAGTGCGCAAACAGGGTGCAAATTTTACAATAATTCGGATATATAGTGTGTGTTAAATTCTGCGTTGCAATATATTGTATTTACCGATAAAGAAAAATAATTTGCTGCTTTTTTTAAAATCAAAAGAAAATTTTAAATTTCATTTTTGAAAATAAAAAAATAAAAATTTTTGTTGACTACGGGCTGAAATTAAGATATAATGCTATATTGCAAGGTTATATTTTGAAGGGAGGGTTTTCATTATGTTGAGAACTTATCAGCCTAAGAAGCTCCACAGAAAAAAGGAGCACGGCTTCAGAAAGAGAATGTCTACATCTAACGGCAAGAAAGTTTTAGCCAGAAGAAGAGCTAAAGGTAGAAAAAGGTTGTCTTATTAAAGAGAAGACCACTTTTAACCGGTGGTCTTTCTTTTTTAATGCACCTGTTTGCAAGGTGGTAAATTTATGAGTGAATATATCACTTTGAAGGATAACAGGGATTTTTCCGGACTTTACAGACGGGGAAAATCCTTTGTTGGTCCTGTTTTGGTAACTTATGTGTTAAAGAATAAATCCGATAACCTGCGTTTTGGAATAACCACCGGCAAAAAAATCGGAAAAGCCGTAAGGCGCACAAGGTCAAGGAGGGTAATAAGAGAGGCTTATTACAAACTTTATCCCGATATAAAAAAAGGATATGACTTTGTTTTTGTTGCCAGAGGTAAAACACCCTATGTTAAAAGCACTGTTGTTTACAAGGAAATGAAAAAACAGCTTTCGCTTGCAGGTGTTCTTAAAGAGGGATAGTTTTATGAAACGAATTCTTCTGGCAATTATCAGGTTTTACCGGACCTCAGTTTCTCCGTTGACGGCAAGTCATTGTAAATACATTCCGACTTGTTCGCAATACGGTATTGAGGCAATTGAAAGGTTTGGTGCACTCAAGGGCACAGCGCTTACCGTTTGGCGTATTCTGCGCTGCAATCCGTTTTCAAAGGGCGGGTATGATCCCGTTCCGGAAAAAAAGCCAAAGAGTAAGAAATTAAAGTGAGGTAACCGTATGCAGATCTTTGGTTTTCTTGGAAGCTTGCTCGGCTATGTGCTGTGGGGAGCTTTCTATCTTCTTAAAGATTTCGGACTGTCAATTATCGTCTTTACAATTATTGTAAGACTTTGTATGTTTCCTTTTACAATCAAACAGCAAAAATCAATGGCAGGTACCGCAAGACTTTCCAAAAAACAAAAGGAAATTCAGGAAAAATATAAAAATAACAGACAAAAGGCACAGGAAGAAATATATAAGCTCTATGAAAAAGAGGGCGTAAAGCCGACAGGCGGCTGTCTTACGATGATTGTTCCGTTCCTTGTTCTTTTCGGAGTATTCTACGCTGTTGCATATCCGCTTACAAACACGCTTCATATCGACAGCGCAAAGGTAACCGAAGCTCTTAACTATGTAAATACAATTCCCGGATATACTGCGGCGTCGGGCGCAACCAATGCCACATATCAGGAAATTTATTTTTTGAAGGATTTCAGCTGTTTCCAAAATATTGACGCTATTCAGCAGATTTTTTCTGCCGACCAGCTCAATACAATCACTATGTTTGAAAAGGGATTTAATACATTCGGTATGAACCTTTTCGCAATTCCGCAGGACTACGGTCTTTGGAGTCCGATGATTCTTTTCCCTGTAATATGTTTTGCATCAAACGTACTTACACAGTTTATCACAATGAGAATCAACGGAAAGAACAATCCTATGCAGCAACAGCAGGGCTGTATGAAGGTTATGATGTATGCAATGCCGCTTTTCTCGGCATATATCGCCTACATTGTTCCGTCAGCCGTTGCATTTTACTGGATTGTATCTTCACTCGTAAGCCTTGTTCAGTCAGTTATCGTGGGCAAGCTTTTCAGCCCTCAGAAAATGACAGCAACATCCGAAGCAAGACACGCCGCTCTTATGTTTGAGCAGGAGGCTCTTGTTCAGTATAACTATGTTCCGCACGGTCTTTCAGAGAGTGCAGAAGAAAATACAAATTCCAAAAAGAAGAAAAAGAAGTAGAAGTTTGAAATCAGGTGATATTGTGATTAAAGAAGCTATCGGCATTGGCGATAACGAAGTTGACGCATTAAACGATGCAAAAAAGCAGCTTGGTCTTGACGAAAATGCAGAGGTTGATTTTGAGGTTATCCAGAGAGCCGAAAAGAAAAAATTCGGTCTTTTCGGAGGTCAGCCTGCAAAGGTTAGGGTTACTCTCAAAGAAACTCCTGCAGAAAAAGCAGAACAGTTTTTGAGAGATGTTCTCGACAACATGAAGCTTGAAAGCGTTATGATAGAGAAGAAAGAAATTGAAGGCGGTATCGAGTTCAATCTTTCGGGTGAGGATGTCGGTTTTGTAATCGGCAGAAGAGGTGAAACACTTGACTCACTTCAGTATCTTACAAGCCTTGTTGCCAACCACTCTGACAACAGCTATTTTAAGGTAACTATTGATACCGGAAACTACAGAGAAAAAAGAGAAAAGACTCTTGAAATTCTCGGTAGAAAGCTTGCTTTCAAAGCTGTTAAAACCGGCAGAAAGACAAATCTTGAGCCAATGAATCCTTATGAGAGAAGAATTATTCACACTTCTGTTCAGAAGGTAAACGGTGCTATTTCATGGAGCGAAGGCGAAAACGCAAACCGCCATGTTGTTATCGGTCCTGATCCAAAGGCAAAGCCCGTTCGCAGAAACGGCGGTTATAACAACAGAGGCAGAGGCGGCAGACGCCCATACAGCGCAAACCGTTCCGAGCATAACACTCCCGCAAACCCTGACAGAAAGCCCCTTAACGAGGGCGGTGCAACAGGTCTTTACGGAAGAATAGACAAATAATTACAGGGCGGTTTTTAACCGCCCTTTTTTCTTGGTGATTTTATGAATTACGATACAGTTGCCGCAATAAGTACCGCTCAGGGCGAGGGCGGTATCGGCGTTATTAGAATTTCGGGTGACGATGCACTTCGGATTGCCGACAAAATTTTCTACTCCGTTTCTGGTAAAAAGGTTACTGAGATGAAAGGCTATACGGCATCGTTCGGAAAAATTTCAGAAGACGGTGAAGATATTGACGAGGCGGTTGCACTTGTTTTTAAGGCGCCTCACAGCTATACCGGTGAAGATGTTGTTGAACTTTCGTGCCACGGCGGACTTTACATTACAAAAAGAGTTCTGCGTGCTGTTCTCAATGCCGGCGCCGTTCCGGCTCAGGCAGGAGAATTTACAAAGCGAGCATTCCTAAACGGCAAAATTGACCTCACCGAAGCAGAGGCTGTAATTGATATTATAAGCGCTAAAAGCAGAGGGGCGGCAAGGTCTGCTCTTTGTGTAAAAGAGGGTGCTTTGCGTAAGAAAATTGACGGTGTAAAAAATGACCTCCTCTCAATGGCGGCTCACCTTTCTGCGTGGGCAGATTACCCCGAGGAGGATATTGCCGAGGTTACGGCTGATTCCGTAATTGAAACCTGTGACAATGCAATCAAGTGTTTTAAGTCCTTACTTGACAGCTATGACTGCGGTCAGGCGATAAAAAAAGGCATTGATACCGTAATTGCCGGCAGACCGAATGTAGGAAAAAGCACGCTTATGAATTTGCTTTCGGGATATGAAAAGAGTATTGTAACCGATATTCCCGGAACTACGAGAGATATTGTTGAAGATACGGTAACTGTGGGTGATGTTGTTCTGAATCTCAGCGATACGGCAGGACTTCGTGATACTGAGGATACGGTTGAGAAAATCGGTGTTGACAGAGCGAGAAAAAGACTTGAGCAATGCGGTCTTTTGCTTGCTGTTTTTGATAACAGCAGAGAACTTGACGAGGACGATTATGCACTCATTGAGTCTGCAAAGCTTGTGCCTTCAATTGCTGTAATTAACAAGACTGATCTTGATAATAAGCTTGATATAGAATATATCAGTAAAAATATAAAATATATAGTATATATATCTGCAATCAGTGGTGACGGCAGAGATGAATTAACAAAGGCTGTTGAAAAAATTGCAGGAACTCAAAACTTTAATCCGAGTGAAGGCGTTCTCTCAAATGAAAGACAGCGAATTGCCGTTAAAAATGCACTTGATTCGGTTGTTGAGGCAATGAACGCACTTAAATGCGGTATGACATTTGACGCAGTAACAGTTTCAATTGAGGATGCAATTTCACACTTGCTTGAATTAACGGGTGAGAGAACAAGTGATGAGGTTGTGGATAGGGTGTTTCACAACTTCTGCGTAGGAAAATAGGTGATATTATGAATTATTTTGCAGGTGAATATGATGTTGCAGTAGTCGGTGCAGGTCACGCCGGAATCGAGGCGGCTCTTGCGGCGGCAAGGCTTGGCTGTAAAACTGCAATATTTACCATAAATATGGATGCGGTCGGAAACTGTCCCTGCAATCCGTCAATCGGAGGAACAGCAAAAGGACATCTCGTCCGTGAGATTGACGCACTCGGCGGTGAAATGGGAAAGACTGCCGATGAATGTTTTTTGCAGTCCAGAATGCTTAACAGGGGAAAAGGTCCGGCTGTTCATTCGCTGAGAGCACAGATTGACAGAAGAAAATATTCTTCCGTTATGAAACATAAGATTGAATTACAGAAAAATCTCGACCTTCGTCAGGCTGAAATTACGGATATTGAAAAGACGGAGGGCGGTTATAATCTTACTACAAGAATGCTTGCCGTTTTTAAGTGCAAGACCGTTATTATTGCAACGGGTACATATCTCGGCGGCAGAATTTTTGTCGGTGAGGTTTCATATGAAAGCGGTCCCGACGGAATTTTTCCCGCCGCATTTCTCGGTTCAAGCCTTAAAAAACTCGGTCTGCCTTTAAGAAGATTTAAGACAGGTACTCCGGCAAGAGTTCTGAAAAGTTCAATTGATTTTTCTGAGCTTGAAGTTCAAAAAGGTGATGAACCTCCCCAGCCGTTCTCTTATGAAACTGAGAATCTCGGTGAAAACAAGGTTGAATGCCATGTCAGTTGGACAAATGACGAAACAAAGCAGATTATTCTTGAAAATATCAACCGTTCTCCGCTTTATGCCGGCAAAATTGAGGGTGTTGGTCCCCGTTATTGTCCAAGCTTTGAAGATAAGATTATGCGTTTTAAGGATAAGCCAAGACATCAGCTTTTTATTGAGCCGTGCGGACTTGATACCGAGGAAATGTATCTTCAGGGAATGAGCTCTTCACTACCGGAAGAAGTTCAGCTTAAATTCTATCACACAATAAAAGGTCTTGAACATTGCCTTATTATGCGACCTGCTTATGCAATTGAATATGATTGTGTTGACCCTCTTGCAATGAACCCTACACTTGAATTTAAAGATTTTGAAGGACTTTTCGGTGCCGGTCAATTCAACGGTTCTTCGGGATATGAGGAGGCTGCGTCTCAGGGACTTGTTGCAGGAATTAATGCCGCAATGAAGGTTCTCGGCAGAGAGCCTGTTATATTCGACCGTTCGGAAAGCTATATAGGCACACTTGTTGATGACCTTGTTACAAAGGGAGCAAATGAGCCGTATAGAATGATGACTTCAAGAAGTGAGTACAGACTTGTACTTCGTCAGGATAATGCCGACGAAAGACTTACTCCTCTCGGTCACAGAATTGGTCTTATAAGCGACGAAAGATACGCAAAGTTTCTTAAAAAGCAGGAGCTTAAAAAAGAAGAACTTAATAGACTTAAAAGTACGGTGATTTCACCTACTGATGAAGTAAATGAGATACTTGTTTCACGTGAAACATCTGAAATTACTTCGGGTGTGCGACTTATTGACCTTATGAAACGGCCTCAGCTTGGATATGATGCACTCAAGAACATTGATAAAACAAGACCGGAGCTTGATCCGAATATCTTTGAACAGGTTGAAATTGAAATTAAGTATGAGGGCTATATTCAAAAACAGCTTAAACAGGTTGAACAAATGAAAAAGCTTGAAGTTAAGCAATTGCCAAAGGACTTTGATTACAATGAAATTGAAGGACTTCGACTTGAGGCAAGGGAAAAGCTTAATAAGATTAAACCGCTCAATATAGGACAGGCGTCAAGAATTTCGGGCGTTTCTCCTGCGGATATCAGCGTACTTCTTATCTGGCTTGCTCAGAACAACAGGAGGCAGTAATGGCAATTAAAGATACTCTTACTACCGTTACTGATGGTTTTAAAACCAAACTTGACGATGAAATGCTTCAAAGGCTTGAAATCTACTTCAAATTGCTTGTTGAGTGGAACGAAAAGATGAATCTTACTGCAATAACCGATGAACACGGTGTTGCGGTCAAGCATTTTGCCGACAGCCTTACACTTTACAACTTTGTTGATGTAAAGAAGAATGCAAGCATTATTGATGTGGGAACAGGTGCCGGTTTTCCGGGTGTTGTGCTTAAAATTGCAAGACCTGACATTAAACTGACACTTCTCGACAGCCTTAACAAAAGACTTACATTTCTCGACACAGTTCTTAAAGATACAGGACTTGATTCAGAGCTTGTTCACAGCAGGGCAGAGGAGGGCGGTAAAAATAAGCTTTATCGTGAAAGGTTTGATATTGCCGTTTCAAGAGCAGTTGCAAGGCTGAATGTTCTCTGTGAATACTGCTTGCCGTATGTCAAGGTAGGCGGTTCGTTTGTAGCAATGAAAGGACCGAATGCCGATGAAGAACTTGACGGAGCAGAAAATGCTTTGAAATTACTCGGCGGTAAGGTTGAAAAGGTTCACAAGTTTAATCTTCCGTGTGACGAGGGCGAGCGTACAATCATTGTAATCAAAAAGGTAAAACCTACACCAAAACAATACCCGAGAATTTCGGGCAAAATAAAGTCACAACCGTTGTGATAAATATCGACAGCTTTTTTGATAAATTACCATTTTGTGGTAAAACTTCTTAAAAAAGTTGCTCACAAAGCGACAACAACCGCACCGTGTCTATGTTATTATAATAGCACAGGGACAACCCCTGATGCTAACGAACATTGAGGCGATGCGGTTGAATTTTATGCTCAAAAACGATAACAAAGTTTTAGAGATTCCGATTATTAAAATCAGACCGAACAAAGCACAACCTCGCAAAACCTTTGACGAAACCGAACTTGCCGCTCTCTCCGCATCAATCAGCGAAAACGGTATCTTGCAACCGTTGTCAGTGAGAAAAATCTCGGCTGCGGAGTATGAACTTGTGGCAGGTGAGCGCCGCCTCAGGGCATCGGTTTTGGCAGGATTACGAAAGGTGCCGTGCATCGTTTTAAAGTGTTCGGAAAAAGAGTCAGCCATTTATGCTCTCCTTGAAAATCTCCAGCGAAGCGACCTCGGTATATTCGAGGAAGCTCGCGGGATTTCAAAGCTGATCAGGCGCTACGGTCTTACCCAAGAGGAAGCAGCGAACCGACTGGGCAAAAGCCAATCAACAATTGCAAACAAGCTAAGACTTCTTCGCCTTACATACGAGGAGCAGGAATGGATTGTAAATGCAGGATTGAGCGAAAGACACGCAAGGGCTCTTTTAAGAATTGAAGATGACGCTTTAAGACATGAGGCTCTGTCAAAAATAATTTCGGAGAATCTCAACACAAGTCAGACTGATGAACTCGTCGGCATTTTAATTAATTCAGTACCAAAAACAACAAAATCCAAAGGTACAAGCAAAGCGGTGATAAAAGACTTACGAATTTTTCTTAACACAATCAACAAGGCTATTGATACGATGCGTCTTGCAGGAATTGACGCACAATCAGACAAAAAAGACACAGACAATTTTATTGAATACACAATTCGGATTCCTAAAAGACATCAAGAGCCTGATGCAGAAAAAACTGCTTAATTCACTTTTCAGAGGGTGCGAAAGCATCCGTTCCACTCATACCCATTTCCTTATCTAAACCCCTTGCAAAGAGTCGCACAGTAATGTGCGGCTTTTTGCGTTGTATAGTTTTTATTTTTTGGTTACACAGCAAATGTTTCACGTGAAACATTTGCTTTTGATTAAGAAAAAAAGTTGCATTAAATCCCAAAAAATCTTCAAAATAGCTTTAAAAATGGTGTGCATTATGATATAATTTTAAAGTAAAAGATATAAAAATCATAAAAACAAAAGACAAGGTGATTTTTTGGCAAAAATAATTGCAATATCAAACCAAAAGGGAGGTGTGGGAAAAACCACAACCTCCGTTAATCTTGCGGCTTGTCTGGGAAAAATGGGAAAGAAAACATTGCTTGTTGACGCTGATCCACAGGGAAATGCCACAAGCGGTGTCGCCATTGATAAGAGCAAAGTTAAGTTTTCAACATACTCAATTCTTGTTGACGGTGCAAAAGCCGAACAATGTGTTCTTACAACCCCGTATGACAATCTGCATATTCTTCCGTCAAGCCTTGATTTGGCTGCCGCAGAGCTTGAAATTGCAGAAAAACCGCACAGAGAGGCACTTTTAAAGAATGCTTTGCTCCCGATAAAGCAGTATTATGATTACATAATCATCGACTGTCCTCCGTCACTCGGACTTATCACGGCAAATGCGTTGACGGTTGCCGACACATTTCTTGTGCCGATTCAATGCGAATATTATGCACTTGAGGGATTGTCACAGCTTATTAACACGGTAAGAAGAATAAAAAGACAGTACAACGAATCAATTGAAATTGAAGGCGTTCTGCTAACAATGTATGACGGACGACTTAATCTTACACAACAGGTAGTAGATGAAGTGAAAAAATTCTTCCCACGAAAGGTTTTCAAAACAGTTGTTCCGAGGGGAGTAAGACTTTCCGAAGCACCGAGCTTTGGTATGCCTGTTATCTACTACGACAAATCCTGTAAGGGCAGTCAGGCATATACGGCACTTGCCGAGGAAATAGTCGGAAAGGAGAGAGGCTGATTTGGCAAAAAAACTCGGTGGTCTTGGAAAAGGCCTTAACGCAATATTTATAGAGAACGATTCCGAAACAGAGGGCGGAACAGTAACACTTAAAATTTCGGAGATTGAACCGAACCGCACTCAGCCGAGAAAAGAATTTGACGAACAGGCTTTGTCGGAGCTTGCAGAGAGTATTTCACAGCACGGACTTTTACAGCCGTTGCTTGTTCGTCCGCTTACACTCGGCGGTTATCAGATTGTTGCAGGCGAGAGAAGGTACAGAGCAAGCCGTATGGCAGGCCTTACTGAAGTTCCTGTTATAATAAAGGAGCTTACCGATACCGAAACAATGGAGATTGCTCTTATTGAAAATCTTCAGCGTGAGGATTTAAGCCCTGTTGAAGAGGCGCTCGGCTACAAGGCTCTTATTGATGAACATGGTTTTTCACAGGAAGAAGTTGCAAAGTCGGTCGGAAAATCCCGTCCCGCAGTTGCAAATGCATTAAGACTTCTTAAACTTCCCGATAATATAATGGAATATCTCAAAGACGGCAAAATCTCGGCAGGTCATGCAAGAGCATTGCTTACGCTTGAGAATGAAGAACTTATGACAGAGCTTGCAGATGAAATTGTTGCAAAAGATCTTTCGGTAAGACAGGTTGAAAAAATCTGCAAGAAAAAACCGACAGTTCAGAAGGAAGAGAAGCCTGAGAAAAAGCCTTCGTTCTACAGCATGGTTGAACTTGCACTTTCGGAAAGCCTTGGACGAAAAATCAGCGTTTCAAAGAGCAAGGGCAAGCAGGGCGGTGTTCTTCAGATTGAATTCTATTCGGACGAAGAACTGACAGAGCTTTCAAACAAACTTAAATAACATTACATAAAGAGGTATTTTAAAATGATAGATATTAAATTTTTAAGAGAAAATCCCGACGCAGTAAAAGAAAATATCAAAAAAAAGTTTCAGGATTACAAGCTTCCGCTTGTTGATCAGGTAATTGAGCTTGATGAGCAGAGCAGAGCCGTTAAAAAACAGGCTGATGAACTCCGTTCAAACAGAAACAAAATTTCAAAGCAGATTGGCTCTCTTATGGCTCAGGGCAAAAAAGAAGAGGGTATGGCTCTTAAAGAAGAGGTTACAAAGCAGGCACAACAGCTTGCAGAGCTTGAAAAGCAGGAATCAGACCTTTCTGCAAAGGTAACGGAAATCATGATGCAGATTCCTAATATTATTGATCCGTCTGTTCCGATTGGTAAGGATGACAGTCAGAATGTTGAAATTGAGAAATTCGGCGATCCGTTTGTACCTGATTTTGAAATTCCTTATCACACAGAAATTATGGAAAAATTCAATGGTATCGACCTTGATTCTGCAAGAAAGGTTGCGGGTAACGGTTTCTATTATCTTATGGGCGATATTGCAAGACTTCACAGTGCAGTAATCGCATATGCCCGTGATTTTATGATTAACAGAGGCTTCACATACTGTGTACCGCCTTTTATGATCAGAAGTAATGTTGTAACAGGCGTTATGAGCTTTGCCGAGATGGATTCAATGATGTACAAGATTGAGGGCGAGGACCTTTATCTTATCGGCACAAGCGAACATTCAATGATTGGTAAGTTCATTGACACAATCAACAAGGAAGAAAATCTTCCTTACACTCTCACAAGCTATTCGCCTTGCTTCAGAAAAGAAAAGGGTGCTCACGGCATTGAGGAGAGAGGCGTTTACAGAATTCATCAGTTTGAAAAGCAGGAAATGATTGTTGTTTGTAAGCCTGAGGACAGCAAAATGTGGTTTGACAAGCTTTGGCAGAACACAGTAGACCTTTTCCGTTCAATGGATATTCCTGTTCGTACACTCGAATGTTGTTCGGGCGACCTTGCTGACCTCAAGGTTCGTTCACTTGATGTTGAAGCCTGGTCACCTCGTCAGAAGAAATATTTTGAGGTTGGTTCATGTTCAAATCTCGGTGATGCACAGGCTCGCCGCCTTAAAATCAGAGTTACAGGCGAGGACGGCAAGAAATACTTTGCACATACTCTTAACAACACGGTTGTTGCACCTCCGAGAATGCTCATTGCGTTCCTTGAGAACAACCTTAACGAAGACGGCACAATCAGGATTCCTGAGGCTCTTCGTCCTTACATGGGCGGTATGGAGGTTATCAAGTAATCAACATACTGTGTTCTCACAAAAATCAGCAAACTATAGCAAATATCTAAACAAAATTATAAAATTATATTGACATTGTACCATGCTAATGGTATAATTTACCTTGCTAAAATCCCTTGAAAGAGGTTAACGGAGGTAATTATTATGAAACAGAGAAGTGTAGGTATTGCAATTCTTCTTTCAATCATCACTTGCGGTATTTACGGAATTTACTGGCTTATCATGCTTAATGACGAAACAAACTATGTTTCCGGTCATCAGCAGGACGGTACATCAGGCGGAGTCGTATTTCTGCTTACACTTGTAACTTGCGGTATTTACGGTTATTACTGGTGCTACAAGCAGGGCGAAAAGCTCAATGAAGCAAAGATGCAGAGAGGTATTATGGTTGATTCAAGTGCTTCGGTACTTTATCTTATACTTTCAATTTTTGGTCTTAGCATTGTTTCTTATGCTCTTATGCAGAGTGAGCTTAACAAGATGCTTCCTCCACAGTAATCAATGAAAAAAAGATTATTAAAATTTTCAACGGCTGCGATTTTTTTGGTCGCAGCCGGTGTTTTATATTATTTAATTGTTTCGTTTACCGGCTTTGCAATTCCGTGTGTATTCCGAAAGATAACGGGACTTTATTGCCCCGGCTGCGGTGTTACGGGAATGTTGACTCATATTGTAAGGCTTGATTTTAAGGGTGCTTTTGAGTGCAATCAGGTTTTGTTTGTAATCTCACCGTTTATTCTGTATCTGCTTGGAAAAATGCTTTACGGCTACATAAGGTACGGCAGACTTACTCTGAAAAAATTCGACACGGTTCTGACATTTGTGCTTATAGGAATACTGCTCGTTTTCGGAGTTGTCAGAAATCTTCCGCCTTTTGACTTTTTAAGACCGTATGGATAAGATGTTAATAACTTTCTGAAAATTAGAAATCCCCGAACATTTTTGTGTTCGGGGATTGTTGTTATGATGTTAAGAAAATACGAAAAGTTTTCAACATTGAATCAACGGCGATTCATCACTTTAAATCGCTGAAAGAAATTCTTGAGTATGTATCATTGTTGAGTGTAAGAGTGTCGCCGTCAACAGAGTATGTGTATTTATCTGTTGTTTTTTTGTCGGAGGTTGTGTATGTTGAAACAATTTTACCTTCGCTTGCCGTGTAGTTTGAATATGCAAACATATAGTCAAAAAGATTCTGATACATAATTCCGCTCTTGTCAAAGCAGAGATACTCACCGCTTTCTGATTTCCAACAGCCTACAAGCTTATCATCAATTGATGCGTCTTTGTCGGGGGTGGGAATAAAGTCGGGATCGTCTGTTTTCTTGAGCGTTGAAACCGCCTTTGTATCCGTATTTGTCAGCTCGGCAGTTTTTTTGTCATCTGAAAGCTTGTATGTGTAAGTTCCGTTCAGTCCGAACACAAGCTTTGTGGTAAATGTCGGATTGTTGTCATCATCGGTATCGTAGCTGTATTTGCCGAAATATCCCGAAGTTCCGCTGATGAGTATAGACTTGCCCTCGCCGTTAAACATATAGTAAAAGCTTGTATACTGCGAACCCTCGCCTGAGGTTATCTGCCATGTGCCTACAAGGTCATCTTCGTCATTTTCTTTGCAGGTATGCAATGATTTCAAGTCAAACGATTCATTCGTCGTACCGGATTTTGCAGTGCCTTCAGTAGTCTGTACGGTTGTCTGAGCTTCAGTGGGTTTTGTGGTATCAGCTGTTGAAGAATTTGCCGAGTCGGAACATCCTGCAAATACTGCAATCGAAAGAGCGATTGTACCGACTAAAACGCTTTTTTTAAAAATCTGTTTTGTTATGTTCATTTTATACCTCTGTTATCACATAATAAGCCTGTCACGGTAACCAAAATAAAGCAAATATTCAGTAAAACAGGCAACACAATACTATTTTATAATTTACGGAACATATTGTCAATACAGAAAAATGAATTACAAATTTTTTGTTTAAAAAAACTTTTTCTGTCTTGATAATCACAGGTCGATTTGTTATAATAATAGGTAACAATAAAAATCGAATTTTGTAGTATGGAGGAATAATATGCTGAATACAAGTTATGACGAGAAATTTGGCAAGAAGGGCCTTACATTCGACGATGTTCTCCTTATTCCGGGCGAATCAGATGTTGAACCCAAGAATGTTGATGTGTCAACTCATCTTACCAAGACCATCAAGCTTAACACTCCGCTTATGACTGCCGCTATGGATACCGTTACCGAAACAGATATGGCAATTGCCATGGCTCGTGAGGGCGGCGTTGGTATTATTCATAAAAATATGTCAATTGAAAAGCAGGCAGATCAGGTTGACAGAGTAAAGAGAAGTGAAAACGGTGTTATCGTTAATCCGTTCTTCCTTTCTCCCGAGAACACAGTAAGAGATGCGGATGAACTTATGGGTAAGTACAAAATTTCAGGTGTTCCGATTTGCCGTGACGGCAAGCTTGTCGGTATTATTACAAACCGTGATATGCGTTTTATGACAGGCTCCGATTTTGCACAGCCGATTTCTGCTGTTATGACGCACGAAAACCTTGTTACCGCTCCTGTCGGCACAACTCTTAAGCAGGCTCAGCAGATTCTCCGTGAGCACAGAATCGAAAAGCTCCCGATTGTCGGCAAGGACGGCAGTCTTAAAGGACTTATCACAATTAAAGATATTGAAAAGAGCGTTCAGTATCCCAACTCTGCCCGTGATGACAAGGGCAGACTCATCTGCGGTGCTGCTATCGGTGCTACAAAGGATGTTCTTGACAGAGTTGCCGCTCTTGTTGAGTCACAGGTTGATGTTGTTGTTCTTGACTCAGCACACGGTCACAATTCAAATGTTGTTCAGTCTGTTGCAAAGGTTAAGAAAGCATATCCGAACCTTCCTCTTATCGCAGGTAACATTGCTACGGCAGAAGCCGCAAAGGCTCTTATTGATGCCGGCGCAGACGCTATTAAGGTTGGTATCGGTCCGGGCTCTATCTGTACAACAAGAATCGTTGCAGGTATCGGTGTTCCTCAGATTACAGCTATCTATGATGCCGCTTGTGAAGCGTCAAAGTACGGTATCCCTGTAATCGCAGACGGCGGTATCAAGTACAGCGGTGATATCGTTAAGGCACTTGCCGCAGGCGGCAGTGTTGTAATGGTCGGCTCACTTGTTGCAGGTTGTGCCGAAAGCCCCGGAGACAACGAAATCTATCAGGGCAGACAGTTTAAGGTTTACAGAGGCATGGGCAGTCTCGGAGCAATGGGCAAAGGCAGTGCAGACAGATACTTCCAGGCAAGTAACAACAAGTTTGTTCCCGAAGGTGTTGAAGGTCGTGTACCTTACAAGGGACCTCTTTCAGACACAATTTATCAGATGCTCGGCGGACTTCGTGCAGGTATGGGTTACACAGGCTGTGCAACAATCAAGGATCTTCATGAAAAGGCAAGATTTGTTCAGATTTCAGGTGCAGGTCTGCGTGAAAGCCATCCGCATGATATTCAGATAACAAAAGAAGCTCCTAACTACTCTTATCATTCATAATTGATAAATCATAAATATTTGCATAAAATAAAAGAAAAGGATGTGCCGACAGTTTATGTACAGACTCGGAATTGATCTGGGCGGAACAAACATTGTAGCCGGTGTTGTTGACGAAAATTACGAAATTATCGCAAAGGCAAGCTGTAAAACAAATGTGCCCCGTCCCGAAAGCGAAATCTGCGACAGTATGGCAGATGTTGCATTAAAGGCAATTGAAAAAGCAAAACTCACAATTGATGATATTGAGTCAATCGGTATCGGTGTACCGGGTGCGGTTAATCCGAAAACAGGCGTTATAGAGTATTCGGCTAATCTTTTCTTCCATAACTGGCAGGTTGTCAAGATGATGGAGGAAAGGCTCAAGACAAAGATTTGCGTTGAAAACGATGCAAACGCTGCTGCCCTCGGCGAGTATCTTGCAGGCAGTGCAAAGGGTGCAAAAAATGCGATTGCAATAACACTCGGCACAGGTATCGGCGGCGGTATCATTATTAACGGCAAGATTTACAGCGGTTCTAACTATGCAGGCGCTGAGCTTGGACATATGGTTATCGTTAAAGACGGTAAGGAATGTGCGTGCGGCAGAAAGGGCTGTTGGGAGGCGTATGCGTCTGCAACAGGTCTTATTAACCTCACAAAGCAGGAAATCCTCAAGGAGAACTTCGACTTCAGCTATATGCTCAAGTCATGTGACGGTGATATTAACAAGGTTACAGGCAAGACTGCGTTTGATGCTGTTCTTGCAGGTGATGCAAATGCCAAAGCCGTAATTGACGAGTATATCGGTTATCTCGCTTGCGGTCTTGTGAATATTATTAATATTTTCCAGCCGGATATCCTTTGTATCGGCGGCGGTATTTCAAATCAGGGCGAGAATCTTCTTGCTCCGCTCCGTACGATTGTTGAAAAGGAAAGATATACAAAGCATAACGATAAGCAGACAGTCATCTGCAAGGCTAGCCTTGGCAATGATGCAGGCATTATCGGTGCGGCTTTTCTTGAATAATTGACAAACTGTTAAAATTTACTTCGTGATTTCGGGCGGAAAAATGTATTTTCTGCCCGAAAAGCGGATTCTTAAAATAATAAAAACTTTTTTGAAAAAATTTAAAAAAAGTGTTGACAAATCGTCCTTTTTGCCCTATAATAAATCTTGCTGATTTCGGTTAGAAATCCTCATGTATTACATGGCGGAATAGCTCAGCTGGCTAGAGCATTCGGTTCATACCCGAAGTGTCGTAGGTTCAAGTCCTATTTCCGCTACCATATTTGGCCCGGTGGTCAAGCGGTTAAGACACCGCCCTTTCACGGCGGTAACACGAGTTCGATTCTCGTCCGGGTCACCAAATATATTTGCCGGTGTGGTGGAATAGGCAGACACAAGGGACTTAAAATCCCTCGGTCATTGCGACCGTACCGGTTCAAGTCCGGTCACCGGCACCAAAAAACAGCCACGAGGGCTGTTTTTTTCGTTTCGGTGATTTTTTAATTGTATAGTTGTTGCTGTTTAAGGACCATCCGTTTTGGATGGTCTTTCTTGATTATTTGTGAATATATCATTGACAAGATATGTTTATTAGTTTAAAATTAAAGCAGATAGTATAAATACTTTTTTGTTGCATACAGATATTTGTATGCTAAAGAAAAGGGTGTGGTGTGCTATTAATAATACGAAGGAGGAAACTAATATGGCTGTTCTTGCAGTACCAATGGATAAAACATTTGAAGTTGCTGTTGATAAGGTTGAAAATTTCGATAAAAAAGCAAAAGAGCATTCCGGAAAACATCTTCTTCAGGATAGGTTGAAAAAGCACAACAAAGGTGATGTTGAGTGGGATTTGAAGAAGTAAAAAAGTTTAAATATAAATTTAAGAGAATTTCCTCAATTAACATTGAATTAATTGAGGAATTTTCTTGTGGTTTAGAAGAACTTGACAAAAAGCTTATACAGATGAAAGAAAACGACGAGGGAACTACATTTGTTTTTCTGAATGAAACAAATGGTCAGATAATCGGATATTGTACCTATTGTGCATCAGGACTGAAAAAAGCTTATGAAAATGATTCAATAACTTATCCTGCAGCCGAAATAAAATATTTTGCAATAGATAAAACCTATCAGCATAAATCTTATGACGATGATTTTAAATTCAGCGATTTAATGTTGTGTGAGGTTTTGAAAAAATTGATTGAGATTTCCGAAGAAGCAATTTCTTTTGATTATATCTTATTGTATTCAGTACCCGAGGCTGTAAACTTTTACAAAAGAAATGGATTTTGTGAATTTACAGAGTTTATGAAAAAGGATTCTTACAACTATATTGACGGGTGTATTCCGATGTTTTTTACATTATAATTAAACACAACAAAGCCTTGTAAGTAAAAAAATTGCAAGGCTTTTATAATTTGGGTGGCAACATAAACTTATGTTGAAACAGTTTCTGTATAGCTTGCGTAGCAAATATAGTTCGCCAATGGCAGATGTATATGAAAATGACCTACTGAAAAACAGCAGGTCATTTTCGGAGAGAGTATATTTTAAGAAGAAAGATTTATACGATTCTTCGGTGTTAATAAAATTGTATTTATGTATGTTTGGTGGAGAGAAAGGAAATTTGTATCAAAAAAATTTATGAATAGGATCTGCACAAATCCATGCTGTAAACCATATTGTCCTTTGAAACCATGGTTATGGGGGTTGTGGGGGAAAGCTCGTTAAACTTTACAAGGAAGCTGTTGTCTTTTCCGTCGTGCATACCCGTTACAATGCGTTCAACATTGTTGTCACCTACAAATTCGGCAGTAACCTTTGGTGCGTCATCCGAAAACATCACGGTCATATCTGCACCCGATTCCTTTGCAATAAGGTAAAGATACTCGATTTCATCACTTACTGACGAATAGTCTGACATCGGTTTTAAAACGCTCATAACTCTGAGTTCGCAATCAGAGCTGTCGGCAATTTCTTTGGCAATTCGGATAATTCTGTCACAGTTGTACTGACTTGTGACGCAGGCAAGAACTGCCGACTTTGTATTTTTCAATTTTTTCACCTCCTTCGTTTACTGTGCCTATATAATAACAGGCGTTTTTGACGGAAAAATATTCATATTGTGAACTTATTGTGAATTTTTGCTTTTTTAATAAATGTGCGCAAAATTCAAAAAAATCAGTATTTATCGGCATTTTCAGAAAATTATTTTAAAAATAGTATGTGAGTATACTAGAGTATATGAGAGTAAACAAGCGTATTTGAGAGATTGTTCAAAGCTAAATTAAATTTTTTCAAAAAAGTGTTGACAATGGGCATAAATTGTAATATAATCAATCTCACAGTGAAAAAATACAGGAGGATATTGTTATGTCAACTTTTTTAGCTAAACCAAACGAAGTTGAGCGCAACTGGTATGTAATTGATGCAGCCGGCAAGTCACTCGGTCGTGTAGCAGCTCAGGCAGCTACTCTCCTCAGAGGTAAGAACAAGGCTACTTTTACTCCCAATGTTGACTGTGGTGATCATGTAATCATCATCAACTGCAAGGACGCTGTTCTTACAGGTAACAAGCTCACACAGAAGAAGTGGCAGCGCCACACAGGCTATATCGGCCATCTTAAGGAAACTCGTTACGATACACTTATGGCAACAAAGCCTACAAAGGCTATGGAGCTTGCTGTTAAGGGTATGCTTCCTAAAAATACACTCGGCAGAGCAGCTCTTTTAAGATTAAGACTCTTTGAGGGTGCAGAACACAATCATCAGGCTCAGAAGCCTGCAATGATTGAAGACTAATTGAAGGAGGCAAAAGATAATGTACGATAAGACACCTTATTTTTACGGTACAGGCAGAAGAAAAAGTTCTGTTGCTCGTGTAAGACTTTATCAGGGCACAGGCAAAATCACAATCAACGATCGTGACATTGACGATTACTTTGGTCTTGAAACACTCAAGCTCATCGTAAGACAGCCTCTCGCTCTTACAGAAACAGACGAGAAGTTCGACATCGTTTGCAGAGTATCAGGCGGCGGCGTAACAGGCCAGGCCGGTGCTATCCGTCACGGTATTTCAAGAGCTCTTCTTCAGTATGACACAGAGAATCTCCGTGGCAAACTCAAGAAGGCAGGCTTCTTAACTCGTGATCCGAGAATGAAAGAGCGTAAGAAATACGGTCTTAAAGCAGCTCGTAGAGCTCCTCAGTTCTCAAAAAGATAATCTTTGTGCTTTCCAGCACGCTTCAAGGCTACTGTTTACAGGGTTTTTGGAGTATTCAGACGGTTTGAGATGTGCTTAAATGTGTTAGATAAGCAACAAGCAAGTAACACATAAGTAGCAACAGTTCTCAACCTCAATAAGCAATCAAAAGAGATGTTTTTCTAAGTTCAGAAAGACATCTCTTTCTTTTTTTGCTTTTAGATTTTATTGATCGCATTGATTAGCACCTCAACGTCTAAATGTGTGTACACTCTTTCGGTCATCGTCATAGCGCCCGAGTGTCCGACAATCTTTTTAATTGTGGTTTGGTCAACCTGTGCTTCCGCCAGCATTGAGATACATGTGTGTCGTGTACAATGCGGTGTGTGATCCATATTCAGATTGACCATAAGCGGCGTAAAATAACTATCGTAGTAATTGCGGTAATCAAACTTGTTTCCATTTTCGGTGTGAAGCAGATATTCGCTCTCGCCGTCGTTGTACCAGTTCTTAAAGAAGGGCAGTACCTTATCGGCGATCGGTACTCGTCTGATTCCGTTGTCAGTTTTGCTGAGCTTGATATCAAAATATTGTTCTTTCAGGTTTACATCTTCTCGTTTTAGATTCAGTATTTCGGAAATCCTCACACCCGAATAAATCAGCATGAGGACGATCTGATAATACTTGTCATCTGACGCTTTCCATAAGCGGTCGATTTCTGCTTTGGTGAACTTTTCCCTATCCCTTTTGTTCGGGTTGCGGCCTTTATGCTTTACAATGTCCACATATTCGGAGTAATCCTTGTTGCACAGCTCATTTTTCATAGCGTATTCGTAGAGCTGATTCAAAAGAACTTTCAGTTTTCGCAACGTGGGATAATTCTTGCCGCAGGTGTCCACGACGTTTTGCAGCTCTGCAAGCTTGATTTCCTTGAACACCTTGTCGTAAAGCGGTACGCAGGCTTTATATGAAGCCTTGTAACCTTTTACATTGGAATCCGATACCGTCGGAAACTTCTCCGCAGACCAACGCTCATATACTTCCTTGAATGTGATCTTGGAAGCAGAAACGTCAAAGGGATTGTTGTTGTAGTCTGCCAGCATTTGCAGTGCCTCAGATTTGGTGGCTGCATAGCCTATGACCACATAGTCCTGAACCTTTTTGTCTGTCTTTTCATCAATGTGCCAGCCGATAGTTTTTCTGACCATATAGGGTTTTCTACGCCTACCCGATAGCTTTGTGACGCCGCCGTAACCGTTTGGCAACCTCACTCTCCAAAACCTCCTTGTTTTAGTTTTATTTATGATAAGAGCTTATTGCTCCGTATCACCTTTGTTTGCTTGTTCTTGGAACTTCTTTATGTAGTATTCGTTGAATTTTCTTAGCCGTTCCTCGTTATCTAAAACCTCATATTCTCTGTCCGTCAGGAAGTAATCGCTCCGGGATTTGATTTCTTTTTCTTCCCAATCACGGAACATCTCGTAGTCGATTTTATAGGTTTCAAAACTTTCACGATTATAATCGAAGTTCCTCAACATTGTATAAAGCGCACTGTTGCCATCAGCTTCGTGTACATCGAATACAAGTGATACCTTTCTGATTGTTTCGGGTCCTTTAGTAAATTCGACCTCAAAGCGAAGGTCTTGTTTTCGATCCAGCTCGAACAAGTACGCATACACATCGCCCAATGTTTCCAATTTAATATGCGACGAATCGTAGCCTATCAAGTAATTGATGGGCATTTTTAATATGTCCGCTATCTGTTCTAATACAGAGACGGACATATCTATTTCTCCACTTTCGTACTTCTGCACGGTGCGGAGTGATTTTCCCAATTGTTCCGCAAGCTCGGTCTGACTAATCCGAAGCTGCTTGCGCTGTTTGGCGATTCTTTCGCCGATTAAGGTTTGCAAATTATCCATTTCGTCATCACCTCATTATAATAATAGCACACTTCTTTGTGAATTGCAAGTGCATTTGCGAAATTAAAATACATAATTTTTGAAATTAGGTATTGACAAGTCATATAAATGCGTATACAATGAATATGTGAACTTAAAGTGCGCAAATAATTAACAGGAGGATATGCTATGGAGAATAAGCTATATATAGATTGTCCGAAATTCACAGGAAGGAACGTTCCTATTACCGAGATCGCAAAGGCTATCGGCAAAGACGCTCAATATGTCCGTGTTGGTTTGCAACAGGGCATCTTGAAATTCGGCTATGCTATGAAGCTTGACAAATCAAGCGAGTACAACTACTACTGCCCCGACAAAAAAGTCTGGGAAGAAACCGGCTACTTTAGAGATAAAGAAGCCAGCTAAAAGGAGGATTGAACTATGAATGAAAAATACGACCTTTGCGATATTGACGAATCGTATTTACACACGGTCTCGATGACCGAGCTGTTTGACAGCGCCTATCAGAGTAAGCCGCCGATCATCGACGGCTTGCTCTACCGGGGAACATATCTTTTCGCCGGCTCTCCGAAGATAGGCAAGAGTTTTTTGATGGCACAGCTTGCCTATCACGTCAGCACAGGCACAAACCTGTGGGGCTTTGATGTTCGGCAGGGTAAGGTATTGTATCTCGCTCTGGAGGACAACTATCCGAGATTGCAAAAGCGGCTGTATCGTATGTTCGGAACAGCCGAAAACGAAAACCTGTTCTTTTCGGTATCAGCTCATCAGCTCGGCAATGGCTTGGACGAGCAGCTGGACGGCTTCTTACAGAAGCACCCAGATACTTCGCTTGTGATTATCGACACCTTGCAGAAGGTCAGAGAAGTCGGCGGCGAGAATTACAGCTACGCCAATGACTATCAGATCATCACGAAGCTAAAGAGCTTCACCGACAACCACAACATTTGTATGTTGGTTGTCCATCATACACGCAAGCAAACGGCGGACGATAAATTCGATATGATTTCCGGCACTAACGGTTTGCTCGGCGCTGCTGACGGAGGATTCGTTCTTTCCAAAGATAAGCGTACGAGCAATAATGCCACGCTTGAGGTATCTGGCAGAGATCAGCAAGACCAGCGTGTGTACTTGAAGAAGAATACGGAAACGCTGGTGTGGGAGCTTGACAAAATCGAAACAGAGCTTTGGAAAGCGCCGCCGGAGCCGTTGCTCGAGAGGATCGCCGAAAGGGTGACTGCCGACAATCCGCAATGGTGCGGAACGCCGACGGAGCTGTGCGAGTATCTCACCGTTGACATCAAGCCAAACGCTATTACACAAAAGCTGAACGTCAACGTTAACCGTCTGATGGACGAATACAAGATCGCCTATCACTATCAGCGGACACACGACGGTCGAAAGATAACGCTTATCTTTGAGGGCGGCGTGTCAAAGCGTGACAGCCGTGACGGTGATTGTGGGGCGCGTGAAACACCGACACAGCCGACACGGACTGACACGCAATAAAGTTTAGGCGGGGTGCAGGGAGCTCTTTTCAAAGGGCTGCCCTTGCTCCTCGAAGAGCGCAAAACCTGCTCGCAGGTTGCATTTTTGATGGCTCTGCTGTCAAAAGTGCTTTTGCGTTACTCTTGGCAAGAGTAACAGAACCTGAGTTAGAGATAAACCAATAAGATAACCATATTATTATACAGATTTGAGGTAGATAAATGAAGAGAACGATCAGCGCAATGGTGGGTAAAGGCTCCGTCACGCACAACAGCCGCAGCTTCACAGCGGAGAACGTGGACAGCGAGCGTACCCATTTGAATATAGATTACTGCAACGAGCCAATCAAGAAAGTGTATCACGAAATGTTTGATGAAGCTCTAAAACAGTACAACGATAAACAGAAACGCAAGGACAGAAAGATTTCCGATTACTACAAGCATATCGAGTCCGGAAAGCAGGAAAAGCTGTTCCACGAGATCATCTTCCAAATCGGCAACATGGAAGACATGTCGGCAACAGGAGAGCACGCCGAGCTTGCGAGGATAGTCCTCGACGAATACTATCAGGGCTTCCAAGAACGCAATCCATATCTGCGAGTGTTCTCGGCGCACCTTCATATGGACGAAGCAACGCCGCATATCCATATCGACTTTATACCGTTCACCACCGGGAGCAATCGAGGTTTGGAAACACGAGTTTCGCTGAAACAGGCTCTGCTCAATATGGGTTTCAAAGGCGAGGGCAGAAGCGACAACGAACTGAATCGCTGGATACTTTCCGAAAAGAAAGTCCTTGCTCAGATTATGGAGCGGCACGGTATCGAGTGGGAACAGAAGGGCACGCACGAGCAGCACCTATCTGTCCTTGATTACAAAAAACAGGAGCGAGCCAAAGAGGTCGCCGAGCTCGACCGGGAGATTGAGGGAAAGCAGTTGGAGGTCAAAGGTCTGAAAGCGACGGCTGAAAAAATCAAGGAAGCAACGGATTCACTCGACAGCATAGAACATCAGCTTGACAATAATCCAGAACTGCAACTCCCGGAACCGCAGGGCTTGATGTCGGCAAAGAGTTACAAGAAAAAGTTTGTAGATCCGTTAATCCAGCGGCTGAAAAATCTTGTTCGATCTGCGGTAGCAAAAAGCTATTTGGGTTGGGAAAACTATCACCGCATCAACAATCTGAACGGCAGATTATACAACGAAAACAAAAGTCTGAAACACGAAAATTCAAGGTTGAAGGAATTGAATAATCAACTCCGAGAGCAAAACAAAGCCTATCGCCTGTTGGAAAAGGTTTTCGGTAAGCGCAAGCTCAATGAGATTATCGAGCAGGCGAGAGGATACAAAAAGTCAAAACAGCGTGACGCACGCTAATATATTATGAAAGGTTGATGAACAATGGAAAAGAGAATTTACGACAAGAAAACGGGTATCCACTACGAACTGCAAGGTGATTATTATCTGCCGTGTTTGGAGCTGCCCGAACAGCCAAAGGTTGAAATCGGGATATGGGGCAAGCGGCATTTGAGGTACATCAAACAGTACCACAAAATCCGCTATACCAATCTGATGGCAAGCTGTAAGCTCACCGCCTACCTCGCCGACATAGACAAACAGGCAGAGGATATGTTCTTTCGGTTAGTAAAACAACTCTCCGAAAAAGAAGGCGTAACCGAACAGCTCAAAGCGGAAAACCAAATGATGTGGGTTGCGAGAATGAACAATATCCGTAATCGTGCAACGGAAATCGTTAATACAGAATTGATTTATAAATAAGTGATTTAGCGCCCGAAAGATAAAATTTCGGGCGCTAAACTATTGGATTTTGAGAAAAGCTATGATATAATAACCCTAAGTATATGCTCAATTAGACAGGTGATTTCTTAATGAATGTTAGAAAAGATGCTCTCAAAGATTTAGTTACCAGATTTGATAATAACATTACTGCATACAAGGACGGGAAAAACGCTTATAACGAACACTCTTGCAGGATTGAGTATATAGATCCGTTTTTACAATTGTTGGGTTGGGATGTTCCTAATAAAGCTGGATTAGCTCCACAATACCGAGAAGTTATTGCAGAAAACTATTCAAATAAAACAGATCGTCCGGATTATTCATTAACACTTCGTGGTGTAACAAAGCTATTTGTAGAAGCGAAAAAGCCTTCTGTTGACATTGATACTGAATCTGCTCCAGCTATGCAGGCAAGAAAATACGGATGGAATGCAAAGCACAAGATTTCCATACTAACGAATTTTGAATATTTCATTATTTATGATACTACAACTGTACCAAAAGGGACTGATGATTGTCGAGTTTCAAGATACCGTTGCTATCATTACAAGGATTATATTGATAAGTTTGACGAGATATTTCACCTTGTTTCAAAAGATTCGGTATATTCCGGAGAGTTTGACAAGTTTTTTAACGACACATTTAAAGGCGAAGGCAGCCAAAAGCAACAAGTAGATAATCTATTTTTAAATCAAATCAATGACTGGAGAGTTAAACTTAGTAACGAACTTTATTCTAAAGGGAATCAATACACATCTTTAGAGAAGCTTAATGATGTTGTTCAAGAGTTTATTAACCAAATCGTATTTTTACGAATCTGCGAAGATAGAAATCTTCCGCTTTATCATAAACTGAATGAAACTATATCGGATAGGGATGCGTTGCACACTAAGCTGGAGGAATTGTTTAGAGAAGCAGATAAACGTTATAATTCAGGTATGTTTTCTGGCGAAAATATTATCTTTGATTTGAATAACAATGTAATTGTTGAAATGATCGAAGGGTTATACTATCCGCAAAGCCCATATATGTTTAACATTATTGAGCCGAATATGTTAGGTAAGATTTATGAGCTGTTCTTAACAGAACAACTTATCTTGCTTGAAAATGGTCGGATGGGTTTAGCTAAAAAGAAAGATTGCGCCAATCGATCTGTCGTTACAACTCCAACTGAGATTGTAAAATATATGGTTGAGAAATCGCTGTCGAATGTTTGCAAAGGTAAATCACCGGCAGAGATCTGCAATTTGCGTATAGCTGATATAGCCTGCGGTTCTGGTGTTTATCTTGAAGAAGCGTTTCAATATTTGCAAGCTTATTGTGTAGAGTGGTACTTGACAAATGAACCAGATCATTTGATTGAAATCGGGAACGGTAAGTATAAGCTTCCTTTAGATGAAAAGAAACAAATACTTTGTTCCTGCATTTTCGGAATTGATATTGATATTCACGCTGTAGAAGTTGCTAAATTCTCGTTATTGATTAAACTTATTGAAAATGAAACTGAGCCTTCTGTGCGTGATACTACGCCTATACTGCCGGAATTAAGTAGTAACATTCTTCATGGTAACGCTTTGGTTGGTAACCAAGAGCTTGCGGGTAAGCGTTACTCAACAGATACAATTATTTCACTGGTTCCGTATGATTGGGACGAAATGCCGGCTGATGGCTTTGATGTGATTTTGGGAAATCCGCCGTATGTAACAACAGAAGATATGCATCAACTCTTGTCCGATGCTGAGTTCACAATTTATAAAAACAAGTATAAATCATCCCACAAACAGTTCGACAAGTACTTTATATTTCTTGAGCGTGCTCTGCAAAAAGTAAAAAACGAAGGATATGTTTGTTATATCGTTCCAAACAAATTCTTTAAGATTAGTGCTGGCGCTAAATTGCGTGGTATGTTATCCAATCATTTAATTAGCCTTGATGACTTTGGAGCAGCGCAGCTATTTGAAGATAAGACAATATATAGTTCCATTGTGTTACTTCAAAAACAAGTTCAAGAAAGATTTACATATACAAATGTTGATTCCGCTAATGATTTATGGTTGGGAAAACCGACAGATAGTATTGAACTTAATAATTCTTCCTTGAATGACCTTCCGTGGAAACTTACCCCAGACTTTGATTTTTTAGCTATAATTAAAAATATTGAGTCCGTATCTGTTCCGTTAGAAAAAGTGGTAGAAGTTTTTAACGGTATTCAAACAAGCGCTGAAAGACCTAAGCCGATTTATTGGTTTTCCGGGGATGAAATAATCGATGAAAATGATACTACTGTTACTATTCAAAAAGACAACAAGAAATACGAAGTAGAGAAGTCAATATTGAAACCGTATTTCAAGCCTACTAAAGCAACAGAAAAAGGTTTAACAACATATACAAAGCTTTCAACCGACAAAAGAATCATATTCCCGTATGATAAAAGCGGACATTTGATTCCAATCGAAAGAATGAAATCGGATTATCCTGGAACTTATGCGTACTTATCAGATTATTATGATAGATTAGTTCCCAAATGCGTATCAAAATCAGGAGTACGTGATGTTCCAAATGCTACAGTTGACACTTGGTATCAGTATGGCAGAACACAAGCATTAACAGCTTTTATTAATACGCCAAAACTTATTGTTAAAGTTATGGCTAAAGACAATCCAATGTATTCTTTAGATAACGAGGATATGTTGATTGCTTCGGGTGGTACAGCAGGTTATTGTGCTGTTGCCAAAAAGAATGACAGTCCTTATGAATTAGAATACATCCAAGCGTGGCTTGCAAATGCTTACACCGAGAAAATCATTCAAATAGTTGGCAGTGACTTTGAAGGTGGATTTGTTTCAAGAGGAACTTTTGTATTATCTTCACTTCCTTTTGTACAGCTTGATTTTAATGATTCTAAACAGAAAGCATTATATGATAGAGTTGTAGAGGCAAGTCGTGAGGTATATTCCATTAATGATAGATTAGATCAATGCCCGCCTAAGCAAATTGAAACAACTCTTGTTCGCCAGAAAGATGTATTAATTAAAGAAATAGACGATTTGATTTCCCGTGTGTATCGATTAGAATTTTAAGAAGGTAGTTTATGAAGCTCAAAAAGGACAGCTCTGAACAAAAATTAAGAGGGGCATATTATACGCCACTGCGTTTAGCAAATGCAATGGTTAGCCTTTTTGCGCCTGAAAACATCCAAACTGTATTAGAACCAAGTTGTGGCGATGGCGTTTTCCTTGATAGCTTATTCTCTGTTGGATTAATGGAACAAATATCGATGATACAAGCTATTGAGATTGAGAGCGAGGAAGCAAACAAGGTTGCTGAGCGCTACAAAGAAACGAAAAATGTTGATGTCATTTGCGAGGATTTCTTCGATTTTTATCAAAGGAACTACAAATCCAGTCAGTACGATTTGATTCTCGGCAATCCTCCATATATCCGTTATCAGTACTTGACAGAAGAACAACGAAAAATTCAGTCTAATATTCTTACAACCCACGGTATGAAAGCAAACAAACTGATTAATGCTTGGGTTGCTTTTGTAGTTGCCTGTGTTCAAATGCTTTCTGATAACGGAAAGATTGCTTTTGTACTTCCGGCAGAAATACTTCAAGTTGCTTATGCAGAAGATCTGCGGCTTTATCTATCCAACCACTTGCAAAAAATAACACTAATCACATTTGAAGAATTGGTGTTTCCAAACATTGAGCAAGAAGTAGTTGTTTTTATCGGAGAAAAGGGCGGAGAAGAAAAGGGTATCAGGATCTTCGAAATGAATAATCTTGATGATTTTGATACTCTTGACTTGAGTCAAAACGGATTTAAAAAACTTCAACACGTTAGAGAAAAGTGGACAAAGTATTTTGTATCTGCAAAAGAAATGGAGCTCATCAATACTATAAAAACCGATAAACGCTTCACGAGGTTTTCGGATTATGGTTTGATTAATGTAGGTATTACGACCGGAAATAATAATTACTTTTCGGTAACAGACGAAGTTTGTGAAATGTACGATTTAGAAGATGTAACTTTACCGTTAATAGGAAGAAGTTCTCACCTTCACGGCGTTTATTTTACAAGCCAAGATTGGGACGAAAACCGTAAAGACGGAAAACGAGCTAGGCTCATATACTTCCCTGATACTCCTTTAGAGCAATACTCTGAAAAACATAAAGAGTATATCAAACTTGGTGAGGATTCAGGAGAGGACAAAGGATATAAGTGTTCTATCCGTGATAGGTGGTACATTGTTCCGTCTGTGTGGGTTCCTGATGCTTTCTTCTTGCGTCGTAATAATCTTTATCCAAAGTTTGTATTGAACCGATGCAATGCGGTTTCAACCGATACAACACATAGAATCAAATTTTACGAAGGAGTAGATCCAGAACTGGTTCTGATCTCGTACTACAACAGTATTTCCTTTGCTTTTACTGAGATTTGCGGCAGAAGCTATGGCGGCGGTGTCTTAGAAATCTTGCCGGGTGAGGTTGGAAACATTATGTTGCCCAAGATACAGGATTTACCTCCCGAAAAGAAAAACGACATTATCAATCGGATAGATAACATTGTACGCAATAATCTGGATATTGAACTTGCACTTGATATTGGAGATCAAACAATTATTGATTTGCTTGGTATTGATTCTGACTGGTGCAAGCAATGCAGAAAGATTTGGAAAAAACTACAACATAGAAGATTAAAGAGAAGCTAATATAGATATTATACGAGGAGGAAACACTATGTCTTTACAAGATGAATTAAAAGAGCGATCAAGCAAAATATTCAGAGAATCTTATCAGATGTCAATTGGAGAGTTAATAAATCTATATAGAGATGGTGAAATGGATATACATCCTGAATTCCAACGAGTTTTCAGATGGAGTGAATACCAAAAGACTAAGCTGATAGAGTCAATTATGCTAAATATTCCGATTCCTTCTATTTTTGTAAGTCAAAACGATGATGGCGTATGGGATGTTATTGATGGTGTTCAGAGATTATCTACTATTTTTCAATTTGTTGGTGTATTTAAAGATGAAGATGATAATCAACTGCCGCCACTAACTCTACAAAAGACTGATTATTTACCTTCGTTCGCTGGAATGCAATGGAATTGCGAAAATTCGGAATTAAGTTTTACCAAGGAACAACAATTGTTTTTTAAGCGTTCTAGGATAGATATTATTATTATGAAGAAAGAGAGTGATCCAAACACTAAATATGAACTATTCCAAAGATTAAATACTGGTGGTTCTCTGTTGAGTGATCAAGAAGTAAGAAACTGTTTGATGATAATGACAAACAAGGCATTCTATGAATTTGTAATGGAATTAAACAGAGATGCTAATTTTCAAAGGTGTTTGCCTATAACTGATAGAAAAGCAGATGAACAATATAGAGTAGAATTATTATTGAGGTTGCTGATTACTCAAAGCGTTGATTGGGATAGTATAAATAATTACTCGGATTTTTCTGAGCTTTTAGACAAGGAAACCATATGTTTGTGTAGAGCTGATTTAGATACTGACGATATTAGGGAAAGATTTGTTTCAACATTTCAATTGTTATATGGTGTATTAGGTGAAGATTCCTTTAAAAAATATAGTGGACAAAAGCGTTTAGGTCCAGTTATGGCAGCTGTATTTCAGATTATAGCAACAGGTGTTTTCAAAAACATCAATGATATTATTTCACTACCAAATCGTGATGAATGGCTTTTAGAAAAAGCAAATAGCGTTTTTGAAACAGATGAGTATAAAAGAAATACGACACCAGGAATTAAATCAATACCAAGATACAAAGACCTTTCTTTGTTTAGTATGGAGTACTTTAAAGTATGAAAATAAGAACAGAGGATGAACTTCAAGATGTAATTGATTCTGAAATTGCTTGGAGAAAAAAAGAACTCTCTGCCGTTAAAGCAAATATAAATACAGCACGCAACTTTGCAAAGAATACAGCGTTGCGTGCTGGAATTACTTTGCTTTATGCACATTGGGAAGGTGCGATAAAAAATTTAGCTTATTATTATTTGGTTTATGTTTCCAGTTTAAAAATCCCTTATAATAGACTTAAACCAAATTTTTTAGCAATTACACTGAAGAATGATATTAGACACTTCGATGAAACCCAAAAGGTTACTTTACAAACAGAAATTGTCAATAAATTGTTATGTAGATATAACCAAGGTTCTAACATTCCTACAGAGAATATTATTTCAGCGAATAGCAATTTAAATTCAACTATATTTACTGAGATAATGAGTGCAATAGGTTTACCGACTGATGAGTATGAGAAAGATTATGTTTTAATCGACGAAGTTCTTTTAAAAATGAGAAACAAAATTGCCCACGGCGATAATTTAGAATCATTAAGTTTAGATGAGGATCGTTTTAACGAAATCTATAGCAAAATATTTAGATTAATTGAGTACTTTTCTACACAAATTTCAAATGCTGCGTCACTTAAGCAATACTTAAAAACGAATGAATCATATTGATACTTTGCTTGAGTAGTAGTGGATTGTTCTCCGTACACAACACACAAGCAACAAATAAACGCAAAAGCCCTGTAAACAAGCCAATCTTTGCGTGTGAAAAGTTCTCAAAGAGATAATTGTATATTTGCTATTATCAACCCCAAAGTCGCTTATGACTTTGGGGATTTTTTATCTTCGGTTCCTCGGAGTTGCAAAAACAATAAGTTTGTTCAAATTGATCACACGCATCAAGAAATAGTATGTTTTGCTAAATTTTTTAATGTGATGAATGTTGTTTATTCATTTGTAGCGGCGAACAGTGTTCGCCATTTGATTTGGTTGCAAAACCAAATCAACAAAATACCAATAATGTTAAAAATATTGTTAGATGATAGAATTTGCTTTACTGTCTGTCGAACCGATTTTACAATCGTTTCGATTGGCGGTCAATGACCGCCGCTACAATTGAAATACATTTTTATTATATCAAGACATATTTAAAAGGACTGAAAGATAATCGCTTTCAGTCCTTTTGGTGTTTATTTGGTGTTTATTAAATGTTGAAAACTTTTAATGGGTAGGATTACTTATTGTTTTCGTCCTTTTTTTCTTTGAAAGCGAAGAAACGCTGTCCGATGTAGTTGAATGCAACAAAAAGGCAAGCACCTACTATCATTGAGAAGTTTCCTGCAAACTTTTCAACACTCCAGCCGAACATTGTCCAGTTGTTTGCCGTACAGAGCATACTGATGAGCGGAATTGCAATTCCGTAGGCAAGTCCGTAGCATATTGCAATATTGAGTGCAAATTTAACGATTGGTTTCCAGCCCTTGTCCTTGTTTTTGAATGTGAAGTATTTGTTGAGAAAATAGCTTAAAATACTGCCGAGGATGTAGCCGATAAGCGATGAAACCCATTCATTCCAACCGCAGAGGTTAAAGAACAGAAATTGAAGTCCCATACCCACAACCGTGTTTAAAATTCCGACAAGTATAAACTTCCAAAATTTAATGTCAAAAAACTGCTTTATAAAATTACCCATTAACCGTTAATCTCCTTATCATCTTTTTCTTCGTTATCTTCATCTTCAAAATTGGAGAATTTTGTAATGTAAATAGGTCTGTCCTTGGCTTCCATATAAATTTTTCCTATGTATTCGCCAAGAATACCGATTGACATTTCGGTGATTCCGCCCATAAAGAGGATTGCGCACAGCGTGGTGACATAACCGGGTGTGGTAATTCCGAGAAAAAGCGTTTGAATCAGCGTTATTATAATGTATATGAGCGAAATTACGAAGATGATAAATCCCATAACAGCCGTGAATCTGAGCGGTGCAACCGAAAAGCTTGTGATTCCCTCAATTGCATATTTGAACAGACTTGAGAATTTCCATGTTGTCTGACCGAGCTGACGGTCAACTGTTTTGTAGGCAATCCATTTTGTATTGAAGCCAACCCATGAGAAAATGCCCTTTGAAAATCTTTGAACTTCGCTGAGTTCAAGGATTGAGTCAACCATCTGACGGCTCATCATACGGAAGTCCATTGCGCCGTAGGGCATTTTTACATCTGTAAGCCTATTTGAAAGCTTGAAGAACAGTTTTGAAAAAATTCCTCTGAACTTGCTTTCGCCCTCACGGTCGGCACGCTTTGTCGCACAGCAGTCGTAACCCTCATGTTCAACAGCCTGAATCATCTGAGGAAACAACTGCGGCGGATGCTGAAGGTCGGCGTCCATAACAACAACATAGTCGGCTGTTGTGTGCCTGAGTCCGGCATACATTGCTGCCTCTTTGCCAAAATTTCGTGAGAACGAAATATACTTGATATTGTTAAAAGCTTTCGCAAGCTTTTTCATAATGAGATAGGTCCTGTCCTTACTGCCGTCATTTACAAGTATGTATCTGAAAGAATATTCGGGCAGAGAGTTGATAACCTTGTTGGTTTCAAGCACAAAATGCTCAAGTCCAGCTTCTTCATTATAGCAGGGAACAACTAAGTCTATGGTTTTCATTTTTTACATCACCTTTATAAAGTTAAACTCACCGCATAGGGGTGAGAACAGTAGCAATTGTTTTTTTATCTGAATGATAATCTGCTTTGTCTGTAAATAGTTGTATTTAGATTTAAATCGGAGCAAGCAATGCTTTGCTCGCAAGGAGCAGAGCTTGCGACAGATTGCAATCAGTGCGAAGGAGCGAAAGCTCCGTGGAATTTAGAGGGAGTGAAACTCACACTAAATTCCAAAGATAATCTCCGACCTCAAAGAGGTGGAGATTATCCGCACTTAATTATAACAAAGCTAACGCCAAAAGTCTATTTTTTTTAAGATTTTTATGTTTTTTTATTTACATCACACACGAAAAGCGTTAAAATAGAATGGATTACTTGTACCCGATTGCATTTTTGTGCATATCGGAAAACAATTACAAAATATTTCGGAGGTCAAATTATGCCCGCTGTAAAGAAAAGGAAGAAGGCTGAGCCTGTTACGCTGAATAACAAGAGCAACAGCAAAGGCTTTTTCTCAAAAAACATGTTTATCGTTTTGGCTTTTGTCATACCGTTTGTGCTTATGACAGCCGCTTTCGGAGTTATGAAGGTTTCGCCGTTCGGTGACAATCAGATTCTCGTAACCGACCTGTGGCATCAGTATTATCCGTTCCTTGCGGATATGCAGGAAAAACTTAAACACGGCGAATCGCTGTTCTGGTCATGGACGCAGGGCGGAGGTGTAAACTACTTTGCACTTATGTCATACTACCTTATGAGCCCGCTGAATTTTCTTACGGTATTTTTGCCGAGTGAATGGCTGAGAGAATTTTTGATGTTCTCTGTTGTAATCAAGGTTGCATGTGCAAGTATGTTTATGGCAATTTTCTTACGCAGTCTTTTTAAGAAGAATGATTTTTCTCTTGTGATTTTCGGATGCAGTTTCGGCTTTTGTGCATTCTTTATGGGTTACTATTGGAACACAATCTGGCTTGATACGGTTTGTATCACACCGCTTGTTGCTCTTGGCACAGTAAAGCTCTTCACAGAGGGCAAGTTCAGACTTTACATAGTTTCGCTTGCACTTTCACTTTTGACTAACTATTATATAGGTTTGTTCGCCTGCATTTTTGTACTGTTGTCATTTATTGCATACAACATTGTAAAATGGGGCGGCATCAAAAAGTTTGCAACAAATCTTCTTCGCACAGGCATCTACTCATTGATTGCAATCGGACTTACTGCGTTTTTCCTGTTGCCGGCATTCTTCGGTCTGCAAAACACAAACGCATCGGGGGCAACTTTCCCGACAACCTTTGCAATCAATATAGGCTCGACAAACGACCTTATGGGTGTGCTTGAGGCAATCAGAAAGATTCTTTCCAATTTCATAACATTTGCCGCTCCTGCAATTAAAGAGGCTGACGCATTGCCTAACATTGCCTGCGGTACACTTTCTCTTGTACTCGGAATTCTTTTCTTCACAAGCAAGAAAATTTCGCTCAAGGAGAAAATCGTTGATGGCTGCCTTATCGGTTTTATGATTATCAGCTGTATCATCAGACAGCTTGACTACATCTGGCACGGTTTCCACTTTACAAATATGATTCCGTACCGTTTCAGCTATCTTATCAGCTTTGTACTTGTTGTTATGGCATTCAGAGCTTTTATGCTCCTTGAATCAAGCTCTTGCTGGGATGTTATTCTTGCCGCACTTTTTGTTGCACTTGTTATCATCTTCGGTATCGGCACACAGGAGACTTATGCGCTTGTCGGCACGGCAGTTATTGCGGCTGTAATCTGCGTTCTGCTTTTCCTCTATACAAAGAGAATTGTTCCGAAACAGGTTCTTTTGATTGTATTCGGCGTAATCATAATAGGCGAGAGTGCCGCCGCAGGTTATATCGGTGTTAAGACAACAACTGTAACGGGTACTTACGATTATCCGAGAGGCGAGGAGAATACTGCACAGGTAATTGACTATATGGACAGCCTTGAAAGCAACACAACCGAAATGTGGAGAGCGGAGATGACATCAACTCAGACGCTTAACGATGCGGCTCTCAACCACTACAACGGACTTTCGATGTTCAACTCAATGGCTAATGTGGATATGACCGTGCTGTTTGAAAACTTTGGCATGATGGGTTGGAAGAGCGGTAACCGCTATACCTATGCCGAGGGTTCACCGGTTACAAACCTCTTTATGAATCTTAAATATCTTATTGCCCGTGACAATATCTATATGAACACCTATGACCTTACAGAGGTTTACGGTGTCGGTAATGTAAAGCTTTTGCAGAACAATCACTATCTGCCGATGGGCTTTATGACAAACTCCGCACTTGCAAGCTGGCAGGTTGATGAAAACGAAGATCAGTTCAATCCGTTTGACAAACAGAATGAATTTTTCAAACTTGCAACAGGCATTAAGGATGATGTTTACACTCCGCTTGATGTTGTTTCACAGGGACACACAGACTACAACCAGTTTCCTGTAAATAAGACAGGTTACGGACGATATTCATTCAGCTGTACCGATACAACAGTTACTCCGCATGTAAAGTGGAATTACGAAGCACCTAAGGACGGCTTGTATCTTATGTATGCGGATATTTCGGGCGGTGACGATGTTACCGTTATGATTAACGATGTTGCTCAGAGCAAGACCTACGGTATGGGCAGAAGCTACATTGCCTGCATCGGTCAATGCAAAAAGGGCGACAAGATTTCCGTTTATTCAAATCTCCAGCAGGGACAGTCGGGTTCTGCAATGGTATTTGTTGATGTTCTGAATCAGGATGTCTTTGAAGAAGGTTACAATAAGCTTTCAAAGAGCGTAATGACAACAACAAAGCTTACAGGCAGTTCTATGGAGGGAACAATCAATGCACAGGAAAACGGATTGTTCTACACTTCTGTTCCGTATGAAGAAGGCTGGAAGGCATATGTTGACGGAAAGGAAGTAACAATTACTCCTGTCGGCAACGCACTTGTTGCATTCAATCTTGACAAGGGCGAGCATACAATCAAGCTTGAGTATTATCCAAAGGGATTTGCAATAGGCTTGACCGTGACAATCATATGTGCCGCAACCTTTGCGTTCCTCTGCGTATGGACATATATCATCAAAAAACGCAGAAAAAAGAAAGGCGATATTTCTGAAAATCCAGAAGAAGTTCAGATTAACGCTGAATAATAAAATTTAATATCTTTAAAACATTACCGCCGTACAGCGAAAAATCTGTACAGCGGTTTTTCTTTAATTTAACAAAATGCACAAAAAATCATCGGAAAATTCTATAACATAAATAATAAAAAAACTATCAATACTTATTTAATTATGCTATAATAATGTTAGTTATAAAGTTCTATTTTAAATTGCAATAATTGCAATAAAAATAAAATTAATTAAATTAACGATATGTTCTAATTAACTTAACTAAGTTTAGGATCGTCATTTTGGGTGATGTTGATAGAAATAGTGATATTGACATAATTGATGCAACATTGATTCAGAAAATGGCATTAAATATAACAAGGGGGACTAACTAATGAAAAAGATATTAGCAATATTACTTGTAGGAGTTATGTCTGTTACAGCATTTGGCTTTAATGCATCTGCTGTTGAAAAAACAGACGCTGAAATTCAGCAGGAAAAGCTAGGTTACATATTGAATTTGAATAAAGATATTTGGTTGGATTGTGCAGTGATATATGATGGAGTTTGGCCGTCAATAATGGACAACGCAAGAGAGGTGTATGATACTGACGGTTTATCGGCAGATGAATATACTGTTGCATTAAAACAGGTTTATGATATGTATTACGATGCACCGCTTGTAAATATTGAGTATGCAGAGGCTACATATAAGAATGCATTGAAAGAAGAAAATTATAATAATTGGTATTCAGAAAATGAATGGAATGATTTTCAGGAAAAGTTAAAAAATCTTGGTGACGCATTTGATTATTATTATGCACATAAGAATGAATTTCCGTGTAATCAACTTACAAAAGCATTTAAAGAGATGATGACATCTTACAATAAAATGACAAATGCGTATACCGTCAAAGGTGATGTGAACGGTGACGGCGAAGTAAATATTGAAGATGCAACATTTGTTCAAAAATATGTTGTTCATATTGAGAACCTTACAGGTGCGCAGAAAATGCTGACAAATGAAAAAAATTATGAAAACATTACGGTTACGACTGCAACAAACCTTCAGAAACATATCGTAGGTCTTGAGCCTGAATTTAAAAACAATGATATTTTCATTGACGAACAGAGGTGTGTAAGTTCACTTGACGACACTCTGCGTTGGTATAATTACTGCAATTTCAATATCTGTCCTCGCAGAAATGATGTAACAAGCGGCACATACATAGATAATAATTTTATTTGCATGGATAAAATTATTGGATACAGAATATGGTGTGACCAAAATGGATACGATTACCTATAACTGAATAAGGTGAATAAATTAAACCGCCGTACAGCGAAAATCTGTACGGCGGTTTTGTTATTTTTATATTGTAGCGGCGAACACGGTTCGCCGCTACAGATTATACACAGTTTTCATCATATCAAAAGTTATGCGAATAAACAGATGATTTCATCAAGGCGGGCGTCCAATGAACGCCCCTACAGGTGACTACATGTGTAAGGTTCAATTTTTAATAAAATATATGCCTTTACTTATCTCCCGATTTTGTACACAGGGCGGCGATAAGTCCGAAAACTATTGCGGCGGAGATTCCTGCGGCGGCGCTTGTAAGACCTCCTGTAAGAATTCCGAGTGCGCCGTCCTGAGCGAGCGCCTTTCGCACGCCCTCGCTCATAAGAAAACCAAATCCGCTGATCGGCACACTTGCGCCGGCACCCGCAAAATCAACAAGCGGTTTGTACAGTCCGATTGCCCCCAGAATTACGCCTGCGACAACAAAGCCCGTAAGTATTCTTGCGGGAGTGAGTTTTGTTTTGTCAATGAGAATCTGACCTGCCACGCAGATCAGTCCGCCAACCCAGAATGCATTTACATATTGCATACTGACACTTCCTTTGTTTTGTCATTATCAATAAATATTGTTCCGAGTTTTTGGTGAATAATTCCCCAAGACATTTCTTTATGTGATGAAAAACTGAACTTTTGTGAGATGGCGTTGATTTTTTTGGAAAAACTCTACACAAACTGCTCATTTTATAGTATAATCAATAATGTTCGTTTCTGTGTTTTTGTACGGCACATTCAAATCACAGAAATTACGCAATTAATTTTAAGGAGTGAAAAGTCACATGGTCGAGGTTAAAAACCTTACAAAATTTTATGGCAGCATAAAGGCCGTTGATGACATCAGCTTCACTGTTGAAACAGGTGAAGTTCTGGGATTTCTCGGACCTAACGGTGCGGGCAAATCCACAACAATGAATATGATAACAGGTTACCTTTCATCAACAAGCGGTACTGTTACCATTGACGGATGCGAAATTCTTGACGATCCGATTCACGCAAAGTCAAAAATCGGTTATCTTCCCGAAATTCCGCCTTTGTACATTGATATGACGGTTAAAAAATATCTTGAGTTTATGTTTGATCTCAAGAAGGTGAAGCTGCCGAAAAAGGAACACATTGACGAGGTTATGCGTTTGACAAAAATTACGGAGCAGGCTGACAGAATTATCAAGCATCTGTCAAAAGGTTATCGCCAGCGTGTAGGTCTTGCTCAGGCGCTTCTCGGCAATCCGCCCGTAATCATTCTTGACGAGCCGACAGTAGGTCTTGATCCTAAGCAGATTATCGAAATCAGAAAGCTTATCCGCAATCTCGGCAAAAAGCATACTGTAATTTTTTCATCTCATGTTCTTTCCGAGGTTTCCGAGGTGTGTGACAGAATCGTCGTTATTTCAAAGGGCAAAATTGTTGCCGATGCAAAAACAGATGAACTTTCTGCTCAGGTTTCGGGCGGTCAGAAGCTCTCGCTTACTGCAGAGGGAAGTACCGCTGACATTACCGAGGCAATAAAGAAAATCCCTGCTGTTAAGCGTGTTACAAAGACAGGCAGTAATGCTGACGGCAGCGGAAAGTATATGATTGAATACGAAACATCAAGCGACATTAGAAGAGATGTTTACAATGCCATGGTAAGAGTCGGTGCGGTAATTCTTGATATGCAGTCAGGCAATGAAACACTTGAGGATATGTTCCTCAAGCTTACCTCAGGTAAATATGACAGCAGAAAGGAAGATATGTAATGGGTGCTATTTTAAAGAGGGAGCTTTCCTCTTATTTCAATTCGGCAATTGCATATGTTGTTCTTGCCGCTTACTTCTTCTTTTCGGGTGTGTTTTTCTACAACTACTGTATTGTGTACAACTCGGCAAGTTTAAGCTATGTATACGGCAATATGCTTTTGATTATTCTGTTTATAATTCCGATTATAACAATGAAATCTTTTGCAGATGAAAAGTATCAGAAAACAGATCAGGCGCTCTTTACTGCACCTGTAAGCCTTACAAGGGTCGTTTTAGGAAAGTTCCTCGGTGCATTTGTGCTTTATGCAATTTGCAGTGCAATCTTCCTTCTCTATGCGGTTGTAATTTCATTCTTTGCAACTCCGGAATGGTCGGTTATTCTCTGTACATTCATCGGACTTCTCCTCTTTGGTGCGGCTCTGCTTGCAATTAACATTTTCATTTCATCACTTACGGAAAGCACAATTGTTGCCGCAATCGTAAGCATGGCAGTTAACCTTGTTATCTATATGATGACAAACTTCACAAGTATGATTTCAATTGACTGGATCAAGAACATTATTGAAAAGATTGATTTTGCTACATATTATAATTCATTCAAATACGGTCTGCTCAGCGCACCTGATATCGTATTTTTCCTGAGTGTGGCAGGATTGTTCGTATTTTTTACTGTTCGTGTTCTGGAAAAAAGACGCTGGAGCTAAGGAGGTAATATAAATGAGCGAAGAAAATAAAAACCTGAATACTATCTCCGAAGATACTGCAAATGCAGACAGCAATGCTGTGGCGGAAACAGCCGATAAAAAGGAAGATACAAAGGCCAAAAAGAATAAGAAGAATAAGTCCGAAAAGGGCAGATTCAAAAAGTTCATGAAGTCAAGAAAAGCAAAACACGGCACGGTTGCAATGGCAATTACGGCGCTTGTTATCGTTATGGTAATTATTGTAAACATTATTGTCGGACTTCTTGTTAACAGATTCCCCGACCTGGAGCTTGACCTTACATCAAACAAGTCGTTTGCACTTCAGGACGATACAATTGACTATGTTTCACACCTTGACAAGGATGTTACGGTAAATATACTTATGGCAAAGGAATCATTTGAGAGCCAGGGTACCTACTTTGTACAGGCTCAGAAAATGCTTAACAAAATGGCGAGCAAGTCAGACGGCAAGATGAAAATCAAGTATGTTGACCTTACATCCAACCCGTCGTTCACATCCGATTATCCGAATGTTGACTGGCAGTCAAGCTCGGCAAATAACATTGTTCTTGTTGAATCCGGCAAGCAGTACAAGGTGCTTACTCTTACGGATTGCTTTGAATATGACGAGCAGACCTACAATTACTACGGTTCATACAGCTTTACCGGCACAAAGATTGAGCAGGCTGTTGTAACGGCTATTCTCAATGTTACAACAGATGACAAGGTTGTTGTTGATATGATTAAGGGCAACAACGAGCAGGATTATTCATCACTTAAAACACTTCTTGAAAACAATGCTTATCAGGTGAACGAGGTTTCACTCGCCACAGGCGACTTTGACAGCAACGCAAAGATTGCAATTATGTACGCACCGTCTGTTGACCTTGACGAGAAGATTGTTGAAAAGCTTTCGACATGGCTTTCAAATGACGGCAAATACGGACGCTCACTCATCTATGTTCCTACTGCCGATATGGGCGAGATGCCGAACCTTGACGATTTCCTCAAGGAATGGGGTATGTCAATTGACAGAGGATATGTGTTTGAAACTGATGAAAGCACCCTTGTAAGCGCAAGCTCACCGTATGCATTCACGGTAAGCTACGGTGATTACTACAAAGATAACCTCAAAAACAGCAAGATTCCTGTTGTTGTATCAGAGTCACACGCTGTTAATATTACAGATGAAAACACTGCACACGCATTGCTTAAAACTTCCGATAAGGCAGGCGTATTGCCGATTGACGCCGACAAGAACTGGGACTACAAGGACGCAGTTTCGGGTAACGGTGAAAATGTTGCGGCAGAAGGTGTTATGACAAACGAGGACAAGAACTCATCGAGAGTTATCATATTCGGTTCATATGTTATGTTCAGCGACACAATTATGAAGTACAACAGCTTTAATAACTCCGCTTACTTTATGAATGTAATCAACACAATTGCAGATAAGGAAGATGTCGGCATTACAATTGAGAGTAAGTCGATTGACAATACGGAACTCGGCATCACCGATGTTGCAACACAGAACACAATGCTTGTTGTGTTTGTAATCATTATCCCGATTGCAATACTTGTTGCAGGCTTTGTTTTCTGGTTACGCAGGAGGAACAGATAATGAAAAAGAATACTAAAATATTGATTATTGTCTGCGCAGCAGCATTGATTCTTGCGGGACTTATGTGTCTGCTCATCTTTCTTCCGAAGGGCGACGGTTCGTCATCGGGAGCAGCAACATATGATGAGGGTGTAAAGATGAGCGTTACAACCGATAAAGACGGTGTTCATCAGGCACAGATTCAGACAAACGATAAGGGTGAAATTGATAACAACAGCTACGGCACTCTTATGGATTATATCCCTGCAAAGATTTCAAAGATTCATCTCGAAAACAAAAAGGGTACTTTGGACATCAAGTCATACACACCGACCGATAAAAACGGCAAAACAAGTGCTACACAGTACACTATTGTAGGTTATGAAGATTTTGACCTTCAGGGCGGTATTGCCGACAATATCGCAAACAATGCCGCAAGCATTGACTTTACAAAGGTTATGACTCTTGACGGCTCAAAGCTTGCAGATTACGGACTTGATAAGCCGAGAGATACTGTTACCGTAACTTATACCGACAAGACAAAGGCTATTATCTATGTCGGTGATGATGCTCCGCAGAATGCCGGAACATATATTAAGTTCGGCAGCAACGATACTGTTTATCTTGTTGCAAAAGATTCTGTTTCTGCATTTGACTACGGCCTTACAGATCTTATCAGTCTTACAATCAACGATGCGGCATCTGATAATGACAACAGTCAGGCATCGTCAATTGAGATTTCAGGTTCTAATTTTTCAAATACAATCACACTCAAGCCAAATTCAGACAAAAAGAACTCAGCTTCTTATGTTATGACAAGCCCTGTTGAGTGCTACGCAAACGAGAAGGAAAGCAGTCTTGTTGCAGGCGGCATCAGAGGTCTTTATGCCCTCACGGTAAAAATGGTTAATCCGTCATCCTCACAGCTTTCAAGCGTAGGTCTTTCTAATCCGTATGCAAAGATAAAGGCTGTTTATCCCGACACAACAGTCAGCCTCAGAGCTTCAAAGCCTGACGGTGACGGCAATGTGTGCCTTATGAAAGAGGGCGGAAATATTGTATATACAATTTCTGCCGAAAAGGTTCCGTGGGTTAAAACAAGCTATGACAGCCTTGTAAACGAATATGTGCTTTATCCGAAGATGAGCGCATTGTCGGAGGTTTCCGTAAATGACGGCAAGAATACCTACACATTCTCGCTGAGCACTGCACAGAAAACAAAGACAGACGATAACGGCAGTGAGTCAACAACAACCACAACAACCGTTAAGAACGGCAAGACAGAAATTGAGCTTGCAACATTCTCTGGTTTCTATGAGAATCTTACAATGGTTGAGCTTGCCGACACAAAGTCTGACAGCAAAAACGGTTCGCCTGTTCTTACCGTTACATATAAATACTCATCTGACGGCTCAACAGACACCGTAAGCTATTACAAGTCTGACAGCAACCGTTATGTTGCGGTTGTTAACGGCAGAGTTGCAGGTCATGCATATCAGTCAAAAGTCAATACTGCTGTCAAACAGGCTTCAAGTGTTGCCGCAAATAAATCGGAATAATCTTTGAGTTAAATTTATTCTTTTACACCCGAACTTTTTAGTTCGGGTGTTTCTTTTGTCTGGTATATACAGGCACAAGTTTTATAAAATTCAGACAATATATTGCAATGCGATAATTTCTATAGTATAATGATTTTGTAGAAGTGATTTATATTAACTTTAAACGGTGAATGTTATGAATATGATTTTGCATTGTACAATATGTGATGATAACCCTTCGGCGGTTAAACGGGAAAAGGAAATAGCCGAACGTGCTTTTTGCGAAATGAACATATCGGCGGATATTTCGGTATACACCGACAGCAGTCAGTTTATGTTTGAGCTTGGCGACAACAAACAAATGGATATTCTGATTCTTGATATCGAAATGCCAAAAATGTCGGGTTTTGAGATTGCGAATTATGTGAAAAAATCAAACCCGAATTGTCTTATTATTTTTATGACCTCCCATGTAAATTATGCCGTTGACGGATATAAACTTGATATTTTCAGATTTGTTCCAAAGCAAGACGGAGATTATAGGCTGAAGAACGCATTGCTTGACGCAGCTAATGTCATTGACCTTGAAAGCAAAAAATCGTACCTGATTGAACGGCACGATATGTGCGGTATGTTGCCGTGTAAGTACATTCTGTACATTATCAAAAGAGGTAAAAACAGTGAAATTTACCACCTCAAAAGCAAAGAGCCGATAAAAATACGAAAACCGCTGTCTGTTGTGTTTGAAGAACTTGACTCAAATGAATTTATTTATATTTCCAGAGGCTGTATAGCAAATATGGAGAATGTGGAGAAAGTTGACCGCCGGGAATGGGTGTGCAAAAACGGCGACAGAGTGCCGATAAGCGCATCACTCTATGCGGAAATTAAGGAGAAGCTCCTTGATTTTTGGGGAAATAAAATCATTCATGATTGATGCGTGTTGACTAAAGTATTAAATTAGCGGTCAAAAATCGGCAATTTAAAGACTAATTAACACAAACATATTTTTTGTGCTATAATAATATCGAAAACAGGGTATGTGAATTTAACCGGTCACAAATAAATACACAGACCTTGTTCTTTGAAAGTTATTCCGAAAGATATGTTATTTTGGAAAACCTTATCCTGTTTCGCACATCCTAACCCCGAAACACTTTTAACACTGCTGCATTTACATTTATGCGAAACAGAAAAAGCCTGAGCAAAAATGCTCAGGCTTTTTGAATGCGGAAAATAAATTATTTTGTGCCGAAAATTCTGTCGCCTGCATCGCCCAAACCTGGGCAAATGTATGCGTTTTCGTTAAGCTCACGGTCAAGACAGCCAACATAAAGCTGAATATCGGGGTGTGCCTTCATAAGAGCGTCAACACCCTCGGGAGCTGCGATGATTGACATGAACTTGATTTTCTGACCGCCGTGCTTTTTGATGAAATCAACAGCGGCAATAGCCGAACCGCCTGTTGCAAGCATCGGATCGACAACAACAATCTGACGCTGATCAATCGGATCGGGGAGCTTGCAGTAATATTCGTGCGGTTCGTGAGTTTCGGGGTCACGGTAAAGACCGATGTGACCTACTCTTGCGGACGGAACAAGTGCGAGAATACCGTTTACCATACCAAGACCTGCACGAAGAATCGGAACAACGGCAAGCTTTTTGCCTGAAATAACAGGCTGAACAGACTCCTCAATCGGAGTTTTAACCGTGATGTCCTGAGTTTCAAGATCCGAAAGAGCCTCGTAACCCATAAGCATTGCAATTTCTTCAACCAATTTGCGGAATTCGTTTGTTGATGTGTCTTCTTTTCTGAGAAGTGTAATTTTGTGTCTTATAAGCGGATGTGTCATGTACGAAACTGACATATCATTGCCTCCTTGTTGAATTTTGATTATTTGATTAACTTAATGATACTAAAAACCGTTCAAAATGTCAATGATATGGGAACTTTTGGCATTAAAATAAAAAGTTATTGCTTTTATATCTGTGCAAAGGTATAATTAACAGGAATGGGGTTTTTACAGATTTTAAACCCGAAAATGAGAAAGAGGGAATTCTAATGGATAAAAACAACGGCGCAATTTATGATGCCCGCAAACTCGGAAAACCGAAGATGATAATTCTCGGTGTTCAGCATATGTTTGCAATGTTCGGCGCAACAATCCTTGTTCCGATTTTAACGGGACTTGACATTTCAACAACTTTGCTTATGGCAGGTTTGGGAACACTTTTGTTCCACTGCATTACAAAGTTTAAAGTACCTGCCTTCCTCGGCTCGTCCTTTGCATTCTTGGGCGGTTATGCCGCAATCAAGGCTTTTTCACCCAATGACCCTAACAGTATGCTCCCGTATGCGTGCCTTGGTGTTGCGTGTGCCGGTCTTATCTATTTTATCCTTGCCGCAGTTATCAAGGCTGTCGGTATTGAAAAGGTAATGAGATTTTTTCCGCCTGTTGTAACAGGGCCTATTATCATTGCAATCGGTCTCGGACTTGCTCCGTCGGCTGTTTCAAACTGCACGACAAACTGGTCCTTGGCTGTAGTTGCTCTTGCTGTAATTGTTGTTTTCAACATCTGGGGCAAGGGAATGGCTAAAATCATTCCGATTATACTCGGCTTGCTCATCTCCTACGGCACAGGTCTTGTGCTTTACTTCATTTCACAGGCAAATCCTGACCTTATTCAGAATGTTCCGTGGCTTTTCTCGGGCGGTGCTGACGCAAACGGTGTTTATCAGCCTATTTTTGACTTTACAAGCCTGAACACAATTTGCGACAACATCTCAAAAGGTCACATTTTCGGCAGTGAGGGACTTATCGGAATTCCGATTCACTGGGATAAAACGGTATTCGGCGGTATTGATTACTCAAACGGTGCGCTTATCGCATCTTCAATCATTGCCATTGTTCCGATTGCTTTTGCTACAATGATGGAGCATATCGGTGATATTTGCGCCATCAGTTCAACAACAGGCAATAACTACATCAAAGATCCGGGACTCCACAGAACTCTTGTCGGTGACGGCCTTGCAACAACACTTGCATCACTTTTCGGCGGCCCTGCAAACACAACATACGGTGAAAACACAGGCGTTCTCGCTCTTACGAGAGTTTATGACCCGAGAGTAATAAGAATTGCCGCTTACTTTGCCGTTGCAGTATCATTCTTCCCGATTGTTTCGGTAATTATCGGTTCAATTCCAAGCTGTATCATCGGTGGTATTTCGTTTGTTCTTTACGGTATGATTTCTGCTATCGGTGTCAGAAATGTTGTTGAAAACAAGGTTGACTTCACAAAGAGCCGTAACCTTATCGTTGCCGCAGTTATTCTTGTTTGTGCGCTCGGTCTTTCAAGCGACACGGTAAGCTTCACAATCGGCAGTGCCGCAATAACACTTTCGCCACTTGCTGTTGCATCAATTGCAGGTATCGTTCTCAACGCAGTTTTCCCCGGTAAGGACTATAAGTTCGATACGGAAGATGTTGCCGATGCCGCAAACTTTGAAAAAGAAGTTAAACCAAAGGAAAAGAAAGAAAAGAAGTAATTTTACTTTAATAGTCGTAACACAAAACAGCCGTATTTTTACGGCTGTTTTTTTACGCTTTGTCTAAAGCCATGTATTCAAAGTTGAATTCCGCTACTGAATGGCATAAAAAACAGGGTACTCGAACGAGTACCCTATATATGTTGAATTATTAAGTTAGCTGTGTTTGGAAATATGCAGATGTTATTTAATCAAACTACCTACACGAACAAGGAACAGTGGTTTGCCGTGCTCGGGAACTGAAAGTTGTTCCTTAACAAAACTGCCTACACGAACTGCGTGCCGAGGCTCTCGGCTTACATTTCGGTGATGATTTCGTTGATTGTTTTTCCCGGAGGAATCATCGGGAGAACATTTGCATCGGGACTGATGCGGCAGTCAACAACAACGGGCTTGTTCATCTCAAAAGCCTTTGTGAGAATCGGCTTGATTTCCTCAGGCTTTGTGATTCTTAAACCATCAACGCCGAAAGCGTTTGCAAGCTTTACAAAGTCGGTTGCTCTGTGCGGATCGGTCTGTGAAAAACGACTGCCGTAGAAAAGCTTCTGCCACTGACGAACCATGCCGAGAACCGTGTTGTTCATAACAACTACAACAACGGGGAGTTCATAGGACTTCAGTGTTACGAGTTCGTTTAAGTTCATGTGGAAACTGCCGTCACCTGTGATGAGGCAAACCCTGTCATTGGGACGGGCACACTGCGCACCGATTGCGGCGCCCATGCCGTAACCCATAGTACCCATACCGCCCGATGTGAGGAGCGTTCTGCTTTCCATAATCTTGCTGAACTGTGCAACCCACATCTGGTGCTGACCTACATCTGTTGCGATGATGTCTGACGGACACTTGATTTCGTTGATTGTATCAAGAACCTGCTGTGGGAGCGGAAGGTCGCACTCGGGGAGCTTTTTATCGTCAAAATGATGCTTCCATTCTTCAATCTTCGCAAGCCAGTCCGGATGGTTCTGACGGTCAAGACCGATTGTGAGTGCAATGAGAATTTCTTTTATATCTCCGAGAATGTATTCATCAACCTTTACATTCTTGTTAATTTCTTTTTCGTCAATTTCAAGCTGAACAATCTTTGCCTGTTCGCCGAACCTTTCACGGTCGCCTGCAACACGGTCGGAGAATCTTGCACCGCACGCAATCATAAGGTCACATTCGGCTGTTGCCATACCTGTTTCGTAACCGCCGTGCATACCGATGTTGCCGACGCAGAGCGGATGATCGGCGGGAATACAGCCGAGTCCCATAAGCGAACAACAAACGGGAGCGTCAATAAGCTCTGCAAATGCCTTGAATTCTTCGCTTGCATCAGCGCTGATGATACCGCCGCCTGCGTAAATCATAGGACGCTTTGCGTTTTTAATCATTTCCTGAACAACACGAACTTTTTCAGGGTTTCTGATTTCAAAGGTTCTCGGTCTTTCGGGAATAGTCTGTACAAACTCTGTTTTGTTTGCCGTTACATCCTTTGGAACATCAACGAGAACAGGTCCTTTTCTGCCGTGTTGAGCAAGAGCAAAAGCCTTGCGTATGGTGTCGGCAAGATCCTCAACCTTTTCAACAAGGAAGCTTGCCTTTGTAACGGGCTTTACGATGTTTACAATGTCAACTTCCTGAAAGCTGTCTCTTCCAAGCTGATCGGTTGTTACATTGCCTGTGATTGCAACAAGCGGAATGCTGTCGATATTGGCTGTTGCAAGGCCTGTTACAATGTTTGTTGCACCGGGACCAGATGTTGTCATAACAACGCCTGTTTTGCCTGTTGCTCTTGCGTAACCGTCAGCCGCATGAGAAGCACCCTGTTCGTGTGCTGTGAGAATGTGACGAATTTTGTCGCTGTATTTATAGAGCGCATCGTATGTGTTGAGTGCCGCACCGCCCGGATAACCGAAAACCGTGTCAACACCCTGTTCAAGAAGACACTCGCAAATGATTTCTGCACCTGTAAGCTGCATATATATCTCTCCCTTGTATATGTAGTGTTATTCCATAAAACAATGTTACCTTTTATTTTATCCAAATGTGATTATATTGTCAATAGAAATCGAAAAAGACAACTCATTACAAAAGAAAAAACAGGGAACAAAAGCGTTCCCCGTTTTGAGTCGGTCGTAATTATTCATTTTTGAGATATTCACATATTGCGCCTACGGTTTTTTTGCTTGCAAGTTTGCAGAATTTTTCATAGTCAACACCCTTGTTTTCGTCAAGGTCATCGGAGATTGCCCTGATGATTCCGTAAGGAGTTTTGAGTGCGTAGCAAACATAACCGATTGCCGCACCCTCCATTTCACAGACAAGAGCACCGAATGTGTCGGCAATTCTTTTGCGTTTTTTGCGGTCGGAAACGAATATGTCGCCGCTTGCGATAATGCCCTGCTCAACCTTGGTGTCGGGGAGTGCCCTGCACGCCTGCGTGAGCCTTTCAACTACTGTTTTGTCGCAGTCAAAGAATATCTTTGTACCGTCAGGAAACGAAACCTCGCCCTGTCTGTCACCGAGAGCAGTTGTGTTCATATCGTGCTGAACGGATTTTGTCGCAACAACAATATCTCCGATTGATACAAGAGGGGAGAGTGAACCGCCCACACCGCTGTTGATTACAACATCGGGATTGAACTTTTCAATAAGCACAACGGCACACATGGCGGCATTGACCTTGCCGACTCCGCAGACTACAACGGCTATGTCCTTGCCGTTAAGAGTACCTGTGGTGAATTTCATTCCTGCGATTTCTTCGGTTTGTGTGTTCTGAGAAAGGGCGATAATTCCGTCGGCCTCAATCTGCATGGCACATATAATTCCTGTCATAAATTTTCCTCCGATTTTGGTGTTGAAATGTAGCGGCGTTCAGCGAACGCCAATCGTTTTGGTTGCAAAACCAAAACGAACAAGCGATAAATTTATGTTGTATCATTGTCGGTTAAAAATCATTTGTAATGTCGAACCGATTTTGTAATCGGTTCGATTGGCGGTCGCTGACCGCCGCTACTGTTTGCATAAATCCATACAATATTGCGCTCGGGCATCATTTGTTGTGCATTGCACAAACTGTCTTCACGAGAGGGGTGCGAGGCACTCGCCTACGAGTCGGTATATGCAACTACTATGCTACACTCGGGCATCATTTGTTGTGTATTGCACAAACTGTCTTCACGAGAGGGGTGCGAGGCACTCGCCTAAAAATTGTCGGTTTCGTACATAATAATGGATAGGGCGGCGAGGGGGGCGGTTTCTGCACGGAGAATTCGTTTGCCGAGGGTTGCCGCCTGACCGCCGATTGCGGTTACGCTGTCAACCTCCGATTGTTCAAATCCGCCTTCACTGCCGATGAACATTCCGACGGTTTTAGGCTTTGTGCCATTCAGAATTTTTTTGACGGATTCTCCGCCCATTTCGTAAAAAAATACGGTCTTTTCGTTCTGCTTTGTCTGTTCTGCCGCCTCTTTAAACGAAATGCACGGAGTTACTTCGGGGATAATGCCTCTACGGCTCTGCATTGCCGCCTGAAGAGCAATTTTCTGCCAGCGTTCACACTTCTTTTTCAGCGACTTTTCATCGGGACGGGAAACACATCTTGCCGAAATCATCGGCACAATTCTGCTGATTCCGAGTTCCGTGCATTTCTGAACGATGAAATCCATTTTATCACCCTTAGGCAGAGCCTGATAGAGGGTTACAAAAACATCGGGTTCGTTTTCACACGGCTTTTGTGAGATGATGTCAACTGTGACTTCACCCTGTGTGATGAGCGAAATTTTACATTCATACTGCGTTTTGTTCGGAGAAACAAGGGTGATGTCATCGCCTGTACGCATACGCAGCACCTTAGAAATATGCTTTGCGTTTTCTCCGACAAGGGTGTAGTTGTTGCCGAATATATTTTTTTCGGTAAAAAACCAAGCCATAAAATTACCTCTTTTTTAAGCGTTTTTGCGTGAGCGCTTTCCTTTTCTATTTAATATATCAAAAAATAAAAATAATTGCAATATTCATATGCCGGTGCTAAAATATGGATATACGAAAAATTTTCGGAGATGATTATTAATGATAACTCTGACAGATACAGATGTGGTTCGGCTTTTGAGAAAAAACAATCTCAATTCCGACACGCTCCAGGAAAATGTTGTTGCAAAGCTCCGTGAAAAGGGCGTAAAGCTTGCAACCGCAGAAAGCTGTACGGGCGGTCTTTTAAGCGAAAGAATTACCGCAGTAAGCGGTGCAAGCGAAGTGTTTGATTTTGGCGTATGCACATATGCAAATGAAATGAAACATAAGGTGCTTGGAGTTTCAAACGAAACGCTGTCTGTGCTTGGCGCAGTTTCGGCTGAAACTGCAATGCAGATGGCAGAGGGTGCAAGAAATGTTTCGGGTGCGGATTTAGCTGTAAGTACAACGGGAATTGCAGGTCCTACGGGCGGAACGCCCGAAAAGCCTGTCGGTCTTGTTTATTGCGGAATCAGCACAAAAGACAAAAGTTATGCAATAAAGCTTATGCTTGGCGGCAGTATTAACATGGTAAATTCAAGAGGCTATATAAGAAAACTAACTTCTGACGCTGTTTTACTGACTATTTTGAGTATATTGCAATAACTTGTCGTTGTTAAAAAAATAACTTGTAAAAATTTAGATTATGTGCTAAAATTATCTTGATACTGTGGGTTCAGGGGCGAATTGCGCCCGAATTCGCAGATTTAAAAAATTTAACAGTCCGTCAGAATGGAGTTGATTTTTATGGCTAGAAGCGCAGGTGTTATCCTTTCGATTACTTCGCTTCCATCCCCCTACGGTATCGGCACCATCGGCAAAGAGGCTCGCAAGTTTGCTGACTTTCTGAAAAAATCAGGTCAGACAATCTGGCAGATTCTCCCCGTTGGACCGACAAGTTACGGTGATTCACCGTATCAGTCTTTTTCAACCTATGCAGGCAATCCTTACCTCATTGACCTTGACACTCTTTGTGAAGAAGGTCTTTTGACTAAGGAAGAGGTCATGAGCCGTGACTGGGGCTCAGATGACGCCGAGGTTGACTATGAGAAAATCTACAACAACCGTTTTGAAGTTTTGAAGATTGCTTACGATAACTTCAAAAAGGGTGACCAGAAGGCATTTACATCCTTCAAGCGCAAAAACAGTTCATGGCTCAAAAACTATGCACTTTATATGGCAGTTAAAAAGAGCTTTGACATGGTTTCCTGGACAGAATGGCCGGATGAGGAAATCAAAATGCGTGATGAGGCTGCCGTGAAGCGTTATGAACGCAAGCTCAAGGATGATGTTGATTTCTGGAAGTTTGTACAGTTCAAATTCTATGAGCAGTGGGAATCCTTCCGTGCGTATGTAAACGGTCTCGGCATTAAGATTTTGGGCGATATGCCAATCTATGTTGCCATGGACAGCGCAGACACATGGGCAAATCCCGAGCTGTTTCAGCTTTATGACGACGGTGATCCTATCGCAGTTGCAGGCTGTCCGCCGGATTACTTCTCGGCAACAGGTCAGCTTTGGGGCAATCCTCTCTATGATTGGGATTACCTTGAGGCTACCGACTATGAGTGGTGGTTTGAGCGTATCAAAGCCGCATCAAAGCTTTATGATATCACCCGTATTGACCATTTTAGAGCTTTTGCAAGCTACTATTCAATCCCTTATCCTGCCGAAAACGCAATCAACGGTGAATGGGTTGAAGGTCCGCGCATTAAGTTCTTTAATATGATGGAAGAGGCACTCGGCAAGATTGATATTGTTGCCGAAGACCTCGGAACACTCACTCCCGATGTAACCGAGCTTATGGAGCAGACAGGCTATCCGGGAATGAAGGTTCTTGAATTCGCTTTCGACAGTGGTGAAGAGAACGACTATCTTCCCCATAAATACACCGAAAACTGTGTTGTTTACACAGGTACTCACGATAACGATACTGTTATGGGCTGGCTTGAAACAGCTAAACCCGAGGACGTTAACTATGCAAGAAGTTATTGTCAGATGCCTGATGACGAACCGTTCAACTGGGGACTCATCCGTGTTGCTTATGAAAGCAAGGCAGATACAGCAATCGTGCCTATGCAGGACATTCTCGGCCTTGGCAAGGAGGCAAGAATGAATATTCCGTCAACACTCGGCGGAAACTGGGTATGGAGACTCAATGGTGCAGCTCTTACTGATGAGCTTGCAGATAAATTAAAAACTATGTCTGAAAAAAGCGGACGACTGGAGGACTAAACAAATGGGTAATATTATGGAAAAGCTTGAACTCACAGCTCAGTCTATGTACTGCAAAAAGATTGAAGAGCTCACACCCGCTGAGCTTCACTACTCACTCGGCAAAGCAGTAATGGGCGAAATCGCAGGCAACTGGGAAGCAAGCAAGATTAAACATGACAGCGAACGCAGAGCTTACTATTTCTCTGCAGAATTCCTCATGGGCAGAATGATGTACAACAACCTCTACTGCCTCGGCATTCTTGAAGATGTTACAAAGCTCCTCAAAAAGAAGGGCATTGACATCAATGTATTTGAGGATATCGACGATGCTGCTCTCGGTAACGGCGGTCTCGGCAGACTTGCCGCTTGTTTCCTCGACAGTGCTGCTACACAGGAAGTACCGCTTGACGGCTACGGAATCCGTTACAAGTACGGTCTTTTCAAGCAGCTTATCGAAAACGGTTATCAGGTTGAAACAGCTGATAACTGGCAGAGATTTGAAGATCCGTGGTGCAACCGTGTTGAAGATGAGGCTGTTACAGTATCATTCAAGGGTCAGACAGTTAAGGCTGTTCCTTACGATATGGCTGTTATCGGTTGTAAGACAACAAACATCAACACACTTCGTCTTTGGCAGGCTGAGGCAGTAAACGATTTTGATTTTACTGCTTTCAACAACACAGAGTACAACAATGCCGTTCAGGAAAAGAACGATGCCGAAAACATCACAAAGGTTCTTTATCCTAACGATAACAAGTATGAGGGCAAGGTTCTCAGACTTAAACAGCAGTATTTCTTCTGTTCTGCATCACTTCAGGACATTATGCGCCGTTATAAGAAGAAGCACGGCAATGATTTCAGCTTCTTTGCTAAGGAAAACACAATTCAGCTTAACGATACACATCCTGTATCATGTGTTCCCGAGCTTGTAAGACTTCTTATGAACGAAGGCTTCAATTTTGACGACGCTTTTGAAATTGCAAGAAAGACATTTAACTATACAAACCACACAGTTCTCGGCGAGGCTCTTGAGAAGTGGCCTGCTGACCTTATGACACAGGTTATTCCTGAGATTTATCACATTATCTGCCTTATCGCCAACAAGTGCCAGGAAGAGCTTACTGCTAAGGGTGTGCATGAGGATACAAAGGCTAAGATGCGCATTATCGACGGTAATGTTGTTCATATGGCAAGACTTGCAACATACGCATCAACATATGTAAACGGCGTTGCCGAGCTTCACACAGAAATCCTCAAGGCTGATGTACTCAAAGAGTGGTATCAGGTATATCCCGAGAGATTCCAGAACAAGACAAACGGTATTACACAGCGCCGTTGGCTCGGTCTTTGCAACCCTGAGCTTTCTGCTCTTATCACAGAGAAGGTTGGCTCAGATGCATGGCTTACAGACCTTTCACTTCTTGAAAAGCTCAATGACAGCATTGACACAAGAACAATCACAAAGTTCAACAATATCAAGAAGAAGAAGAAACAGCAGCTCGCAGACTACATCAAGAAGATGGACGGCTACGATGTAAATCCCGATTCAATCTATGATATTCAGGTTAAGAGACTTCACGAGTACAAGAGACAGCTCCTCAACGCTTTCTCAATCATGACAATCTACTTCAGATTGAAGGATAAGAAGCTTAAAAACTGGACTCCTACAACATTTATCTTCGGCGCAAAGGCTGCTCCGGGTTATGCAAGAGCAAAGGCAATCATCAAGTACATCAACGAGATTGCTAAGCTTGTAAACAACGATCCCGAAACAAAGGATCTCCTTCAGGTTTACTTCATTTCTAACTACAATGTATCTTACGCTGAGAAGATTGTTGTTGCTGCTGACCTTTCTGAGCAGACATCAACAGCAGGTCTTGAGGCATCGGGTACAGGTAACATGAAGTTCATGCTCAACGGTGCTCCTACACTCGGTACACTTGACGGTGCTAATGTTGAAATCGCTGAGTGCGCAGGCATTGAGAACGAGTATATCTTCGGCGCAAAGGTTGAGGATATCGAGAGAATGAAGAAGGAAGGCTACCATCCAAAGGCTCTTTATGACGCTAATCCGGAAATTAAGAGAGTTGTTGATACTCTTATCGACGGCACATTTGATGACGGCGGCGCTCAGGGCGAGGGCAGCTTCAAGGAGCTTCATGATTCACTCCTCAAGGATTCTTCATGGCAGAAGGCTGATAACTACTTCCTCATCTATGACCTTCCCGATTATGTTGATACAAAGATCAGAGCTAACACAGAGTATGCTAACCGTAAGGAATTCGGTAAGAAGTGCCTTATCAACATTGCAAATGCAGGTAAGTTCTCATCTGACCGTACAATCCTCCAGTATGCTAAGGAAATCTGGCACACATCTTACAAGAAGTAATTTGTTAAAAGGTTTTACTTTAAATATTTGTGCGTAAAAGCATTCAAGCCTCCCGTTTGTTCGGGAGGCTTTTTTGTTGTGTTGAAAATTTATTATTATAATGTAGCGGCGGTCATTGACCGCCAATCGAACCGATTATAAAATCGGTTCGACAGTACAAATGTTTTGTTTTAACCGATTATGATGCAACAATAAAATTGTTGTTTGTTCGTTTTGGTTTTACAACCAAAACGATTGGCGATCACTGATCGCCGCTACAAATGAATGCGTGACTTTCATCACATCAAAACATTTTGACAAAACATAAAATTTCATCAAGGCGGGCGTCCAATGAACGCACCTACAATATTTTGTTTAAAGAGTAAAAATAACGGCAGACTTACTTACAAGTCTGCCGTTTGTTGTTCTGCTATAATTTTAAATCAAAATCAACGGATTACATAATCGAGTTGATGAGACCGCCTTTTTTGATGATGTTCTGAATGAACTCGGGGAACGGCTCAGCCTGGTATGTTTTGCCTGTTGTTTCGTTGGTGATGACGCCTGTGTCAAAGTTTACGGAAACTGTGTCGCCCTCTTTGATATCTTTTGCCGCCTCATCACATTCAAGAATAGGAAGACCGATGTTGATTGAGTTACGATAGAAAATTCTTGCAAAGGTTGATGCGATTACACATGAAATTCCGCTTGCCTTGATTGCGATTGGTGCGTGTTCACGGGAAGAACCGCAGCCAAAGTTCTTTTCGGCAACCATAATGTCGCCCTCTTTAACCTTGTTTACGAAATCTGCGTCAATGTCCTCCATGCAGTGAGCCGCAAGCTCCTTGTGAGATGCGGTGTTAAGGTAGCGAGCAGGGATAATTACATCGGTATCCACATTGTCGCCGAACTTGTGTACAGTACCTTTTGCGTTCATTGTTTGTTACCTGCCTTTCTTATACCTTTTCGGGGTCAATAATGTAGCCTGCGACAGCACTTGCGGCGGCAACAGCCGGACTTGCAAGATAAACTTCGCTGTCAACATGACCCATTCTGCCGACAAAGTTACGGTTAGTTGTTGAGATTGCTCTTTCGCCTGCGGCAAGAATACCCATATGACCGCCAAGACACGGACCGCAGGTCGGTGTTGAAACAACTGCGCCTGCCTCAATGAAGATATCAAAAAGACCTTCGTGCATAGCGTCAAGCCAAATCTGCTGTGTGCCGGGGAAGATGATGCAACGAACATTCTTTGCAATCTTCTTGCCCTTGAGAATGTTTGCGGCGGCACGCAGGTCTGAAATTCTGCCGTTTGTGCATGAACCGATTACGCACTGGTCAATCTTAACTTCTTTTTCGCCGATTTCATCAACTGTTCTTGTATTTTCGGGAAGATGCGGGAATGCAACTGTCGGACGGAGAGTTGAAAGGTCGATTGTGTACTCCTCGTCATAAACAGCGTCCTCGTCTGCCGTGTATTCGACAGGAGTACCCTGATATCTGCCGTTGCAGTATTCACGGGTGATGTCGTCAACAGGGAAGATACCGTTCTTTGCGCCTGCCTCAATTGCCATGTTTGCAATGCAAAGTCTGTCATCAATGTTGAGGTATTTAAGACCTTCGCCTGTGAATTCCATTGACTTGTAAAGTGCGCCGTCAACGCCGATTTTGCCGATGATGTGGAGAATGACATCCTTACCGCTTACAAAACCCTGTGGCTTGCCTACGATGTTGAATTTGATAGCTGACGGAACTTTGAACCAAGCCTTACCGCTGATCATACCTGCCGCCATATCTGTTGAGCCAACGCCTGTTGAGAATGCGCCGAGTGCGCCGTATGTACAGGTGTGTGAGTCAGCACCGATGCAAAGACAGCCCGGTCCTACAAGTCCCTGTTCGGGGAGAAGTGCGTGTTCAATACCCATCTGACCTACATCTCTGTAGTTTTTGATATCATATTTGTCTGCAAATGTGCGAACCTGTTTAACCTGTGTTGCTGCCTTGATATCTTTATTAGGTGTAAAGTGGTCCATAATCATTGCGATTTTTGTGTTGTCAAATACTGAGGTAGCGCCGTTTTCCTCGAATACATTAATAGCTACGGGAGATGTTACATCGTTACCGAGAACCATATCGAGCTTTGCCTCAATAAGCTGACCTGCCTTGACTTCGCTGAGTCCTGCGTGAGCCGCAAGAATCTTCTGCGACATAGTCATACCCATAATAAATCACTCCTTTTCTTTTAAGATAATTATTGCATACACCTTGCAAAAAGATTGTAAACTATGTTACAATTAAGGAAATAAATCGGATTATTAGGGCGGTGAATTATGGAACACACGATTAATGCCTGCGGACACGCAAACAGCACTGTTCATGAGAATATGCAGTCGCTGATTGAACAGTCGGGGAGCGTCAGAAAATACGCAAAAGATGAGATAATCTATCTTCAGGGCGACACGGCGCAAAGCTTTTGTTACATCAAAAAGGGCAGTGTAAAGGTGTATATGAATTCCGTTGACGGCAACGAGAAAACTCTCAACACGGCAAGACACGGCGAGATTATCGGTGAGGGTGCTTTTTTTGACAAAAAGCCGAGAGTCAGTTCCGCCAAGGCACTTACAAATACCGAAGTTATAATGATTGACAAAAAGCGATTGACCGACATTATCGCACAGCACCCGACGCTTGCGTTTGAATTGCTTGAAATTCTTGCCAACAGAATAAGACTTTTGTCATCACAGCTTGACTCAATGACCTTTATGCAGGCAGACGCCCGTATTGCAGGGCTCTTGCTTGAAAGCGAACATAACGGTTCTGTTGCAATTACACATGAAGAAATTGCCAATACGGTAGGTGTATCAAGGGTTACAGTCAGCAAAACTCTGAGCAGATTTGCAAAATCGGGATACATTTCTACCGAGTACCGAAGAATACTTATAAAGAGCAGAGAAGGTCTTGAAAAGCTTGTGAATGAAAGTTGATCGGCTGTGGTTTACAAAAGTATATAAATAGGTTAGAATACAGATAAGAACAAGAATTTTACATATATTAAGGACAGGGGGAGTGTTTGTGAAAAAATTAATACCCGTTTTGGCGATGATTATGCTTGTGCCGTTTGTGATTTGCTCATGCTTTGTACAACAAGCCAAGAGCATGAAATTAAGCTATGAAGAAATTGAATTTCATGTGGGCGATACTAAGCATATTTCGGTAACAATTGAACCCGAGGGTGCGGATGCGGGAAAAATAAGCTGGTCATCTTCGGATAATAAAATTGTGACCGTTGATGACGGAACAATCACAGGCAAATCAAGGGGAACAGCCGTTGTGACGGCAGAGAGCGAAAACGGACTTAAAAAACTTTGCAATGTGACCGTTCTTGACAAAGAGATTGAAGGCGTGACTCTGAGCGAGAGTTCAACTTCCGTAAAACAGGGAAGTAAAATTCAGCTTGAGGCAAAGGTAAAGCCTGTTGACGCTCCGACCGACAACCTTGCGTGGTCGTCATCGGATCCGAAGGTCGCAAGTGTTGACGGCAACGGCATGGTTTTTGGTGAAAGCGAAGGCGTTGTAACAATCACCTGCGAATCCGCAAACGGCAAAAAGGCAACCTGTACCGTTACCGTAAAGGGCAACAATATGAATCCGACCGAAAGTTACACAAAATCAACAGAGCCGACAAAGAGTGATGATACTAAGAGGCATGAAGGTTCAAACAGTTCTTCGTCAAAATCAGATGAAAGCCGTAACAACGGTTTTATATTTCCGCATTCGTCACAAAGAAAACTTACTGTAGATGAAGTTACGGGACTCGGTGGAGATGTTGCACAGGATGCAATCAATGAAATCTATGCCCGTCACGGATATGTTTTCAAAACAAAATCAATTCAGAAATACTATGAGAGCCAAAGCTGGTATCACAAAAACTACAATTTCAGCGAAAGCGACCTTTCGGAGATTGAGTCGTATAATATAGGCTTGCTCCGCAAATACAACTGATAAGGGATAATATTATGAAGCTTGAAATGAATCTTAAAATTGAAAAACCGAGATATTTTACCGTATCCGACATAACCTATGCACAGGTTGACGCATGGTTCGGACACACCACAAGAGACTTGAAACTCGACTTGATTTATCCAAAATTAAAAAACAAAAAATACCCGTGTATTGTGTGGTTTTGCGGTGGCGGTTGGATAAGACTGGATAAATCTGCCCATTTTGCTTATCTTGCAAAGTTGGCACTCGAGGGCTTTGCGGTTGCAAGTGTTGAATATCGCACAAGCAATGAAGGGGCATATCCGATGCCGTTGGAGGATGTAAAAGCGGCTATTCGTTACATCAAGGCTCACGCAGACCGTTATAATATAGATGAAAACAAAATCGGTGTTGCAGGCGAATCCGCAGGAGGCTATCTTGCTGCCATGTGTGCTTTAGATAACGATAAGGCTCTTGATGTCGGAAATTATCTTGACTGTTCAAGCGAGGTACAGGCTTGCTGTGCATTTTATCCGCCGACAGATGTTTCAACATTTCCATATGAATCGCCGTTAACTTCGGCGGCAAGTATGGAGTCGCTCATGCTCGGAATGAATGTTGCACTCAATAAGGAAAAGGCAATGAAGTGTTGCCCCGTTTCGTATGTAACCCCGTCAGCACCGCCGTTTATGATTTTTCACGGAACAGACGATTCCACCGTTCCTTTTTCGCAGAGTGCCGAATTGCACGATTTGCTTGAGAAAAACGGTTGCGATGTCACATTGGTTGCAATTAACGGAGCGGAACACGCCGACATATTTTTTGCACAGGAAAAGCTGTGGGATATGGTGGCGAAATTTTTTAAGGATAAACTTTATCAATAAGAAACGGCTGTATGCCGTATGCAAAAAGGCTCAGAACCTGTACAAAGTTCTGAGCCTTTAAAATTTTATCTGTTGAGAAGTTTCTTTTTATACTGCGCCGGTGTAAGGCCGTAGACCTTTTTGCACTGTGTGATGAATGACTTTACATTTGCAAAGCCGTTTTCAAGTGCAGCGGCAGAAACCGTCGAGTTCTTATCAAGCATATCGTTGATTGCATTTTCAAGTCGGAGGTTTGCAAGATACTCCGAAAAGCTCACACGGGTGATGCTTTTGAAGTACTTTGAAAAATAAGACGGAGAAAGATTTACAACCGATGAAATCTCGTTAAGAGGAATTTCACGCTTGTAGTTTTCATTAATATATGCAATTGCTGTTTTTGCATATGAAAAATCTCTGCGCGGAATAATCGGATTGTTGGTTGCTCTCTTAAAGCAGGTGCAATTCTTCAAGAGCAGATAGTAAATCTTATTGACATGAGCAATTTGAAGAAGTGTGCTGTACTCATCATTGGGATTTGTTTCGGCAATTTCCCGAAGAACTTCAATAAGCTTCTGTTTCGTTTGAGGAGAAACAGAAAGATCAAAAACAACGCTGTCAATTGACTTGCAGAACATTCGCATATATTCAAACGAAAGCTGAATGCACACAAGGCGGACGCTTGTTCCGACAACAGGCCGAACAAGGTGGACATCTTCACTGTTGAAAAGAATAAAATCCCCCTCGTTTACAAGCGTTGTTTCGCCGTTTCTCGGACATTCTGCCTGACCTTCAATCACATAGACAAGCTCAGGCTCTCTGTGCCAATGAAGTTCAGTCTTGTGTGTTTCTGACGAAAGGTTAAGATACATAACCTTTGCAGGTGTGTTTTGGTCATAATTTATTATTTCGTATTTATAGTTCAAAATGCTTCACTCCGAATCACCTATTGTCAAAAATGCAAAATTATTGTATAATAACATAATTATAGCGTGAAAAAGCACGAAAATCTATATAGATATGTTATGATATTATGGACAAATGTTGTATTTGAGGCGATTATATGGAACAAAGTAGTAATTACAGAGTACTGTCAAATGTTTGTGTTTCGTGCGGTGTGAGGATTCCTGATATTGATTTTGAAATCAAACCCGCAATGCGTGAAACCTACGGTCTGTTTCTTGTTACGGCAGGCAAGGGAATTTTTATTATAGATGGCATCGAATATCCCGTGAAAAGGGGTAATTCGGTTATGCTTTTTCCGTATTCAAGCATAAGCGTCAAGGCGTATCCGAATATTATGTTTGAATACAAATGGGTTGAACTCACGGGGTTTGAAATTGCCGTAATGATAAGCCGAACCAATTTTTCAAAAAGCCGTCCTGTTGCCCCCGAAATTCCAGTTGAAAGTCTTTTTCAATATTTTGATGTCTGTGATGACAACAGCGACACGGTTTATGCCGCCTGTCGCACAAACGGCAAGGTGCTTATTCTGCTGTCATACTATATTCAGTATTATCCGAGTCGGAAATCAACCGAAACCGACTACATTATGCAGGCGAGAGATTATATAGAAAGAAACTTTCGGCAGGTTTCATGCACGGTTAAAAGCGTTGCCGACAAAGTTCAGATTGACCGCACTTACCTTTACAGACTTTTTAAGGAAGAAACGGGATTTTCGGTTATCGAGTACATCAACAACTGCCGAATCGGCAGAGCCTGCACAATGCTTAACAACACGGATGTTCAGATTAAGGATGTCGCCCTCTCGGTAGGCTTTTCCGATCAGTTATACTTTTCAAAGGTTTTCAGAAAGCTGAAAGGAATCACCCCTACGGAGTACCGCAAAAAGCACGCAAATGAAACAACATTATAAAACTTTAGTGTTGATTTTTAATGTGAGTTACATTATAATTATTATATAATAATAGCTGATTTAAGATTAGTAATTTGAATAATAACATTTTGCTGATACCAGCAAAATGTTGCAAAAAAAAACGAAAATTTTGTACACTTTGCACAAAGGAGGATAGTCATGACTAGTATTGAAAAGTATAGCGACCGAATATTTGAGAACATCAAACCTATTATCATGTTGGCAAAAAAGTCCGTGAAATAATAAAGGAACTTGGCGGTACTATGCCGGAAGATTTGCCCACTCCAAAGAGTAGCATTAAAGAAATAGAACAGAAATCACAAAAAACAATTACAAAGAAAAAAGATGAATAAATACAGCAGAAAACGAGGTCGGTTTGACCTCGTTTTTGTTGCTAAAAAAGCATTAAAAACAACTGCTTTAAGCGATAAAATTCTCTATGAGAAAGTAGTTACAAAACAGTAACAAATCGGTAACGAAACGGTAAAAGTGAATTTCTTGCAAATTGCATATAAATTTGCAGGATAATTCCCAATAAGAAACAAGATTATATTGCAAAAATAGAAAATAAAGGCGAAAGTCTTGTGGAATTGCACAAAAAATTTACTTTTGATTGGTTTGACATTCACAAAACACAGTCCTATAATGTGTGCCTGTAAAGAGCAAGACGGCTCTTTAGTGAAGGTTTATGAATTAAATATGCAATTTTCCATGCAAAATCAATCCTGAGAAAATTGCAAGTCAGGAGAAATTTATTATGCAGAAAAAGAAAGAGAACTTTCGTCCCCTGCGTTCCGTAACGACTTTTGCACTTGCAGCTGCAATTATTACAGGTTCGATTTACACGGTAGCTGCTGCCGTGAACTACAGTGCAGAAACAGAACATGCTGTAACATCAGACGGTGTTGAGCTTGCAAACGGCGATATCGTTTATGCAGGACTTGATGAAAACGGATTTACATACGGCATGATTAGGGCTGTTGAAATCAGCGTTGACTATAACGGCGATGTTCAGACAGTCAGCCTTGCAAAAGGTACGGTTGCCGATGTGCTTGAAAGAACAGGCATTACTCCCGCATATAACGAGGTGGTTGAGCCGTCACTTTCAACTCCGGTTTCGGATAATCTCACCGTTAAGGTTTACAAGGGCAAAAAGCTTTCAATTACAGCTGACGGCAAAACCGACATTGTTTATGTTCCGAACGGCAATGTTTGCGATGTCCTCAATCAGCTTGGCTACAAGCTTTCCGATGACGATATTCTCAGCGTTGACAAGGACAGCAACATTGAGGACGCAGACAGCATCACAATCAAGCGTGTGACCTATAGGAACGAAACCGAAACTCAGTCGGTTGATTTTGAAACCGTTAAGAAAAATTCAAAGGATGTTGACCTTGGTAAAACAAAGGTTCAGACTGAGGGCAAACAGGGCGAAGCTCTTGTAACAAAGAAGTGCAAGTATGTTGACGGCAAAAAGGTATCTTCAAAAACAGTAGACACCAAAATTACAAAAGAGCCTGTTGACAAGGTTGTACTTATGGGTACAAAGGGTTCAAATGTCAGCAATCCTGTCGGCACATTTACGGATATGAACGGCAACACCGTTGCCTATTCATCGGTTGTTACAGGTTCAGGTACAGCGTACACAGCACCCGCAGGTTCACTTACGGCAACAGGCGTAACGGCTTATCACGGCGGTGTGGCAGTCAACCCGAACATCATTCCGTATGGCTCAAAGCTTTACATTGTATCAACAGACGGCAGTTTTGTTTACGGCTACGCAACAGCCGTTGACACAGGCGGTGCGCTCATGTCGGGAACTGCAATTGTTGACTGTTTCTACAACACATATGATGAATGCGTAAGCTTTGGCAGACGAAATGTAAATGTATATATAGTAGGTTAATTTTAGCTCGTGTTAATTTTAGTTCGTGTAGATAGTTTGATATAATCTAAACTATGAATTCCCGAGCTTGACTTGGTGATAGAATTAACTCTGTATGGTGAGTGCATCACACTTAATTTGAAAGGGCAGTTCTATATAATCAAATCTTACGATATTAATAATGTTACGACATAATCAAGGCAGACGCTTCGGCATCTGCCTATTGTTTTTGAAATTTATATTGATTTATCGGAAAATATGCGGTATAATATACTGTGCTTATGACAGAACGAAAGAATGAACCGAAAGGAAAAATATTATGAAGAGAATTCTTACAGCGATTTTATGTGCAGGCATTCTTGCGGTTACTGCAGTTGGTTGCAGCTATAATGATGCACTTTATAAGGACGGTAACAGTTCTTCACAGACAAGCGAGGACAGCACTCAGCCTACAACATCTTCGGTTAAGGATGATAAATACGGCAATGACCTTGACGGACTTGTTGATTATTTTGTAGCTAAGGAATACCTTGGAAGTAAAGACGGCAGCATTAAAATGGATGCGTCCGCTATCGGCGCCAAAGAAGGTAAAAAGTTTGCTGCAAAGTATGCAGGTTCAAATATTATCATTGAGCTTTACTCTTATGATACAAAGAAAACGAACAGCACAGCCGATGAGATTGTAAAGTCCGTTAAGGACAACGGCACATTCAGTATCTACGGACTTCCCGATGTAACAGCCTATCTTTCGGACAACGGCAACTATCTTATGATTTATACAGACACTGCTATTGATAAGACGAATCCCGACAAGAATAGCGATAACTATAAGCATCGTGAGCAGGTTATCAAGGATTTCAAGGCTTTTAAAAAGTAACATATATATGTAAATAATTGTGACGCAATAAAGCGGAGATTGATTCAACTTCAATCTCCGCTTTTTTCTATATATATGTATAGCGTTTTTTATTTGAGTTTTGTACCGCAGTTTCCGCAGAACTTCATATCGTTATTGCATTGTGCATGACAGTTCGGGCAAACAACCGTATTTGATTTATCACTCATATCGTCTGCGACCGCCTGCATATAAGGATTTTCAAACTGAGTGTTAATCTGTTTGTTGTCGGAAGTTGCGTCCATTGAGCCAAAATCAACGTTTTTGGGCTGAAAATCAATCGGTTGCTGAACAGGCGGCTGAATACCTTCTGTCTGCACTTCACTTGTTACAGGAGCAACAGGAGGTACGGGAACAGCGTTTTGCTGAGCATCATATTCAGGAGCCTGACCTGAACCGAGGTTAATTCCGTTTGTATATTTCTTTATATATGTATGAAAAGAAATAGCAAGTGCTGCAAGCAAAGCGTAAAATACAGCAGACAGTACTGTATTTAATACCGTTACAACCCCCGCAGCGGAAATAAACAATGAATTCATGGGATCTGACGAATCAAATAGACCGCTAAAATTAAAGTTCGGATTCTCCTCAGCCAAATGATGCAGATACGCTGAAATTTCCGGACCGTATTCCTTAATAAAGATGAATGAAGCAATTGCGGATGCAACGCTTACTATAATAGAGAGAATAGAAGACACGGCAAGAAGTATTGAACCTCTGCTTTTGAGATAAACCGATGTTGCACCCTTCTTAATTGAATCAGACCATAAAAGCAATCCGATACCGTGTATGAGTGTTACAAGTGCAATAGGAATAGCAAAGATGCAGAGGATAAGAATGTATCCAAATACTTCCTGTCCCTGCAAAACTAATGAAAGAAGAAAAGTTATTCCGGTAAAGGCGAGCAATGCAAGTCCGCCGATTACTATTTCAATGATAGAATATATCTTGATGAGAGTAACCGTTGCGCCAAACGGCATTGGATCATTTGAACGGCACTTTGCATAAAGCAGGATAAGAGCAATACATAAAAGAATTGAAATTGAACCGCCCGTGCCGCTCGAGAAAGATATGTTCGTAGAACCTGCTCTTGTATTAATGCTAAACATTCCGAAAATACATGTAAGGCCAGAGACTATTGCACATATTAATGTAAGCGGTTTGGAAAAGAATCCTTTCAATATCTGCACATTCTGTTGATACGGATAATAGGGAATGGAATTAATCATAAATTTTCCTCCGAAAAATTAATTTGTATTTCTATTTTATATTATAGAAAGGGAAAATACAATAGGATTTTCAAAATTGTAAAAAGGTGTATTTTAGACGACCACAATATGTTGTGATAAAACAAAGAAATTTGTTGACAAAACCACAAGGCTAAAACTTTTTCTGAAAAAATTGAATTTTTTTGAAAAAAGGGGTTGACTTTTCTGGAAAAAGGTATATAATAAAGAATGTTCCGCGAAGGAAAACAACAAATCCTCTTAAAACAAAAGAGAGAATCAAGTTTTTCTTGTGCAAAGTGAACATAGGACCTTGAAAATTGAACAACGAGAAAATAGTAAAGAAACCCGTAATGACTTTGAGGAAAGCTCAAAGAATTACAGTGAGATGTACACTAAAAAAGCATCAGGAATTACGGATATAGTCAGTGACATATTCGTCAATGAGCGATTAAAGCTCTGAAATTGATTTGAACAGCTGAAAGGCTGTTGAGATACA